>JAXMLJ010000126.1:0-11539 GCA_034368805.1 Coriobacteriia bacterium
CCAATCAGCAGCGCCGGTACACCGATCGCAAGGATCCCAATGACTGTCTCGTTCACGAACGTCCTCCCTCGGATTCGAGCCACGCCGCGCAGCAGGCCTTGGCCAGCTCACGCACACGGAGAATATACCCCTGCCGCTCCGTAACAGAAATTACGCCTCTTGCATCAAGCAGATTAAAAACATGCGAGGCTTTTATGCACTGGTCGTAGGCCGGCAACACCAAGAGGTGCTTTTCGCCATTTGCCCCCTTCGACAGCAGCGATTTGCATTCCTTCTCGGCATCCCGGAAATGCTGTAGCAGCAGCGCCGTATCCGCATGCTCGAAATTGAATCTCGAATACTCTTGTTCCGCCTGCAGAAAAACGTCGCCGTACGTCAGCTTGCGGTCGTCGGTGCGGCCGTTGAAGTTGAGGTCGAAGACGCGGTCGACGCCCTGCACGTACATGGCCAGCCGCTCGAGCCCGTAGGTAATCTCGCCCGCCACGGGATTGCAGTCGAAGCCGCCAACCTGCTGGAAGTAGGTGAACTGCGTCACCTCCATGCCGTTGAGCCACACCTCCCAGCCCAGTCCCCAGGCGCCGAGGGTCGGCGACTCCCAATCGTCTTCGACCAGGCGCATGTCGTGGTCGCGCGGTTCGATGCCGATGGCGCGAAGCGAGTCCCAGTACAAGTCGAGCACATCGTCCGGGCTCGGCTTCAAGATCACCTGGTACTGGTAGTAGTGCTGGAGGCGATTGGGGTTCTCGCCGTAGCGGCCGTCGGTGGGACGACGGCTCGGCTGCACGTAGGCGGTGCGCCACTCATCCGGACCGAGCGACCGCAGGGTGGTTGCGGGATGGAACGTGCCCGCGCCGACCTCCATGTCCTGCGGCTGCAGCACGACGCAACCCCTGTCGGCCCAGTACCGCTCGAGGGCCATGATCATGTCCTGGAAGTTGAGTGCCACTGAAGTCCCCGAATCCTCGTGCCCGACAACAGTGCCGGGTCGGCGTGCCGAGCGTGGCAGACAGTGTACACCAGCCGCGCCCGATGGTCGCGCGCGAGCTCGGCCGCCGTCGGCATCGCACGCGTGGTACCGTGAGGCTCTCACCAAGGAGGATCTGTGCCCGCTCGCCCGTTTCGCGTGGCCGTCATCGACATCGGCTCCAACTCCATTCGCGGCGTGGTCGCCGAGGTCACACTCGACGGCAGCCACCGCGTCATCGACGACGAGCGCTTCCAGACCCGCCTCGGCGCCGGTCTGACCGACACCGGCGCGATCGCAGGCGACCGCATCGAAGCGTCCATCGAGGCGCTCGGAACCCTGCTGGCGGTGGCCGACTCGCGGGGAGCCACCACCGTCCGTGCGGTTGCTACCGCCGCCGTGCGCTCGGCGTCTAACAGCGACGAGTTCCTCTCTCTCGTGCGCGAGAGGCTGGGACTCGACATCGAGATCGTCGATGGGGAGACGGAAGGTCACCTGGCCTTCGCGAGCGCAGCCGCCAACTTCGACCTCCCCGACCCCGCGTGCGTTCTCGACATCGGCGGTGGCTCGCTCGAGGTCGTCTTCGCCCTCGGCGGACAGATCACCGCCGTGCACTCGCTCCCGCTCGGCGCGGTGCGGTTGCTTGCCGGGCTTCCGGCCGATGAGGACCCGCCGTCGGCTGGCGCGCTCAAGCGGCTGCGCGCCGAGGTGCGCCTCGCGCTGGCATCCGAGTTCGGCGACACCGGTCCACAGATCCAGACGCTCATCGCGAGCGGAGGCACGATAACGTCACTGGTTGGCGTAGCGGCGGCAGACCGCGGCCAGACGCCCGTCACGCTCCAGGGGGCCGAGGTCTCCGCGTCCGAGGTGGCCGAGATCTCCGCGCGTCTGGCGGCGATGCGGAGCGCCGCCCGCGCCAGGGTCCCCGGTCTCGCGTCGTACCGCGCGGACACGGCCGTGCCAGGCAGCGTGGTCGTCACGGAGCTGATGCACCTGCTGGGAGCCGAGCGGCTCGTCGCCAACCAGAAGGGGCTTCGCGAAGGCATCCTGCTCGACACGATCGCGCGGCTCGGCCGTGATAGCGCGCCAGTGCCGCTGCGGGACGTGGCGCTCCGCTTCGGCGAGCGATGCCGTTTCGACGCTGATCACTCGGCGCACGTCACCGGACACGCGCTCCAGATCTTCGATGCACTCGCACCGGGACGTCCGCTCCTCGACGCACGCGCGCGCGAGCTGCTCGAGGTGGCGGCGATCCTCCACGACGTCGGCTACTTCATCGGCCACGACAAGCACCACCGTCACTCGTGGCAGCTCATCATTCATGCGCCGCTTGCAGGCCTCACTGCCCGCGAGGTCGCGATCGTCGCAGCGATCGCCCGGTACCACCGAGGCTCGCTCCCCAAAGCGTCGCACGAAGCGTGGGCACGCATCGCCGAGGAGGATCGTGATCTCGTGCGGCTCCTGGCGGGCATCGTACGCATCGCCGACGGGCTCGACCGCTCTCAGACCGGCCGCGTGTCATCGGTCAGCCTCGAACCCCGCCCGGACGTGCTGACCGTGGTCGCACACGGAGCCGGCGATCTGACAGTCGAGCTTTACGGGGCCGGTGCCAAGTCAGAACTCCTCGCCCGCTCCCTCGGCACGCGGATCGAGATCGTGGCGCGCCGCTAGGGTACGTGTCAGCACCCGACCGCCGCAGCGTACAGGTCGAGCGCCCGGCACCGCGCGGGCAGGTGGTAGCCCACGAACGCGCGCATGAGACCGAAGGCCTCGAGCAACACGGGGCGCGGTATGCGAAGGCCGGGAACCTCGGCCATCGTCGCGCCCAGGAGCGCGACGAGCGCGTTGCGGGCGCCCGGGGTCATACGCGCCGTCTCGGCCGCTCCCGCCTCGCAGCCCTCACACAGCGGTCCGCCCGCCTCGAGCGAGAAGCGCTCCTCGCTGGTATGGACGGGTCCGCCGCACACCGGACACGCGTCGAACTGCGGCCGATACCCGTGCATCGCCATCGCCTTCACGAGAAACGCCACGGTGAGCGCGAGCAGGTCATCGCCGTCGGCAGCCTGAAGCGCCCCGAGCGTCGCTACGGCAAGGCCGAAGAGCCGCTCCTCGGTCTGACACTCCACCGAGATCTTGTCGAGCACATCGGCGACGACCGAGGCCGCCTGGGCGCGGTCGTAGTCTTCCCGGATGTGCTGGTGGCTCTCCGCGGTCTGCGCATCGGTGATCACGTCGAGCGTCCGGCCAGTCGAGAACATGAAGTCACCCACGGTGTACGGTTCGACCCGTGCGCCAAACCGGGACCCGGGCTTGCGCGCGCCCTTGGCGACAGCCCTCACCTGGCAGCCGTCCTCGGAAAGAAGCGTCACGATAAGGTCGGACTCGCCGAGCTTGGTCTTCTTGAGCGCAAGCGCCCGCACGCGGTAGCTCGGCATGCGGACTACCCGCGCGCGTCGAACGCCTCGAGGATCTCGATCCCCGAGGAGGTGCCGATGCGCGAGGCCCCGGCCTCGAACATCGCAAGCGCGGTGTCGAGGTCACGGATGCCGCCAGCGGCCTTCACGCCGATGTCAGGGCCGACGACCGCTCGCATCGCCATGACGTCCTCGACCGACGCGCCACGCGGGCCGAAGCCGGTAGATGTCTTGACGAAGTGCGCGCCGGCCTCCACCGCAAGCCCGCACGCCCGCTCGATCTGAGCCTCGTCGAGGTAGCCGGTCTCGAGTATCACCTTCACGATCGCGGCGCCGTGCGAAGCGGTGGCCACCGTGCGCACCACCGCAGCGATGTCGTCGAGGACGAATGCGTCGTCACCCTCGAGCAGCGCAGCGTAGTTGAGCACCATGTCGACCTCGTGGCAGCCGAGCTGCACCAGGTGCGCCGACTCCTCGGCCTTCGACTCGGTGTTCGCATACCCGAGCGGGAACCCGGATACCGAGCACACGCGCGTGGCCCCGCCGCTGAGCCGTTGGGCTGCGAGCGGAACGAGGAACGGAGACACGCACAGGGTCGCAAAGCCGTGTCCCGCGCTCTGCTCCATCCACGCGGCGGCCGCCTGATAGCCCACGGTCGGTTTGAGCAGTGTCTGGTCTATAGCCGAAGCCAGCGTCGCTCTGTCCATGCCTAGAGCCCCTCTCCATAGCCGAAACGCTTGATCTGCGCGGCGTCCCGGCGCCAGTCCTTCTTCACCTTCACCCGCAGATCGAGGTGCACCCCACCGCCGAGCAGCCGCTCGATGTCCACGCGCGCCTGCGTGCCGACCGCGCGGATCATCTCGCCGCCCTTACCGATGATGATGCCCTTCTGCGAGTCCCGCTCCACGTAGATAGTGGCGCGAACGGTGTGGAAGTCGCGGCTTTCATCGTAGATAAGGTCGTCGAGGGCCACGCCCACCGCGTGGGGAACCTCGTCGCGTGTCATGCGCAGGACCTTCTCACGCACGAGTTCGGCGAGCATGACCGCAAGCGGTTGGTCGGTGGTCATGTCGCGCGGGAAGAAGCGGGGTCCCTCGGGCATGTGCACGAGCACCGCATCCACGAACGCCTCGAGATTCTCACCGGTCTCGGCCGAGAGGACCACCTCGGCTGTGGGGGTGACAAGCTCGCGGGCGCGTTCGAGCTGCCGGGCGATCGTGGCCTCATCGGCCAGATCGGCCTTGGTGATGACGAGGATCACGGGGCGTTTGCCGGTGGCCACGCGCTCGGCCACCCACCGGTCGCCGGAGCCGACCGGCGCCGCTGCGTCGATACACAGTGCGATGACGTCCACATCGGCCGCGGCGAGCACACTCGAACGGTTCACCTGGTCGCCGAGCGCGTCGACCGGCTTGTGCAGCCCCGGGGTGTCCACGAGCACGATCTGCGCGTCGTCGCGGTCGAGGACCGCGCGCAACCGATGGCGGGTTGTCTGCGGTGTGTCCGAGGTGATGGCGACCTTCACGCCGACGAGCGCGTTGACGAGCGTGCTCTTGCCGGCATTCGGCCGACCGACGATGGCGACGAAGCCGCTGCGTACGATCTCGTACGGGGCTTCCGTCATGCGTCGTCGTTCCCGTCGTCCTGATCGAGATAGCCACGAACGAACGCGTCGGGGAGCAGCTCATCGAGCCGACGGACGTCCACGGCGTCGGTGCGGCCGCCCATGATCACGCGCATCGACGGGTTGAACTCGGCCAGGAACTGTCGGCACGCTCCGCACGGCACGGTGGGCGCCTCGGAGTCACCGACGACGGCGACCGCGTCGAAATCCGTGTGCCCGGCCGTGACTGCGGCAAGCGCCGCGGAGCGCTCGGCGCAGATGCACGAACCGTAGGCGGCGTTCTCAACGTTCACGCCCTGGAATATCTCACCCCCGGCGAACACGGCCGCGCCGACCCGAAAGCCCGAGTACGGCGAATAGGAGCGCGAGCGCACCTCGCGAGCGAACGCGAGTAGCGCGAGGTCGGCTTCCGTGATGTGTCTAGGCATCGTCAATCTCCATGTCGTCGTCTGTACGGGGCTCCACGAGCAGCCTGCGAACGCGGGTGCCTTCAACCTCACGAGCGGTGATGCGCACGCCTTCGACCACGATAGACTCCCCGGGCTCAGGGATGCGACCGGCCAGCTCGACGAACAGTCCACCGATGGAGTCCGCCTCCAGCTCGATATCGGTGCCGAGCAGGTCGTTGAAGTCGTCTATCGGGAAGCGGGCGTCGAGCACCATGCTGCCGTCCTCGAGCTCGGTGACCATCGGCTCGGCACGGTCGTACTCATCGAAGATCTCGCCGACGATCTCCTCGAGCAAGTCCTCGATCGTCACGAGCCCGGCGGTGCCGCCATACTCGTCGGCAACGAGCGCCATGTGCACCTTGCGCTGACGCATCTCGACGAGCAGCTCGTCGACCGGCTTGGTCTCGGGCACGAAATACGGCTCGCGAGCGAGGAACGCGACCTCTGTCGGACAGGCGTCGGCCGCCACACAGACGAGCAGGTCCTTGGCGTACAGCACGCCGCGGATGTCGTCGAGCGTATCGTGGTAGATAGGGAGGCGCGAGCAGCCTGATGCCCGAACCACGGATACCGCCTCGGTGACGTCGGCAGTGTCCTCCAGGCAGATCATGTCGGTGCGAGGGACCATGACCTCGCGCACGATCTTGGAGGCGAAGGCCACGACGGCATCGATGAACGCCACCTCGGCGCCGTCGGCGTCAGGAGACTCTTCGGCACCGGTCTCCGGCCTGTACTCATCGCCGGTGAGCCACGGGTCCGTCACGGTGTCCTCGGCCACGAGCGAGACGATCTTGACCCAGCCCACGCCGAGCGCCCGGGCCATGGGTGCCGCTACCGATGTCAGGCTCGCCGCCGTAGGTGCGGATGCCAGTCCGACCCGCTCGGGGTTGTGTACCGCAAGCGTCCGCGGTAACGCCTCGCCGAGCGAGAACACCGCGATCCCGGCCACCGCAGCGGCAGCGGGGATCGCCCACCACTCGGACCCGTCCCCCGCGATCCGTGCAGCAGCCCATGCGGCGACAACTGCGCACATGACGTAGGCGAGCGCGCGCCACAGAGCAGATGCCGCAGCAAGGCGGCTCGGCCACTCGGCAAGCGCGTCAAGTGCGGTCGCACCGGGACGCACTGCCTCGACGAGCCGTCGGGTGCGCGAACGGGGCAGTAGTCGAACGGCCCCTTCGGCGGCCGACAGCACGGCTACCACAGCTATGGACACGATGAGTGTGGCGGCTGCCACGAGCAGAGTGACGGCGGTCATGACGTGGGTGCGAAGCCTCCCTTATGCGTCAGAACCAGGATACCTGAAACACCAACGTGGCGATGAGGAAACCCAGCAGTCCGCCCACGACGACCTGCGGCCAGGTGTGCGCACCGTTCTCCACCCGGCTCTGGCCGACGAGAAACGCGATGAACGTGGCGAGGACCGCCGCGCCGGCGCTCTCGGTGACGTAGGCGATCGCGGTGGCTGACGCGGCTGCTGTGGCGGTATGACCCGAGGGCCAGCCGCCACGCACGTACGTTCCCGAGCGGGTGATCGCTTTGCCCACGAGCACGGCGATCGAGGTCAGGAGCAGCGTGACGATCGTGATGTGCGCGGGTGTGTGACGAACGCGGTTGAGCAGGAGGTCGGCCACATCCCCGATCCGTGCGAAGAAGACGACGTAGCCGACGATCACCGCGTTCACGGCCGCGACGAACACGGCACCTGCGGCGACGTCCTTGGCCACCTTGGCAAGCGGGTCGAAACTCTGGGTGGCCACATCCACGGCGGCCTCGAGCGCGGTGTTCGCAAGTTCGGTGACGAAGACGAACGAGATCGCGAAGACGATCGCGATGAACTCCACGCGGCCGATGCGGAAGAAGAGCGAGGCTGCGAGCACCGCGATCGCAACGACGGCATGCAGCCGCATGTTGCGCTGGGTCCTCAGCGCATAGACGACGCCCTCGATCGCGTAGTTGAAGCTCCACAGAAGCGAACGGCTGCGCACGTGCGCCCTACCCGCCCGCGTACGCATCGAGGATGGCCGTCTCGCGCGCGGCCATCGCTCCCGCGTCGGTCTCGGCCTCGTGATCGTAGCCGAGCAGGTGCAGGATCCCGTGGACGAGCAGAACGTCGAGCTCCTGCTCCACGCTGTGTCCGAGTTCGGCGGCCTGACGCTCGGCCACCGCAGGCGCGATCACGACATCGCCGAGTGTGAGCGGCTCGCCGCCGGGCGTCGGGCACGGGTCGTCGCAGCCGAACGACAGCACGTCGGTAGCATCGGCGATGCCGCGGTACTGCTCGTTGAGCCGTGCCATCTCATCCTCGTCCACCAGCGCGATCGACAGCTCGGACTCGTCGGGCACCGCCTCCATGGTGAGCGCGAAGCGCGCGAGGCGCTCGAACGCCACCGTGTCGAGCGGTTCAGGCTCTCTGTGGCTCACGATGCTGATCAGCACGGGCCTCCCCCTCATCCTTGGGTTCCGGATACTCGACACGAGGATGATAGATGCTCGAGAGCATCCGTGTGTAGACCATGACGACCGTCTCGATGTCGGCAAGCGTGAGCTCGGTCTCGTCGAGCTGGTGATCGGCGATCTTCCCCTGGACGATCTTGCGCAGCATCGTCTCGATCTTCTGCGGTGTGGGCTTCACGAGCGTCCGTACCGCCGCCTCTGCGGCGTCTGCCATCATCACGAGCGCCGCCTCTCTCGACGACGGACGCCGCCCGTCGTAGCGGAAGTCGGCCTCGAGCAGCGGGCCGCCCTTCTTCGACGCCTTGTCGTAGAAGTACGCCACGACCGACGTCCCGTGATGCTGCCGCACTATGTCTACGACCTC
Source organism: Coriobacteriia bacterium (assembly GCA_034368805.1). Lineage (GTDB taxonomy): Bacteria > Actinomycetota > Coriobacteriia > Anaerosomatales > Anaerosomataceae > UBA2272. The sequence goes on from JAXMLJ010000126.1 coordinate 8,273, forward strand.
CGGCGGCAACCGGTACTCGGTGGCTATCTCGACACCCTCACGCACGTGAGCTGTGATGATCCGTGCCGAGAGCGATGGTGAGGTCGTGTCGTGCGGGTTCGTCCCGCCCGCCTGATTCTCGACGAAGAACGCCGGCCGGCGGATCTTTCCCACGTCATGGAAGTACGCGCCGGCGCGCGCCAGCAGCGGATTGGCGCCGATAGCCTCGGCGGCGGTCTCGGCAAGGTTGGCGGCCATCACCGAGTGCGAGTAGGTGCCCGGCGCCTCGGTCATGAGCCGTCGCAGCAGCGGATGGCCGGGGCTGCCGAGTTCCAGCAGTGTTATATCAGTGGTCACGCCAAAGACGAACTCGAAGAACGGGAGAAGGCCGAGCATGAGGACCGACGTGATGAGTCCGCCGCCGAGACCGTAGATGCCCGCCACCGCCGACTGGCCGAGCGGATTGCCCGACGCGAGCGAAGAGCCAAACGAGGCGACACCGAGCAGACCCATCATGAACGCGCCGGCGATGAACAGGTGGCTGCGCTGGGTGAGGCCCTTGAGCATCACGATCGCAGCGAGGCTGGAAAGCAGCGTCGCCACGACCTGCACGCCACCGGAGAAGCCGAGCAGGAGTCCCGCAACGGTCGTCAGAACGGTCAGGACGAGAGCGGATCGCGCCCCGACGAGCAACGTGGCAAGGACGGCGGCGAGCGGAACCGGCATGAGGTACGGCGATACCTCGGGCGCGAAGATGGTCATCGCGCGGGTCACGTACGCCATACCGAGCAGAAGTGACGACAGGAGCAGCAAGTCGCGCAAGCGCTGCCACACCTGCGGGACGTAGACCGCTTGGTACGCGCCACCGGCGACGATCAGCAGCGCCATCAGCACGATTCCGGCGATCACCGACAGCGCGTCGACGCCCTGCTCCAGTCCGCCGAGACTCCGGACGAGGTCGATGGTACGCGCCGTGACGATGTCGCCACGCTCGGCGATGTTCTCGCCTTCCTGGACGACCACCACGACGGGCGACACGCGCTCGATAGCCTCTTGCCGGGCGCGTTCGGTGGCAGCCTCGTCCACCGAAAGCGTGGGCTCCAGGAACACGTTCCCGACGCTGATGACCGCATACCGCTCGGGGATGGTCAAACCGATGAGATCGGCACTGCGCGCGAGTTGGTTGCGCGCCCCGTAGAGGTCACCCTCCAGGATCCGGGCGGACATGATGCCGGTGACGAGCGTCTCGACATTGCGGGCGACGGTCTCCATCGAGCCGGTGGGCAGGGCGACCACCGCTTCGATCGTCGCGGTGTCCATCTTCGAAGCGTATCGCTCGCTCAGGAATGCCACCTGCGCGGTGGTGTCCTCGCTGTGGGAGGCACGCGACGAGGACACCGACGAGAAGAACTCGACGATATTGCTGCGCGTCGCGCTCTGCGCCTGCTGATTGAAGACCATGACCGGCGCAACAGCGTCGGCAGCGGTCTGCCGCAGCGCGTCGGTAGCATTCTGGTCCACGTACTGGATGGCGCGCGGCGCCCGGAACGTGCGCGGAGCCGGCTCCCCCTCCTCGTAGCCGAGCGGCACGACGCGGACGGCAAGGGGGACCGATATGAGTCCGATGACGGCCACCCCGAGCAGTACCCGCTTTCCCAGGTCACTGGCAAGCGGCCCCGACTTGGGCCACACGCGGCCGACGGTGGCGATGAGGAAGCGTCTAGGCATCACGTGAGGCCTGGGTGCGGCCGCCGGCCTCCTCGTACTCGTGGTACGCGGTGACGATTCGCTGCACGAGGCGGTGCCGCACGACATCGCGCGGCTGCAGCTCGACGAAGGAGATGTCCGACACATCGGTCAGGATGTCTCGTACCTGCTTGAGCCCTGACGCCCCGGCCGGAAGGTCGATCTGCGTGACATCGCCGGTGATGACGACTTTGGACCCGAACCCGAGACGGGTAAGGAACATCTTCATCTGCTCGGGGGATGTGTTCTGCGCCTCATCGAGGATGACGAACGAGTCGTTGAGCGTTCGGCCACGCATGAACGCAAGCGGCGCGACCTCGATCACACCGCGCTCGGTGAGAGCGGTGGACTTCTCGATATCCATCATGTCGAAGAGCGCATCGTACAGCGGGCGCAGGTACGGATCGACCTTGTCGTAGAGGGTCCCCGGCAGGTACCCGAGCTTCTCCCCCGCCTCAACGGCCGGCCGGGTGAGTATGATCCGCCCGACCTCCTTCTTCTTGAGCGCGTCAACGGCCATCGCCATCGCAAGGTACGTCTTGCCGGTACCGGCGGGCCCGATGCCGAAGGTCACGGTGTTCGCTCGAATCGCGTCCACGTACCGCTTCTGACCTGCGGTCTTGGGTCGGATGGTCTTGCCGCGATGCGTGAGGATGACGTCGGAGAACACGCTTGAAGGCGAACACTCGTCGCGCTTGAGCATGTCGATCGCCCGGTCGATGCTGTCCGGCGTGAGCGGCTCATGCCCGCGCACGAGAGTGAAGAGTTCCGTGAACAGCGCCGACACGGCTCGTGCCTCGGCCTCGTCGCCGGAGATGGAGATCTCGTTGCCGCGCACGGATATGTCCGACTCGAACTGGTTCTCGATGAGCTTGAGCAGATGATCGCCCTCGCCGAGGAGTTCGACCATGTCCACGTCGGACGGTGCCACGAGACGCACCTGTGCGGGATTCGACACGTCGGCGATACCTTCGCTTCCCTCGGCCGGTCAAACGACCGCCCGGCTGGATTCGGCCCATACCAGCAGGATTCTAGCACGCACGGTGCCATGAAACGCTGTTTGCGGACACGCCCGACGTGCCGTCACACGACGAGACGCCCTCGTGCGACGCCGGCGGCTGCCAAACCCTCGATCGTCACGGCCAGCAGATCTCCCGGCCGTGCAGACTCTGATGCGACCCTCACACGCAGGTACTCGCGCGTGGTTCCTTCGGCAACCGGCGTGGCACCGCGCTCGCCGGGTACCACGCGTTCCACCAGCATCTCAACGCGCGACCCGACCACGGATGCGAGGAATCGGGCTGCACAGGCCGCCCCTGTGGCACGCATCGCCGAGGCCCGCTCGGTCTTGATCGATGCCGGAACCTGGTCCACTCGTCCAGCCGCCGGTGTCCCTGCCCGCGCCGAATAGCGGAAGACATGCAGGCGCGCGAAGCCGATGGAGTCGACGAACGCGCGCGACGTCTCGTCGTCGGACGGTGTCTCTGCCGTGACCCCGACGATGACATCGGAGGACAGCGCGACGCCGGGGAGAGCAGTGCG
>JAXMLJ010000127.1:0-6618 GCA_034368805.1 Coriobacteriia bacterium
CGGCGGCGGAACTCGCCCCCGTACTCGGCAGCGCGCTCGATGAGTGGGGCGCCACGCGCTGCTTCGAGACCATCGAGATGCCGCTGATCCCGGTCCTCGTGCGCATGGAGGAGGTCGGGGTCGGGATCGACCGCGATGTTCTCGGGGCGCTTTCGGCCGAGACGCATCGCGACATCGAGGCGCTCGTGGCCGAGATACACGGGCTTGCGGGCTGCGAGTTCACGATAGACTCGCCCAAGCAGCTCGCCGAGGTGCTCTTTGACAAGCTCGGGTTGCCCACCGGCAAGCGCACCAAGACCGGCTACTCCACCGACGCGAGCGTGCTCGCGGACCTTGTACCGTTGCACCCCATCGCCGCAAAGGTCGTTGCGTACCGCGAGCTCACCAAACTGACCAGCACGTACATCGACGTGCTGCCTCGCCTCGTGGGGGAGGATGGCCGCCTGCATACGACCTTCAACCAGACCGTCGCGGCCACCGGGCGCCTGTCGAGCAGCAGCCCCAACCTCCAGAACATCCCGGTGCGCACCGACCTCGGCCGCCGCATCCGCGCGGCGTTCGTGCCTGCGCGCGCAGGCGATCTCATTCTCGGTGCCGACTACTCGCAAATCGAGCTGCGTATCCTCGCGCATCTCTCCGACGACGCGGGCCTCGTCGAGGCGTTCACGTCAGGCGCGGACTTCCACGCGGCCACGGCCTCGCGCGTCTTCGGCGTCGAGCCCGAGGCAGTCGATGCCGATATGCGCCGCAAGGCGAAGGCCGTGAACTTCGGCATCGTGTACGGCATCTCCGCGCACGGGCTTGGCGACTCGCTCGGCATCGGATATGCCGAGGCGCAGGCCACCATCGACCGGTACTTCGCGGCGTATCCGCGCGTGCGCGCGTACCTCGACGAGACCGTTGCCGAGGCGCACAAGGCCGGCTACGCGGCGACGCTGTTCGGACGCCGCCGACCCATCCCGGAGCTCAACAGCTCGAACTACAACCTCCGGTCGTTTGGCGAGCGAACGGCGATGAACCACCCGATGCAGGGGACGGCGGCCGATCTCATGAAGCTCGCGATGATCGAGGTGGACCGGCTCCTGCGTGCCGAGGGGCTTGCATCGCGCATGGTCCTGCAGGTGCACGACGAGCTCGTCTTCGAGTGTCCGCCAGCCGAGCTCGAGGCGCTGGCCGCGCTTGCGTGCGAGGCTATGACCGGGGTGGCAGAGCTCCGCGTGCCGCTCGAGGTGAGCGTGGGCTCGGGACCGGACTGGGCGAGCGCCAAGTAGCTGTGCGGAAGAAGCCTGAACGGGCCTGTGCCGTTCACCGATTCGTGCCAGTCTCTGGTCTATCGCAGCGCGGCGCTGCGAGCATATGATTGTCTCCGTGCCGAACGCGCGGACGTTCGTCACCTGGGGGTTCTTCATCGCGCAAGGGGGAGATCATGTCACGTGGTCGTTCGTTACGCATGCGCGCGTTCCGCCTGCTGTTGGTAGGGGTCTTGTGCCTCGCCATGGTGCCAGCGGTCGCGGTCGGCACGGGGGATCCGGAGGCGGCGCCGTCCGCCCAGCCGCTCAAGGCGCCTCCGAACGCCGCGGTCGATGCGGCCGGTCATCCGTACGTCGACGGCGAGCTCATCGTCAAGTTCAGGCCGGGGATGAGCGCTGCCGCAGCTGCTGAGGTCAACGGCAGGCTCGGCGTGAGCAAGGTCGCCGAGGCCAAGGGTGTTCCCGGGCTTCAGCTGGTAAGGCTCCCGAAGGGCGCCAAGACCGCGGACGCGACGATCCGTTACGCCGAGTCCTCGGTGGTCGAGTACGTTCAGCCCAACTACCTCCACCGTGTTTCCGCGATGCCCGACGATCCGCGTCTGCCAGAGCTTTGGGGCATGAACAACGAGGGGCAGACCGGCGGTACCGAGGACGCCGATATCGATGCGCCTGAGGCCTGGGACGTCCAGACCGGAAGCAATCAGGTGGTCGTGGCCGTCATCGATACCGGCGTGGACTACCGCCATCCGGACCTCGCGGACAACATGTGGGTCAACGAGGGCGAGATCCCGGGAAACGGCCTAGATGACGACGATAACGGCTACGTCGACGACGTCTACGGCTACGACTTCTTCAATTACGATGGCGACCCCGTCGACGATCACAGCCACGGCACACACTGCTCCGGCACGATCGGTGCGGTCGGCGATAACGGCATTGGTGTGGCGGGCGTCGCGTGGGATGTCAAGATCATGGCGGTGAAGTTCCTCTCCTCCGAGGGCTGGGGAGACACCTGGGGCGCCGTGGACTCCATCTACTACGCCGACATGATGGGCGCCGACATCATGTCCAACTCGTGGGGCGGCGGTCCGTGGGAGCAGGTCCTCTACGATGCGATCGCCAGCACCGACGCGCTCTTTGTCGCCGCTGCCGGCAACGACATGTCGGACACGGATCAGTTCCCCAACTACCCGTCCGGCTACGAGCTGCCCAACGTGCTCGCGGTCGGCGCGACCGACCACAACGACCAGATCGCCTGGTTCTCAAACTGGGGGGCCGAGACGGTTGATGTCTTCGCTCCCGGCGAAGAAGTGCTGAGCACGGTCGCGGGAGCCCCGCCGACCTTCGAGCCCCGGGTCGTGGACTCGTTCTTCGTCAACGCATGTGACGATCTGACGGATTGGGACATCGGCAGCTACAACAGCAGACCGTGGGCGCTTTCGACGGATTGGTTCGCCTCGGAGCCCGCAGCACTCGCTCACCTGCAGTACGTCGACAACGAGGACTCGTGGGCGTACTTGAACGACCCTGTCGATCTCTCAGCGATGTCCGCACCCTGGCTCCGGTTCCAGGCCTTCTACGAGATCGAGCACGGCTACGACTTCCTCAACGCGTGGGCCTCGGCTGACGGTGCCAGCTGGACCAAGGTCGCCTCGCTCACCGGCTATTCGGGCGGGTGGGACTCCCCGAGCGGCTATACGACCATCGACTGCGACCTGTCCGACTTCGCGGGCGATTCCGACGTGTACATCGCGTTCAGTTTCGAGTCGGACTACTCGATGGACTCCAAGTGGGGGTACATCGGCGCGGTTGTCGATGACCTCGAGATCGTGGAGTTGGCGACGTACTTTGCGGACGACTTCAGTGACCTTGCCGCATGGGACGCGTCCGCGTACACGAACCAGCCCTGGGCACTCACGTCCGAGCTGATGGTCTCCAGCCCGAGCTCGGTGGGCGTCATAGACTACGGTGACAACGAAGAGGCGTGGCTCAAGCTAACGAGTCCACTCGACCTGTCCGGTGCATCCGCGGAGCTGGCGCTCACGTTCGAAGCCTTCTACTACACGGATCCCGACCTTGACGTCATGACCGCGTACGCCTCCACCGATGGGTTGACGTGGAGCGAGCTTGCGAGATATTCGGGGTTCAGCGGCATGTGGGAGCCGGGATTCGAGTCCAAGGTCGTCGATCTCTCGACGTTCGCGGGAGAGTCCCAGGTCTACCTGGCGTTCGGGTTCACGAGTGATGGCGAGTTCTCCTCGGCCGACGGCCTGCTCGGCGTGGCTGTAGACGACCTCGCAGTGCTCGAAGGCGTGTGGGCCGAGGCCGATTACACCAACGCGTACGAGTGGTTCAGCGGCACTTCGATGGCCACGCCGCACGTCGCCGGCATCGCTGCGCTGGTGCTGTCCGAGTGGCCGAACGCCACCGGCCTGGATCTCAAGAACGCGGTTATGGCCGGCGCCGACTACCTGCCGCAGCTCGACGGCATGTGCGTGACCGGTGGGCGCGCGAACGCTTCGCGCTCCTTGAGCGATGTCTTCGGCCCTGCGATCACCGACGACAATACGGGTTCGTATGTGGGACGTGCCGAGATCACGCTGACGGCTACCGATGATGCCGGTGTGGCGTCGATCTCCTACGCCTTCGATGATGACGACCCAACGACCGTGTTCGATGACGTTGCGGTCGCCGTCAGCACCGCGCCGTCGCGCGAGCATTCGCTCACGTACTGGGGCGAGGACATGCTCGGCAACGTGAGCGAGCCGGTGACCGTGTACTTCGAGCTGCTGCGTGGCGAGCCCGCCGCGATCCGGGTCTCAGGGCCGGACCGCTGGTCGACCGCCGTGGCCGCCTCTGAGAAGGCGTTCCCCAATGGTGCCGATACTGTGGTCATCGCGACGGGTCGAAACTGGCCCGACGCGCTCGGCGGCACCGCGCTGGCCGGTGTGGTCGACGGTCCGATCCTGCTCACCGACACAATGGCCGCACCCGGGATCGTCATCGACGAGGTTGAGCGTCTCGGCGCCTCGAACGCCTACGTGCTTGGCGGGACGAGCGCCGTGAGCGCTGACGTGGTCTCGCAGCTCGTTGCGGTCATGGGCCCCGGCAGCGTCACGCGTCTGTCGGGTGACGACCGCTACGCGACTGCTGAGGCGATTGCCGACGAGGTCATCGCGCTTCATCCGTCCTACGACGGAACGGTGCTCGTGGCCACCGGCGCCAACTATCCGGACGCGCTTGCCGCGGCGCCGATCGCCACGCATCGCGGGTGGCCGATCGCGCTCGCCAATCCGTCCGGTGCGCTTGCGGTCCCGGAACAGGCATCGCAGGCGATCATCCTCGGTGGTGCGAGCGTCGTGTCTTCAGGTATGGAAGCGGCACTCACCGGGCTGTTTGGCGAGGGAAGCGTCGTGCGTAAGGGCGGCGCAGATCGCTACGCCACGGCGGCGCTGATCGCCTCATACGGCGTTAGCAACGGTCTGCACTGGGAGGGCGTGGGCGTCGCCACGGGTACCTCGTTTGCCGACGCGCTCGCCGGCGGTGCGATGCTCGGGCAACTGCGGTCGCCGCTGCTGCTCACGCCGGGTGACGCGCTGTCGGCATCCGCGCGTGCGCCACTGTCGGTGAACAAGCGGTCCATCCAGACGGTACACATCATCGGTGGGGCGAGCGCGGTGAGTGAGACCGTGCGCAGCCAGATACTGAGCGCGATCGAGTAGTCTGGCGCGCTGCATCACGTGACATGCGGGCCGGGGCGGCACGTCCGCTCCGGCCCGCACACGTCGAGCCCGCCCGCCATGTCGTTCTCGCGCGGGGCAGGGGCGTCTGCTATCATATCGGGGCTACGCGCGCCCGCGCGTGGCGGACAGTCCTATAGGCCCCCGAGAGCATGACCGACCGGAAAGCGAGCGACCGAGACGTTGGCACCCGGGGCCCCCGAGGTACGAAAGGGGCCACCAACAGTGGTAGACGAGTACGAAAGCTACATAGTGCAAGACGAGCACGAGTACTCCGACGAGGAGATGCACGCTCTCATCGACGGAACCATCACCGACTTCGATGACGGTGATCTGGTGACCGGTACCGTGGTCCAGGTCGAGCGGGACGAGGTCCTCCTCGACATCGGCTACAAGTCCGAAGGCGTCATCCCGGCGCGCGAGCTCTCCATCCGCAAGGACGCTAACCCCGCGGACATCGTCGCCATCGGCGACGAGATCGAGGCTCTTGTCCTCCAGAAGGAGGACAAGGACGGCCGACTCATCCTCTCCAAGAAGCGCGCCGCGTACGAGCGCGCCTGGAACGACATCGAGAAGAAGTTCGAGGACGGCGAGAACGTCGAAGGCGAGGTCATCGAGGTCGTCAAGGGCGGTCTCATCCTGGACATCGGCCTGCGCGGCTTCCTGCCTGCCTCACTTGTGGATCTTCGCCGCGTGAAGGACCTCCATATGTTCCTCGGCGACCGCCTCGAGGCGCGTGTCATCGAGATGGACCGCAACCGCAACAACGTCGTGCTGTCCCGCCGTGTGGTGCTCGAAGAGGACCGCAAGCAGGAGCGCCAGGAGATCCTCAACAAGCTCGTCAAGGGCATGATCCTTCCCGGTACCGTCTCCTCGATCGTCGATTTCGGCGCGTTCGTGGACCTCGGCGGCATCGACGGACTGGTGCACATCTCCGAGCTTTCCTGGAGCCACGTCAATCACCCGTCCGAGGTCGTCTCCGTGGGCGACAAGGTCGAGGTCCAGGTGCTGGACGTGGACCTCTCCCGCGAGCGTATCTCCCTCGGCCTCAAGCAGACCCAGGACGATCCGTGGAAGCAGCTGGTCAAGGAGTTCCAGATCGGCAATATCACCGATGGCCGCGTGACCAAGCTCGTGCCGTTCGGCGCGTTCGTGGAGATCGGCAACAACGTCGAGGGTCTCGTCCACATCTCGGAAATGGCCCGCGGCCACGTCGAGAAGCCGGAAGACGTCGTTGCTGTCGGCGATGAGATCAAGGTCAAGATCATGGACGTTGACCTCGAGCGCCGCCGCATCTCGCTTTCGATCCGCAGCGCCAACGAGGAGCTCGGTCTGCCTGACGCCGTGCCGGCCGACGACGAGGACGACGAGGATGTCGAAGCCGTTGAGACTGACGCAGCCGAGGCCGAGGCGACCGAAGAGGTAGCCGAAGAAGCCACCGAAGAGGCCGCTGATGAGGCGACCGAAGAGGTAGCCGAAGAAGCCACCGAAGAGGCCGCTGAAGAGGTAGCCGAAGAGGCCGCTGAAGAGGTAGCCGAAGAGGCCGCCGAAGAGGTAGCCGAAGAGGCCGCCGAAGAGGTAGCCGAAGAGGCCGCCGAAGAGGTAGCCGAAGAGGCCGCCGAAGAGGT
>JAXMLJ010000128.1:0-23739 GCA_034368805.1 Coriobacteriia bacterium
GCCGATGGCCACCGCCCTGTCGCCGATCGTCGCCCGACCGGTGATCGCCGCCTCGGCAAGCCCGCACGTCTCGCGGGCGGCGGCAAGGCTTTCCGTGTACGGCTTGACTGCCGAGAAGCGCAGGGGATCCACCGAGCCGACGGAGGCATTCGTCTCTTCGAAGCTACCCGGATCGACAAGCACCTCGATCCGGTCTGCCGCGATGAGCTCGAAATGGTGTGCGCAGTGCGGGCAGACCGAGAGACTCCTGGCCACGTCGCCCTGGTAGAGCGTCTTGCGGCACTCGGGACACGTGCGCCACACGCCGTCGGGCAGGTCGGCGCCACTTCCCGATGTCACGGTGTAGCGCCGGCTCTCCCGCTGCTTGAACCAGTCGTTGATTGGCATGCGACTCCACGACTCCGGGCGGACACATCAGGTGGCTATGATAGCGCGGCACCGCAACCTGTGCGATGCCACGCTCGGAGAAGCGATGTCCCGTGGTCCCTAGAGCGAGAACTCCTTCTCGCCCTCGAAGACGGCGAGTGCGTCATCGGCCGAATAGTCGGCAAGCGTGATGGCGGAGATGGCCTTGGTCAGACGCACGGCCTCATCGAGCGAGCGCTGGTGGATGTTGCGGCCCGTGGCGTTGCCGCTCGCGCCACCGACGTGGATCTGCTCCCAGAGCTGCGTGAGGAACGTCCGCGCGTCGACGGTGGATCCTCCGGCACATACGAGGCCCGTACGGCCTGCCGCCATCGACGCCTCTTTGAGCAGTTCGGCAGAGGACTTCTCGTCGGTACCCTTGGGCGGGTTGACCTTCACGAAGTCCGAGCCGAGGCAGACCGCGGCGCCGGCGGCGCCAGCGATCAGGTGCGGGTCTTTCTCGTCGAGCACGGCGCGTCCGCGGGGGTAGATCCACAGAACCACGATGAGGCCCACCGAGTGCGCGTCTGCGATCAGCTGACCCGCCTCCATCATCATCTGCGACTCGTACTCGCTGCCGAGGTAGATCGTGTAGCCGACGCCGACGACGTTCACGCCGCCTTCGCGCAGGTCGAGCACGGTCTGGATGTCGTAGAGCTGCGGCGAGTAGGGGTCGTCCTGGTGCTTGGCAGGATCCTTGGCCGACGTCTTGACCAAGTGCGTCTTGGAGTTCATCTTCACCAGGTAGTTGATGTCGGGGTAGTCGGCCGCGTACTGCGCGACGAGACCGCGCTGGCCCGCCAGCACGCCGCAGACGCCCTGGCTGCCGATGCGGAAGAGATGCTCGGGCTCGGCGTCCTCGATCGAGATACCCTCGCCGTAGAAGTCGTCGTTCAGATGCTCGATCTTCTGGTCGCAGGCGAACAGCATGAGCCTGCCGGTGCCGCGGGTCGCGGCCATGTAGTTGTCGATGTAGGTCTCGCGAGCCTCGGCCGGCACATCGACTGGCACGCGGACCGCTTCACGGGTGATGCTGAGCATGGAATCCTCCTCGTGATCGTTCGAAACGCTCCCCTGGCGCGGCACCGAGCGGCTCGGGTTGCGCGCCCACTGTCATAGGTTATGCCACGCGAGTGGCATGCGCTACCGCTTCCGGGACGTATCGGAGAAAAGCGCACGCTCCATGCGCACGTGCGGGACCCTCGTTCGCCCGGACGGGAACGGCTCGACGCTCGTCGTCCGGTAGCCGAGCCGATGGTAGAACCCCTCGGCGCTGACCCGTGCGTTCAGCCAGACGAGCGACAACCCGATCCGCTCCGCCTCGGCCTCGGCCTCGAGCATGAGGGCGCGCCCGACGCCGGTGCCCTGGAACGATCCGCTCACGCTCACCTGCCGCACGTGTCCCGAACCTGCGGGTTCGATGATCATGTTCAGGTAGCCGACGACTTGGCCGCCGGCGAGCGCCACGAGATGACGGCGGTCGGCGCCCTCGTCGTCCCAGCCATCGTCGCGCGAAAGGCCGAATGGGGCGAACAGCACCGCGTGCCGCAGAGCATGCACCTCGGCCATACGCGGATCGGTCGCGGCGATCCACACCAACTCGGCGGCGACCACGCGTCAGCCCCTGAACCGGTTCGTGATCGGCATGCGCCGGTCCCGCCCGAACGCCTTGGGCGTCACGCGCGTGCCCGGCGCCCCCTGCCGCCGTTTGTACTCGGCGTGGTCGACCATGCGCACCACGGCCTCGACCGTCACCTCGTCGTGACCCGCCGCGACGAGATCGGCGACCGAGCGGTCCTGCTCGACGTACCCGGCGAGGATCGCGTCGAGCACCTCATAGGGCGGCAGCGAGTCCTGGTCGGTCTGGTCGGGCCGGAGTTCGGCCGAGGGCGGTTTGGCCAGCGTGGCCTCGGGGATCACCGGCGCCGCGGCATGGGCGTTTCGCCACCTCGCGAGATCGTAGGCCTTCGTCTTGAACACGTCCTTGATCGGCGAGAATCCACCCGCCATGTCGCCGTAGAGCGTGGAGTACCCCACCGAGAGCTCGCTCTTGTTTCCGGTGGCGAGCACGAGCCAGCCGAACTTGTTCGAGAGCGCCATCAGCAACGCGCCACGCGTGCGTGCCTGCAGGTTCTCTTCGGTCACGTCGGGCATCCGCTCGCCGAAGGCCGGCGCCAGCGTGCCGAGCAGCGCTTCGTACGCATCCCCGATCGGCAACTCGAGCGCATCCATGCCGAGGCCGGCGGCAAGCGCCCGCGCATCGGTGACGCTCCCCCCGCTCGAGTACGGGCCCGGCATGAGGACGCCGTGGACGTGCCCGGGACCGAGTGCGTCGGCAGCGAGTGTGGCGACGAGTGCCGAGTCGATCCCGCCGGAAAGCCCGAGGGTCACGTCCGTGAAGCCGTTCTTGCGCACGTAGTCGCGAAGGCCGGTCACGAGCGCGGTGTAGATCTCATCGTCGTCAGATGCCATCGGGGACACGTCGCCGCTCCCGGTGGCCACGGCGACGTCGGGCTCGAAGCTCGCGACCGTGATGCCCTCGGCAAAGGATGCTCCGCGCGCGAGGGGTGTGCCGTCGGGTGAGACAAGAAGCGAGCGGCCGTCGAAGACCAGCTCGTCCTGGCCGCCGACGAGGTTGCAGTACGCCAGCCACACGCCGTTGTCGCGCGCGCGGGCGCGGAGCATGCGCTCCCGCTCGGGCCCCTTGCCCGCGTGGAACGGCGACGCCGAGATGTTGAGCACGAGACGGGCCCCCGCCGCGGCCAGGCGCTCGACGGTAGCCGCGACCCAGACGTCTTCGCAGACGGTGAGCGCGGTGGGTACCCCGCCAAGCTCGAAGATGGTGTCGTTCTCGCCAGGCTCGAAGTACCGTTCCTCGTCGAAGACGCCGTAGTTGGGGAGCTCGCGCTTGTAGTAGACGTGCACGACCTGCCCCCCGGCGACCAGCGCGGCCGCGTTTCGGAGCCCACCCGCATCGCGCGTCACGAAGCCGACGACAGCGGGCACCACCGCACGCGATGCGAAGTCTTCGAGGGCGTCCCCGGCCGCAGTGACGAAGTGCGTCTTAGCCAGCAGGTCCTCGGGCGGGTAGCCGGTGAGCGCGAGCTCGGGCAGAAGGACAAGATCCGCGTCGGCATCCGCCGCGGTCTCGACGGCCGCAAGACAACGCTCGAGGTTGCCCTCGATGTCCCCAACCGTCACGTTGACCTGTGCAAGTGCGATGCGCATGCGGCGAGTCTACCACCAGCGCCTTCTTCTGCGTGCGTCCTGACGTGCCCCGGACGCGACCGAACCGCGTGTCGTACCTGAACGCCGGGAGCCCCTCGACCCTCTCGATAGGGCGGTCAGGCGCCGTCCATCGCGACACGCAGCGACCGTACGAACGCTTCGACCTCGTTCGGATCGCGTTGCCTCTTCACGATCGCGCTGCCGACGATCACACCGGCTGCGATGCGCGCGACCTCGGCGGCCTGCTCCGGCGCGCTGACGCCGAAGCCGACTGCGATCGGCAACTCGGTGTGCGCCTTGATGCGGGCGACGAGGACGTCGAGTCCTCCGGCCATCTCGGCCCTCTCGCCGCAGACTCCGGTTGCGCTCACGCAATAGACGAAGCCGGCCGACGTCGCAGCGACCACCGAGAGTCGCTCGTCGGTCGAGGTCGGCGCCGCGAGGAAGATGGTGTCGATACCTGCGGAGGTCGCGCGCCACGGAGCCGCTGCCTCCGGGGGCATGTCAGGCACGATGACACCGACAAGCCCGGCCGCACGCATCGCCTCGGCGGCGCGCGTGAGGCCGAAGCGAAGAAGCGGGTTCAAGTAGGTCATCAGGACGACGGGCGGCATGGCGCCCGCCTCGTCCGAGCCGATGAGCTCCGCGGCCAGCGCGATGGACTCGGCCAGCCCGAAGCCGCCGGACTGCGCGCGTGCGACCTTCGCCGCCTCGGCGATCACCGGACCATCGGCCAGGGGGTCGCCGTACGGCACGCCGAGTTCGACGACGTCGGCACCGGCGCGCGCGGCGGCACGGAGCGACTCCAGGGACGTCGCACGGTCCGGGTATCCCGCCATCAGGTACGTGATGAGCGCGGCGCGATCTGCCGGGAATGCGGCGGTCAGGCGAGATGGCGCCTCGCTCCTCTCACCCACCGAGACCCGCCTCGCGCACGATGTCCATGTCCTTGTCGCCGCGGCCCGACACGTTCACGATCACCACTCCATCGCTCCCCAGCTCGGCGGCAAGACGCGGCAGCAGCGCGAGCGCATGGCTGCTCTCGATCGCCGGGATGATACCCTCCGTGCGCGTGAGCAGGGCGAACGCTTCGAGTGCCTCTGCATCCGTCACACCCTCATAGCGCACGAGCCCCTCGTCTTTGAGGAAGCTGTGCTCGGGACCCACGCCGGGGTAGTCGAGTCCCGCCGAGATCGAGTACGCCTCGAGCGGGTTGCCCGCGTCGTCTTGCAGGAGATACGAGTAGAAGCCGTGCATCACGCCCGGAGCGCCCTTGGTGAGCGCGGCACCGTGTCTGGCCGTCTCGAGACCAAGCCCGGCCGCCTCGGCCCCGATGAGCGTGGGGCGCTTCCCGGCTGGCACGTCGCGCAGGAACGGGTAGAACATGCCGATCGCGTTGGACCCGCCGCCCACGCACGCCACGACCGCGTCCACGCCACCGACGTGCTTCTCGGCGAGCTGCGCGATCGTCTCGGTACCGATCACGCTCTGGAAGTCGCGCACCATCGCGGGGTACGGATGCGGGCCCACCACCGAGCCTATGACGTAGAAGGTGTCCTCCACGCGCTCGACCCAGTGCCGGAGTGCGGCCGTCACCGCATCGGCGAGCGTCCCGGTGCCATCGGCCACGGGCACGACCTCGGCGTCCAGAAGGCGCATCTTATAGACGTTGAGCGCCTGGCGGCGGATGTCCTCGGTACCCATGAAGACCGAGCACTCGAGGCCGAGAAGAGCCGCCGTGGTTGCGGTCGCCACACCGTGCTGGCCCGCCCCTGTCTCGGCGATCACGCGCCTCTTGCCCATGCGCCGCGCGAGCAGGCACTGACCGATGGTGTTGTTGATCTTGTGCGCGCCGGTGTGGTTGAGGTCCTCGCGCTTGAGGTAGACCGCGCCGAGGCCCACCGCCTCGGCCAGCCGGTCGGCACGATAGAGTGGCGTCGGCCGGCCGACGTAGTCGCGCAGCAGGTATGCGAACTCCTCGTTGAACGCCGGGTCGGCGACCGCCTCGTGGTACGCAGCGGCGAGCTCGGCCAGCGCAGGCACGACGGTCTCCGGCACGAACGTCCCGCCGTACGGGCCGTAGAAGCCGGCCGCATCAGGCGCCGAGTAGGCGAGTTCGGCCGAGGGCAGCAGCACGTCAGACATCGGCAACCTCCAGGTCGGCGGCACGGACAGCCGCACACAACGAATCGATCATCGCGTGGTCCTTGATCCCGGGCGAGATCTCCACACCGCTGCACACGTCCACCGCATACGCTCTGAGCACGCGGATCGCCTCGGCGACATTGTGCGGGCCCAGGCCCCCGGCGACGATCACCGGCGCCCAGTCCGGCAAACGGCCGGCCACATCGTACCAGTCGAAGGTGACGCCGGTGCCACCGCTCGCGCCACCTACAACGGTGTCGAGCAGGAACGCCCCCACCGAGCCGCGGTACCGATCCAGATCGGTCAGCGGCCCGTCCGGCCCGATACCGACCGTCTTGACGACCGGCACCGGGGCAGCGGCGCAGGTCTCCGGCGCCTCGTCGCCGTGGAACTGCACGGCCGTGAGACCCAGTCGCGCGACCGCCTCCCATACCTCATCCGCGGTGGCATCGCGGAACACCCCGATGCGCGCCACGAGTGGCGGTACGTCAGCGAAGACCGCGTCCGCCTGCTCGAGCGTCAGCCGTCGCTTGGACGGCGCAAGCAGAACGCCGAGGGCATCAGCGCCGGAGGACACCGCGGCGGCGGCATCCGCCGGCCTCGTGAGCCCGCAGATCTTGATACGCGTGCGGCGCATGCTACTCCTCGAGGGTCGTACCGGCGGCGAAGTCGTAGTCCACGAGATCGCCAGCGTTGTACGCCTCGTAGGCGGCGAGATCGAAGTGCCCGTGACCGGAGAGGTTGAACAGGATGACCTTGTCCTCACCTGCCGCCTGGGCGGCCTTGGCCTCGTTGATAGCTGCCAGGATTGCATGGCTGCTCTCCGGCGCGGGCAGAATGCCCTCGGCACGTGCGAACTGCACGGCAGCATCGAAGCATGCGGTCTGGTCGACGGCAACGGCCTCGACCTCGCCCTCGTGTACAAGCTGCGATACCAGCGGCGAATCGCCGTGGTAGCGCAGGCCACCCGCATGGATGCCGGCCGGAACGAAGTCGTGACCGAGCGTGTACATGAGCATCTGCGGTGTCATACCGGCCTCGTCGCCGAGGTCGTAGCGGTACTCGCCGACCGTGAGCGTGGGGCACGCCTTTGGCTCGACTGCGAGCAGGCGCGCGTTGCTCTTGCCCTCGAGCTTGCGGTGGTAGTACGGGAAAGCGATGCCGGCGAAGTTCGAACCGCCGCCAACGCACCCGATGACGACGTCGGGCTCCTCCTCGGCGAGTGCCATCTGCTCGATGGACTCCTGGCCGATGATGGTCTGGTGCAGGCACACGTGGTTGAGCACGCTGCCGAGTGAGTAGTGCGTGCCCGGATCCTTGATTGCGACCTCGACGGCCTCGGAGATCGCGATACCGAGTGAGCCGGTGGAGTCCGGATCCATCGACAGCACGTGACGCCCGGCGTCGGTGAGGTTGCTCGGGGACTTGTGCACCGTGCCGCCGTAGGTCTCCATCAGGATGCGGCGGTACGGCTTCTGGTCGTAGCTGACGCCGACCATGAAGACCTCGACGTCGATGCCGTAAAGCGCGCCGGCGATCGAAAGCGCGCTGCCCCACTGGCCCGCGCCCGTCTCGGTGGAGATCTTGGTGATACCTTCTTGCTTGTTGTAGTACGCCTGCGGGATAGCGGTGTTGGGCTTGTGCGAGCCGGCCGGGCTCACGCCCTCGTACTTGTAGAAGATCTTGACGCCCGCGGGCAGACCCAAGACGCGCTCGAGTTGCCGTGCACGCAGCAGCGGCGACGGGCGATAGGTCTTGTACACGTCGATGACCGCGCCGGGGATGTCGATGTAGCGCTCCGGGGACATCTCCTGCTTGATGCACTCCATCGGGAAGATCATGGCGAGCCGCTCCCCGATCTGATCCATGGTGAGCTCGGTGCCGTCGGGCGCGACCACCTTGGGCGGCGCCGGCGGGTTCTTCAGGTCAGGGATGATGTTGTACCAGGCCTCAGGGATCCTGGTCTCGTCCAGTCCGAACCTCGTCTTGTCGCTCATTTCCGTACCCCTTTCCTCACACCGGTCAGATCTGCCAGTACATCTTCAGGAAACGGCGAGCGCATGAGCGTCTCGCCGACGAGCACCGCATCCGCACCCGCGTCCGCCGCAGCCTCCACATCGGCCCGGGTCTTCATACCGCTTGCCGCGACGAGCGTCACATCGAACCGACGCGCCTCTTCGAGCACCCCGGCGGCTCGCGCCGGGTCCACCTCGAGCGTGCGCAAGTCGCGGCTGTTGACCGCGATGACACCGGATCGGACGCCGAGCGCGATCGCCAGCTCCTCGGCAGTGGCCACCTCAACAAGCGGCGTGAGTCCGAGGGTCTCGGCGGTCTCGGCGAAGTCGCGCGTGAGGTGCCCGAGTACGCTCACCATGAGCAGGACCGCATCCGCGCCGTGACCGCGCGCCACGAACAGCTGCACGGGGTCGACCACGAAGTCCTTGCAGAGCACCGGCACGTCGACCGCGTCGGCCACATCCGAGAGGTCCGTGAACGAGCCGCCGAAGTACTCGATCTCGGTGAGCACCGAGATCGCGGCCGCTCCGCCGTCCTGGTAGTGCAGCGCCTGCATGGACGCGTCGCAGTCGGGCGCGATCGGGCCCACACTCGGCGACGCCTTCTTGACCTCGGCGATCACTGCGACGTCGAGCCGGTCATGCAACGCTGCCGGGAAGTCGCGCGGCGGCCTGGCGCAGCATGCGAGCCGCTCCCGGTCGGCCGCCGAGAGCCCGCCGTACTCGACTTCGATACGCTCGCGCCTGCGCGCCATCATCGTCTCGAGGAAGTTCATGACGCGCTCCCCAGGCGTTTGCTCACGACAACGAGCCGCTCGAGCGTTTGAAGGGCACGTCCCGAGTCGATCGACTCGCGCGCCAGAACGACACCCGCCGCGAGGTCCGCGACCTCGCCTGCGACGAGCAGCGCGGCCGCGGCGTTCATGAGCACCACATCGCGACGCGCGCCATGCTCTCCCGCAAGTACCGCACGCACGAGCGTCGCGTTGGCCGCCGCGTCCCCACCCGCGATCTCGGCGATCGTCGAGCGGGCGATGCCGACCTCCTCGGGCGCGATCTCGTAGGTGCGAACACCACCGACGGCCACGTCGTAGTCCGCAACTGTGGTTGGCCCGCTTGCCGAGACCTCGTCCATGCCCGGATGACCGTTGACGACGAGCACACGCTCGGCGCCGAGCCTCCCGGCCACCTCGGCCATCACCGGCGCGAGACGCGCATCGTAGACGCCGAGGAGCTGTCGCGAAGCGCCGGCGGGGTTGGTGAGCGGGCCCAAGATGTTGAAGACCGTGCGGATGCCGATCTCCCGGCGCGGCACCCCCGCGTGACGCATGGACGCGTGCAGCGACTGCGCGAACAGGAACCCGATGCCGCACTCGTCGATGCAGCGCGCCATACCAGAGGCGTCGAGCGTGATGTCCACGCCGAGCGCCTCGAGCACATCGGCACTACCCGCCGAGGAGGACACGGCGCGATTGCCGTGCTTGGCAACCGGCACACCCGCGCCTGCCACCACGAGCGCCGTCGTCGTCGAGACATTGAAGGTGTGCAGCCCGTCGCCACCGGTGCCGCACGTGTCGATGTACCGCGCCACGGTCGGCCGCACCGGCGTGGCGCGCTCGCGCATCGCCCGCGCAAATCCCACGATCTCGTCGACCGTCTCGCCCTTCATCCGCATGCCGACCACGAGCGCCGAGATCTGCGCGGGCGTGGCCTCACCGTCCATGATCAGGCCCATCACCAGTTCGGCCTCGCCCTCGGCAAGCGAGTCACCGTGCGTCACCCGGTTGATGGCACCGCCGATCGTGACGACCTCGGCGAGCCGTGCCGAGGAGCGCGCGGTCCCACCCACAGCCGCGATGGCGGCCGGCGCCTCCTCGGCGGCACGACCGAGCGGAACCTCGCCACAGACATCCAGGAAGTTCGCGAGCAGCTTGGCGCCCTCGGGGGTGAGCACGCTTTCGGGGTGGAACTGCACGCCGAAGACCGGAAGATCGCGGTGGCGCACGCCCTGGATGACGCCGTCGGCGGTGCGCGCCTGCACGACGATCGGCTCGGCGATGGTATCGGCCTCGACGCACAACGAGTGATAGCGCGTCGCCGTGAACGGGCTCGGGATACCGGCGAAGAGCGCCACCCCGTCGTGGACGATCTCGTCGGTCTTGCCGTGCACCGGCTTCGGCGCGCGGCACACGGTGCCGCCAAAGACCTCGGCGATCACCTGATGGCCGAGACAGACGCCGAGTACCGGCACGCTCGCCTCGACTGCGGCGCGCACGACGTCGGCCGAGATGCCCGCGTCGTCCGGCGTTCCCGGGCCGGGCGAGATGACGATGCCGGCGGGATTCAGGGCAAGGGCCGCGGCAGCCGTCAGCGCGTCGTTGCGCTCCACGAGAACGTCGGCGCCCAGGGCCGCGAGCAGCTGCACGAGGTTGTAGGTGAACGAGTCGTAGTTGTCGATGACAAGGATCATCGTCCGACCCCCCGTCCGCCGGAGACGCTGTGCTCGTAGTCCTCATGCATCCCGGCCGCCAACTCCAGCGCGCGGTGGAGCGCACGAGCCTTGTGCAGGCACTCATCGTACTCGCGCCCGGGATCGCTATCGGCCACGATACCCGCGCCGCTCTGCAGGTATGCGTGCCCGTTCGCGAGCACGAACGTGCGGATCGTGATGCACATGTCCATCGCACCATCGAGACCGAAGTAGCCCACCGTCCCCGCGTACGGACCACGTGCGGCCGGCTCGAGGTCGGCGATGATCTCCATCGCGCGGACCTTGGGCGCGCCCGAGACCGTGCCGGCCGGGAACGTCGCACGCAACGCGTCGAACGCGTCCTTGCCGGGAGCGAGCGTGCCGGTCACGTTGCTCACGATGTGCATGACGTGGGAGTAGTACTCGACCTCCATGAGCTCGTCGACGGTCACGCTGCCCGGGGCACTGACGCGCCCGAGGTCGTTGCGGCCGAGGTCGACGAGCATGACGTGCTCGGCGCGCTCCTTCTCGTCGGCCAACAGATCGGCTCGCAGCCGACCGTCCTCGGCGGTGTCCGCGCCTCGCGGGCGGGTGCCGGCGAGTGGACGCGTGAGCACCTCGTCGCCCTCCACGCGCACGAGCGGCTCGGGGCTCGAGCCGACGAGGGTGACCTCGCGGGTGCGGACGTAGAACATGTACGGGCTCGGGTTCACGGCGCGCAGCACGCGGTAGAGGTCGAGGCCGTCGCCTTCGTACGGCGCGCTGAACCGCTGGGAGAGCACCACCTGGAAGATGTCGCCGGCCGCGATGTGCTCCCTGGCGACCGAAACGCTCGAGATGAACTCGTCGCGCGACGTGTGCTCGGTCAGCGGAACCTCACGCGTGACGCCCACCGCTCCGAGCTCGGCTCCACGCGGCCCCTCGTCGATTCGCTTGAGGCACGCGTCGATCCGCTTGAGCGCCGCCTCGTAGGCGAGTTCCGGCGCACCGCCCGGACGCACCGGCGCGATCACCTGCATCACCCGTCGTGCGTGGTCGAACGCCACCACCATGTCGGCGGTCATGAACACCATGTCCGGCACGCCGAGTTCGTCGTTGCCGTGCCGAGGAACGCGCTCGAATCCGCTCGTGGCTTCGTAGCCGACGAAGCCGACCGC
Organism: Coriobacteriia bacterium; assembly: GCA_034368805.1. GTDB lineage: Bacteria > Actinomycetota > Coriobacteriia > Anaerosomatales > Anaerosomataceae > UBA2272. The sequence continues at coordinate 11,421 of JAXMLJ010000128.1, forward strand.
TCCGCCGACGAACAGCGGCAATCCGGCCACCCGCGCCACACGCCCGGCCGCCAGCCGCTCGGCCACCACCGTGAGCGGATCGTCGGCGCGAACGCCGTGCACGCCGCCGTTCTCCACGACGACCTCGCTGCCGCGTGCGGTCACGACCTCGCTGTCCCCGACGCCGAGGAAGCTGTAGCGGCCGAGCCGCTCACCGCCCACGACGCTCTCGAGTAAGAACGCGTGCTCGGCGCCCTCGGCAAGCGCCATGAACGCCGAGATCGGCGTGGTGAGGTCCGCATAGACCTCGCGCGCCACCGGTACCACGTCGTGGTCGGCAGCCAGCCGCACGAACTCGTTTTTGCCCGGCAGTATCACGTGCATCTCACCTTCCGGTCCGCAGAAAACGCAAAAAGCCCTCGTCCTCTAAGGGACGAGAGCTGCGCTCCCGCGGTACCACCCTTGTTGCCGACGGCTCTTGACCGTTCGGCCACTCGTCCTGCAGTACTCCGGCGCACCTTCCGCCGTTCATACCCGGTCCCTGGTATCGGTGGGCGTCCGCCGGGGCTAGTAAGCGCATCGCGCTGTTGTCCCGGAGCCTCGAGGGTCCATTCCTACCGGTCGCCCGCGTCGGGATTCCACCGTCCCCGACTCTCTATGCCGTGCTGACCGGAGTACTACTCCCCGTCACAGGCCACATATGTGGTTGCGGAGCACTCTAGCAGCCGGACGCGGGCGCACGCAAGTCTTACGGCGCAGCCGGCATCGTCGGCTGCTCGAAGTCCGGATCGCCGAGACAGTACAGGAACCCGTCGCGCGATCCGATGTAGATGCGCCCCTGCCAGACGATCGGCGTCGACTCGTAGCTGCCCGCGCCCTCAAAACGCGCCACGCGGGTCACGCCCACGGTCCACTCCTTGCCCGAGCGGTCCTTGAGCACCACGCCGTCGACCGCCTCGTAATCGATCTTGTAGACGTTCACAGCCGCCCCGTAGCCCGCCTGGATGATGTAGTCGTCGACCATGATGGGTGTCGAGATGCCCCCGCCCACTGCAGCCTGGTACACGAGCTTCGGCTTGGGCACGCCGGCCGTGCCCTGGGGGCTCGTGGCGGTGCCCTCCGTCTCGTCCTGCGAGACGACGTACAGGTTGCCGTCGATCGCGGTGAACGCCGCAAGCGCGGGGCGCACGAGCGCGCTGCCGTACTCGTCATTGACGGTGACCGAGCCGATCACCCCGCCGAGCCAGTCGGCCAGGCCGCGGTTGGCGGTCGGGAAGAACCAGACGAGTGCCTCATCGGGGTCCTTCCGAGGATCGAGCTTGAGCACGCCCCCATTGGCCGAGATGTACTGCTTCTCCACGGCCTGCAGGATGTAGCCGTCCTCGGTGGTGACCGGCGAGCCGTCGAGATCCGAGCCGATCCAGTAGTCCCAGACGACCTCGAGTGTCTCGAGCTTCAAGCCGTACACATGCCCGGCGCCCGACGCGAGGTACAGCGTGTCGCCGATGACCGACGGTGAGCTCTCGAGCACGAGGTTGCCACCGTGCGAGGATGCACGCGAGTCGCCCAAGAGCAGCCGCTCGGCCTTGATCTTCGGCCAGCGGTGGCCGCTGCGCTCCTCGGTCTGTGTGGGGTCGACCGCGTAGACGTGTCCCGTCTCGATCGCCACATAGAGCGTGTCACCGACCATGATCGGACTGGAGTCCGCGTCCCTGCTGTAGCTCTTCGTCCGCGGCGCCGTCAGTCGCCACAGCTCCTCGCCCGTCTCGAAGTCCACGCATCTCACCGGCGCGATCGACGGGTCGTCCATGCCCCGCGGGAACCCGCGCCGCGAGCCGCACACCACGGCGAGCTTCCCGGTGCCCGGCATCTTGAAGACGGTCGGACTCCCCTTGATGACGTCGTCGAACTCGTAGGCCCATAGCTCCTCGCCGGTGGCCGCATCGATCTTCACGAGATTGTGGTCCAGGCCGCCCACGAGCAGGTAGAGCTTGCCGCCGTCTCGAACGAGTGCCGGCTGCCCCGTCCACCCGGTCCCGGACCACGTCACCGGACCTGCCGATGAGGCCGTGCCGCCGGTGGTGCCGCTGCCGATGTGCGCCCGCCAGATGACCTCGAGCGTCTCGGGCACGGGACCGAGACCGTGGAAGCGACGCGTCTCATTGCCAAGGAAGCTCGCGACCTTGATCCCGTCTGTGTACGGGTTCGGACCCGTCGGCTCGGGCAGCGTGACGGTGACGGTAGGCAGGATCGACGGGATCTCGGGCCGCGTGACGGCCGGCGGCACGTCCCGTGTCACCGGCGTGCATCCGACCACAGCAAGCGACACGAGAACCGCTCCGAGCACGACCAGCCGCATGCGCACCCCGGCCATCCCTTCGTCCCGCCCCGGTCCATCGATTCTGCCCGTCGGCGTAGCGCCCATCAGGCGTCATATCCCCGCACGAACGTGATCGTGGTCTCGCCGGCGCGAACGCTCTGCCCGACGGCCAGCGATGCTGTCTTGACGCAGGCATCGCCGCAGTACATACCCCGTTCGTCGGCAAGGTCGAGCGCGGTCACGCCACCGGGGGCTGCGGAGAATCTGATCCTGTATGCCGCGTTGCCGGGACCCGGCAGCGGAATGTCGGCGTTTGGAGCGCTGCCCGCGACCGACGGAAGCCGGAGGTCGAACTCCTCGTCGCGCCCCGGGGAACTCACGCGGAAGACGGCGCGGCGCATCGTACGTCCGGCGGTGGACGGCCCGGGTACGCCGCTGCCCGGCCGCTCACCCCGTCGGCGCCTCACCGCGAGGACTCCCAGTGCCGTCACGGCCGCTGCAGCCAGCACGGCCAGCGGCCACGACACGACCGCGGCACCCGCGCGCGGGCGCACCGGCTCGGCCTCGGCAGGCTGATCACCGGACGACGTGTCCATGAGCACGCGGATGTCCGGAGCCTCGCGGGCGAGGAAGCCGAGCATATCGGCCACGGGGACCGCGAACCCGACCGCGTCCACGTCGACCTGCGCGATCTTGGCCACGCTCATGCCGACGAACCGTCCCTGCAGGTCCACGAGTGGTCCTCCCGAATTGCCCGGGTTGATGGCGGCATCGGTCTGCACGAACGTGACGCCCTGGTAGGTCTGGAGCGGCGAGGAGACCACGCCTCTGGTGAGGCTGACCGACGTCAGTCCGATAGGAAAGCCGAGCGCCAGGACCTCCTGGCCGCGCGTGAGCTCAGCGCTATCCGCCCAGACGATCGCCGGCGTCCCGGCGGGCAGATCGACCTCGAGCAGCGCGAGGTCACGCTGCCGGTCGATCGCGATGACCCGGTAGCCGAGCATGGCGTCACCGGCGAGCAGGTACGCGGGCGTTCCCGACGCCGCATCGATCACGTGCGCCGCTGTCAGGACACGGTCCTCGGCCACGACCACGCCCGTGCCGATGCGCTCCGCACCCGAGGTGATGGCGACCACCGAGTCCACCGCGCGCTCCAGCGACGAGGTGACCGCACTCGCGGAAGCGGGCGCGAGGAGCGCGGCGAGGAGCACGACCGCGGCAGCGCCGCGGAGGCGAGCGAAGGCTCCGAGCGCTGCTGTCAGGGACTCACGAACCACCGTGCGTCTCCGCATCATCGGCATGGCCCAGTCGCGGCGGCGGCGGGGCGATCGGCCAACCCGGTACGTTCGGACGGGGTACGTAGGCCGCTCCTTCGGCGCCGAGTGTTTCGCGCAGCCGGGCGACCCGCCGCATCTCCGGGTCGTCCTCGGGAGCGAAGCCGAAACCCGCCCAGCAGAAGAAGAGCTGCGAATAGGCGTCGCCGGCGGTGGGCACGAAGTTGTCGCGCTCGAGCACACGCTCGATGGCGCGCAGCATCGAACGAGGATCCTTGAGCAGCATCATGCCCTCGGCGTCGGCCTTCTCGGCGGCCTTCCACGCAGCCTCGCAGTGATACCACGCGAAGAGCTCCGTGACGACAACGAGCGCGCCGTAGAACACGAGCACCGCAAGCCGCCAATCGCCGCGGCCTCCCGTGGCCGCGCCCGCATCGGACCTCACGATCTCGTCGACGCGGGTGTGGTCCTGGCGCAGATCGTGCTCGCGCACCGCCCAGATCGGTCCCATGATCGCCGAGACCGCGGTGGCCCACAGCGTGTCACCCGACAGCACGCGCGCCATGAGGTTCGCGAATACCGCGCGCTGCTCGTCGACAGGGATCTTCTCCAGCATCCCGCGCGTCACGCCGATGCGCGCGCGATCCGGCGTCCTGCCGACGACGAACGCGTTCACCTTCGACGTGTCGATCACGTAGAACGGCGGGGTCTTGGGCAGCCCGGCGGCGATCGCAATATCGCGCAGCACGCCCTTGGTGGCAAGGAGCGTCCCGCCCTTCGGCATGCGGGCATCGAGACGGCGGATGAGGACCGTCTCCGAGCGGGAAAGCTGGACGAGCGCCCAGCCGAGGGAGCCGAAGAGCCCGATCGCGAACGCAGCCACGGGCACGATAAGGAGCAGCGTGGCGGCGGCGCCGTCGGAGAAGTGAACGAAGCGATCCACCTCGCCGAACAGGAGCAGCGCGACGAACAGGTACGCGACTGTCGCGGTCACGGCGAATCCAAGAGCGACCGCTGTGGTGAACAGCACCATGAACGCCACGAACCGCAGCCGGTTCCGCTCGATCCGGCGCTGCAGCGGCTCGATGTGCGCCACGCGCACGCCGGGTGCGACCGCGTTGGCAAGCGTCGGCGATGGCCGCGGTCGCATCGGTCGCCGCTACTTGCTGCGGCCGTCGAGCTCGGCGGCCAGATCGCCGAGTGCGATGCCATGACGCGTCATCACCACGAGCAGGTGGTAGACGAGGTCGGCTATCTCGTAGCGGAGGTGATCCGCATCGGCGTCCTTGGCCGCCATGATCACCTCGCCGGACTCCTCGGCGATCTTCTTGAGCAGCGAATCCTCGGGGCCGGCGACCAACTTCGCCGTGTAGCTGCCCTCGGGCAGGTCGCGCTTGCGCTGCTCGAGCACGCCGAAGAGCGCCGTGAGCACGTCGCCGAGATCCGGCGCGGCGCCAGACCCGGCCACGTCGGATGGCGCGGTCCAGAGCGTTCGGTAGAAGCAACTGCGCTCACCGGTGTGACACGCACCCGGCCCGACCTGGTCGACGGTGACGAGCAGCGTATCGGCATCGCAGTCGTAGCGGATCTCACGCACCGCCTGCACGTGTCCCGAGCTCTCGCCCTTTTGCCAGTACTTCTGCCGCGAGCGGCTCCAGAACCACGTGTAGCCGGTCTCCACCGTCTTGGCGAGAGATGCGGCGTTCATGTACGCGAGCATGAGTATCTCGCCGGTGCCGTGTTGCTGGACGATAGCGGGGATGAGCCCGCCCTCGTCGTACTTCAGGTCCTCGATGTCGAGCGAGTCACGTTCGCGGTCCACGTACACCTCCGGCTCACAGCGGGTCAGCGAGTATTGTAGCGGGCGCTCACCCGGATGACTCACCATCGCGCGGCACGCCGTCGCGCCGCATCGGCCGCCGGGTGACCGAGTTCCAGCCGAGTATCATGCCGATCGCCCACGGTGCGGCGAGCACAGCGACCGCGCCAAGCAGCGACGTGGGCGACAGTGCCATATCGGAGCGCTCGGCTACAGGCGTCACGAGCATCAGCGACAGCTGGAACGCGACCGCCGACCACGCGCCGACCACCACCCCCGGCCACAGGCGCCTGCTCCGGAGCACCGCCAGCGCAACGCCGAGCGGCACCACGAACCACCAGGTGATCACCAGGATCCGACCGTCGATCGGCGTGATGAAGCGGTTGTTCACCAGCGGCGCCGACGCGGCGAGTGCCAGCGCCAGCGTCGGGAACGCAGCCCCCGCTGCGATAGAAGAGACCATCCTCCCCGGACGTGTCTCCATGTTCACGCACCCCCCGACCCCGGCGCGACGAGATGCCATTTCCCGTCCATCGACTCGATCACGATCTCCATGACACTCGTGCGGGCGACTGTCTCCTCGGGCATATCCCCTGTAGGGCCGTCGTAGTGACGCATGATCGCGTCAAGTCCGCGCCGCCTGTCGTCGGCCGACTCGAGCAGGCGCGCCATTCCGTACCCGATGACGCTCGCAAACCGGGCCGTGAATCCGCACGGACGCCCCGCGCGCACGACCTCCCCCTCGTCGGCCTCGAAACACACGCGAGGATCGGCGCGCACCGCGTCGATCCGGCGCCCCTCGAGCGGACCGTGCACGTACAGACGCCCGTCCTCGTACCCGAAGTTCACCGGCACCACGTACGGACCGTCGGCATCGGCGATCCCCAGCCTGAGGACCCGAGCGCGATCGAGCAGCGCCTCGCACTCGGCCGCCGGCATCCGGTCCCTCTCTTTGCGCATCGCCCGCACGACGCCCCCTAGAGCCGCACCGGCACGCCGTGGGCGGCCATCGCCTCTTTGACCTGCCGGATCGAGAACTCGCCGAAGTGGAAGACGCTCGCGGCGAGTACCGCATCTGCGTCGGCCTCTACCACGACCTCGGCGAAATGGTCGAGTTCGCCGGCCCCGCCGCTCGGGATGACCGGGATGTTGACCGCGTGCGTGACCGCCCGGGTCAGGTCGATATCGTAGCCGTCCTTGGTGCCGTCGCAGTCCATGCTCGTGAGCAGGATCTCTCCCGAGCCCCGACGCTCGGCCTCGACGGCCCACGCCACCGCATCGAGTCCCGTGTTGGTGCGTCCACCCGCCACGAAGACCTCCCACCGCGCCGGCCTCGAGCCGGGCACGCGCCGCGCGTCGATCGCCACGACGATGCACTGCGAGCCGAACTGCTGCGAGGTCGTCGTGATCAGCGCCGGGTCGGTGACCGCCGCCGAGTTCATCGAGATCTTGTCGGCGCCTGCGGCGAGCATCGCCCTGATGTCGGCCGAGGTCCGCATGCCGCCGCCCACCGTATACGGGATGAAGACCTCCTCGGCCGTGCGCGTGGCGACGTCGAGCATCGATGGCCGCTCCTCGTGCGTGGCGGTGATATCGAGGAACACGACCTCGTCGGCGCCCTCGCGGTCGTAGATGGCGGCGAGCTCCACCGGATCACCCGCGTCGCGCAGGTTCACGAAGTTGACGCCCTTGACGACTCGGCCCTCGTGCACGTCGAGACAGGGAATGACGCGCTTGGTGAGCATGCTGGCCTCAGCCCTCCCCGTCGCGTCCGACGCCGATCGCGTCTGCGAGCGTAAAGGAGTTCTCGTAAAGCGCGCGGCCGACGATGACGCCCTCGAGCTGCGAGCCGAGTGTGACCAGGTCACGGATGTCGTCGAGCGTGGAAACGCCGCCCGAGGCTACGACCGGGATGTCGATCTGGGAGACGAGCGCCCGGTAGGCGCCGTAGTTCACGCCGGTCTGCATACCGTCCTTGGAGATGTCCGTGTAGGCAAGCCGCTTGACGCCGAGAAGCTCGAGCTCGCGGATGAGATCCAGCACACCGTGGTCGGTGCCCTCGCGCCAGCCCTCGATGGCGACCTTGCCGTCGCGCGCATCGATGCCGGCGACGATGCCGTCGTACCGATCGCACGCCTCGGCCACGAGTCCCGGTTCGCGGACGAGCGCGGTACCGAGCACCACGCGTTTGACGCCCGCGTCGAACATGCGCTCGATCGTGTCCATCGAACGGATCCCCCCACCGGTCTGCACCGGCACGCCGAGCGCCGCGATGCGATGCACGAGATCGATGTTGGCCGGCGTTCCGAGCACGGCACCGTCGAGATCGACCACGTGGATCCACTCGGCACCGGCGTCTATGAACTGACGTGCCTGATCGACGGGGCGCTCGTTGTAGACCGTGACCGCATCGAGGCGGCCCTGCATGAGACGGACGGCCCTGCCGTCCAGGATGTCGATAGCCGGGAAGATGATCATCGGCTGGCACTCTCTCTCACGATGGAACCGAAGTTGCCGAGCAGTGCGAGGCCCGCGGCGGAGGACTTCTCGGGGTGGAACTGCACCGCGTAGACATCGCCCGTGCCCACCGCCGCCGCGAAGTCGATCCCGTGGCTCGTCAGGCCGATGATACAGGACGATTCGGCCGGCCTGAGATGGTACGAGTGGACGAAGTAGAAGGCGGTTCCGGCCGGGATACCGGCAAACAGCGGGCTCTCGCGCGGGTACTCGACCGTGTTCCAGCCGATGTGCGGCACCTTCACGCCTCCGGGCAGACGTTCGCACGTGCCGCCCATGACCCCGAGTCCCTCCCACTCGCCGTCCTCGAGCCCCACGTCGGCGAGAAGCTGCATGCCCAGGCAGATACCGAGGAACGGGACACCCGCTCCGATGCGCGCGAGGATCACCTCACGGAGTCCGCCGTTGCGCAGGTGCGCGGCCGCATCGCGAAACGCGCCCACACCGGGAAGCACGATGCCGGCGGCCGTGGCAACCACATCCGGATCGCCGGTGATGGCGATGTCGGCCACGCCGACATGCTCGAAGCCCTTCTCGACGCTCCGCAGGTTGCCCATCCCGTAGTCGACGATCGCGATCACAACGCGCCTTTCGTCGACGGCACGCCTGCCACGCGCGGATCGAGCGAGACAGCCTCGGCCAGCGCGCGAGCGAGTGCCTTGAACGTCGCTTCGATGATGTGGTGCGCGTTGTCGCCCGCGAGACTGCGCACGTGCAGCGTGATACCGGCACTCGTGGCGAGCGCGACCATGAACTCCCGGGCAAGCGTCGTGTCGAACGTCCCGATGATCTCGATGGGCAGATCGACCGCATAGTGCAGCTGCCCGCGGCCCGAGATGTCGACCGCGACGAGCACAAGAGCCTCGTCCATCGGCACGACCGCTGAGCCGAACCGCCGGATGCCGCGCTTGTCGCCGAGCGCCTCGCACAGTGCGGAGCCGAGACAGATGCCCACGTCCTCCACCGTGTGGTGTGCGTCAACATCGAGATCGCCGGTCGCGGCCACGGCGAGGGTGAACAGGCCGTGCCGGCCGAACGCGTCGAGCATGTGGTCGAAGAACGGGACGCCGGTTTCCACCGACGCGGAACCGTCGCCATCCAGGCCGAGCGTCAGAGTGATGTCGGTCTCCGATGTCCTACGCTCGATGGTCGCACTACGCCCCACGTCACTCACCGTCCCTCTCGAGGTGCCGGGACGCCGTCGCGGCCAGGCCGAAGTGCGCTGCCAGGCGTTTCGACGCCATGATCTCATCCATCGCGCTCAAGAACCGGGTGATCTCCTCCTCGGTGCCGACGGTCACCCGCAGGCAGTCCTCGAGTCCCGCGGCACGCGACAGGTCGCGCACGAGGATCGAGTGGTCGTGGAGCAGGTCGCGCCAGACCGCAGAGGCGTGCTCCATCCGGAAGAGCACGAAGTTGGCCTCCGAAGAGAACACCTCGACGCCCTCGATCGCGTCGAGCCCGTGCAACAGGGCGTCCCGGTTACGCATCGTCTCGCGGACTCCTGCCTCGAACACCACACGCTCGCGAAACGCGAGTGCAGCCGCCACCTGCGTGAAGCGGTTGACCGAGTACGGCTGCCGCACCTTGGTGAGCTCCCGGATGAGATCCTCGTGTGCGAGCAGGTAACCCGCGCGCAGTCCCGCAAGCGAGAACGCCTTGGAAAACGTCCGGAGGATCGCGAGGTTCGGGTGCCGCTCCATGTGCGGCCGCATCGTCTGACGGCTGAACTCGAAGTACGCCTCATCGACGAGCACGAGCGCGTCGGTGGCGTTCAGCACGTCGATGAGCAGCGTCTCGGGCACCATCGAACCCGTCGGGTTGTTGGGGTTGGCAACGACGATGATATCGGGGTCGTGCTCGGCGATGGTAGCGAACAGTGCCGGGCCGTCCACCGAGAAGTCCGCCAGCCGCGGCAGCTCGATCACGCCCGTTCCCGTCATGCGCGCGTCGACACCGTACATCGCGAAGGTGGGCGGCAGGTCCACGAGCGTCCGGCCCGGACCGCCCCAGGCAAGCACGATGTCGAGGATGATCTCGTCTCCGCCGTTGCCGACAAGCACGTTGTCAGCCTCGAGCCCGTTGGCCTCGGCGATCATCGTGCGCAGCCGTGTCGCCAGCGGATCGGGATACCGATTGAACGGGATCTGCTCGCGTACGTGGTCGGCCAGCCTGTCGAGGATCTCGCCCGGGAGGTTGTGCGGGCTCTCGTTGGCCGCGAGCACGATATCGGCATGCACGTCCTTGGCGTCGTACGGTGTCAGGTCCTCGAGTTCGGTTCGGGGGGCTCTTAGGCGGTCCACCTATGCCTCATCCTCCAGCCCGTACGCCATCGCCAGCCTGAGCGCCACGGCCCTGGCGTGCGCCTCGAGCCCCTCGGCCTGCGCGATCGTTATCACCGCAGGTGCGTCCGCCTCGAGCCCCTCAAGCGAGTAGCTCAGCACGGAAGAGCGCTTCTGGAAGTCGTCCACCGACAGCGGGCTCGAGAAACGCGCCGTCCCGCCGGTGGGAAGCACGTGGTTGGGCCCGGCCACATAGTCGCCCACGCTTTCGGGCGTCCACGGGCCGAGGAAGATCGCCCCGGCGTTGTCGATGGAGCCGAGCAGTTCGAACGGCTCGGCCATCATGACCTCGAGGTGTTCGGGGGCGATGAGATTGGCGGCGTGAAGCGCGACGTTCACATCGGGACAGACGATCACGACGCCGTTGTCGGTGAGCGAACGTTCGATGACCTCCGCGCGTGGCGAGGTGGAGAGCAGCTCGCGAAGCGCCAGGTCGACATCGCCGGGAAGCGTGCTGTCGGTGGTCACGAGGTAGGTCGCCGCCCTCGGGTCGTGCTCGGCCTGCGCCATGAGATCGATCGCGACGAACGCGGGCTCGGCGGTCTCGTCGGCGAGGATCAGCACTTCCGAGGGACCGGCAAGCATGTCGATGCCCACGTCGCCCATCACGAGCTTCTTGGCAGCGGTGACATACGCGTTGCCCGGGCCGGTGATCTTGTCCACGCGCGGTATGGTGGCCGTGCCGTACGCGAGCGCCGCGATGGCCTGCGCGCCGCCCACCTTGTAGATCTCGTCCAGTCCCAGCTCGGATGCTGCCGCGAGCGTGTAGGGATTCACGCGCCCGTCGGCGTCAGGCGGAACGACCATGGCGATCTCGGCCACACCGGCCACGATCGCGGGGATCGCGTTCATGAGCACCGACGAGGGGTAGCACGCGCGTCCGCCGGGTACGTAGATGCCCACCCGCGCGATCGGGGTGACCTTCTGCCCGAGGAAGACGCCCCCCTCGACGGTCGTGAACCACGACTGCTGTACCTGGCGCACGTGGAACTCCTCGATGGCCATCGCCGCTGCGGAGATGGCGGCCAGGAACTCATCGCCCACCTCGGCCACCGCGGCCTCGATCTCGGCCTCGGTCACGCGCAGATCCTCGAGTCTCGCGTGGTCGAACTGCGCGGTGAGTTCGATGAGTGCCTCGTCGCCGCGCGCGCGCACGTCGTCGATGATCCGCTGCGCGACGCCGAGCACCTCGGCGTCGATCCCGCCGGTGCGCGGGACATCGGCGGGGGTGAGGCTCTGTCCGGGCGCGAGGTCGATCCGGCGCATCATATCGATCATCCTTCCTCTGCGGGTGCCGCAGCCGCGGCCAGCGCGGCCGCAAGCCCGGTCACCCGGTCACTGTCCGTCTTGAGACTCACCGGGTTGGCGACGAACCGTGCGGTCGATGCGAGCACCTCGTCCACGATCCTCAGCCGATTCTCGGCCAGCGTGCGCCCGGTGGCGGTGATGTCCACCACCTGGTCGGCCAGGCCGATGAGCGGCGCCAGTTCGATATTGCCCGAAAGCTTCACGAGTTCCACCTGCAGGCCCCGCGACGCGTAGTGGGCCTCGGTTATGCGCGGGTACTTGGTCGCCACGCGGATCACCCCGAGGTGCCGGTAGATCTCCGCCACGCTCCGCGGCGCGTCTTCACGCTCGGCCACGACGAAGCGGCACCCGCCGAAGTGCAGATCGGCCATCTCCACGACATCGAGGTCTGACTCGATGAGCACGTCTTTGCCCGCGATGGCCACGTCCACCCCGCCGTACGCGACGTAGACCGGGATATCGGTCGGCTTGCCGATGATGTACTCGATGTCTCCCGCACGAACGGTGAGCTGTCGTCCCGGGTCGGCGAGTGCGCTGACGTCGAGACCGGCGCGCGCCAGCAGCGCGACCGACTCGGCGTACAGAGCGCCCTTGGGCAGCGCCATGCGCAGCAGACGGTCTCCCGTTCCGCGACGCGCGATCATCGCTCATCACCCCCGCGTGCGGCCCAGGTGAGCCGCGGCGGCTCGGGCACCGGATCGCCTCGAATTTCTCCACCGTCATGCCCGGACGCGAGAGGTCGCGCGCGCGATGGTGGGCC
>JAXMLJ010000129.1:0-3776 GCA_034368805.1 Coriobacteriia bacterium
TCGCGCCTGTTCCAGGAGATCCGCGAGAAGCGCGGCCTGGCCTACGCCGTCTACTCCTACCACGCGCAGTATCAGGACACCGGTCAGTTTGTGGTGTACGCGGGCACGCGTCCCGACAACGCCGCCGAGCTCATCGGTCTGGTGCGCGCCGAGATAGACCGCCTGTGCGCTGACGGCATCACGGCCGACGAGCTCGATCGCGTGCGCGAATCCATCAAGGGCCAGATGATCCTGGGTCTTGAGAGCACCCGCGCCCGCATGACGCGCCTCGGCAAATCCGAGGTGACCCAGGGCGAGCTGCTCTCGCTCGATGAGATCGTGGAGCGCGTTGACGCCGTCACCACCAACGACGTCCACGAGATTGCGCGCCGGATGTTCGACGGCAACCACGCGCTCGCCATCATCGCGCCCTTCGGCGAAGATGACGTGGCGCACCTGCTCTAAGGAGGGACTAGAAGTGATCAAAGTACTCGTAAGCGGCGCTGCCGGCCGCATGGGACGCGAAGTTGTTCGGACGGTGCTTGCCGAGGACGACCTGGTGCTCGTGGCCGCGGTTGACCCCGACCACGCCGGCGAGCCGGCGGGTGAGGGCAGCGACGTGACCATCGTCGGCGACCTGGATGCGGCGATCGCCGAGACCACTCCCGATGTGATGGTGGACTTCACCAATCCGTCGGTGGTGGCCGGCAACATCGCCACCGGGCTAGCGCGCGGCGTTCACTGCGTGGTGGGCACCACGGGGCTCCCCGACGGGGCGCTCGATTCTCTCGCCGCCGGCGCGCCCGAGGGAACGTGCCTGTTCGTGGCACCAAACTTCGCGATCGGCGCAGTGCTCATGATGCGCTTTGCCGCCGAGGCCGCACGCTTCATGCCGCACGTGGAGATCGTCGAGCTGCACCACGATCGCAAGGTGGACGCGCCTTCAGGCACCGCGTTGCGCACGGCTTCGCTCGTGGCCGAGGCACGCTCGTCCGTCCCGGCCGCGCCCGGTCGGGAGACCGAGGTCGCCGAGGGAGCCCGGGGCGCGATCGTCAGCGACATCGCGATTCACTCCGTCCGCTTGCCGGGACTCGTCGCGCACCAGGAGGTGCTGTTCGGCGGACAGGGCCAGACGCTCTCGATCCGCCACGACTCCATCGACCGCACCAGTTTCATGCCCGGCGTGATTCTTGCGATTCGCAAGGTAGGCGGCTGTAGTGGCCTGGTCGTCGGGCTCGAGAAGCTGATGGGGGAGTAGCGTGACCGAGCGCCCCGTGATCGTGATGAAGTTCGGCGGCACGTCGGTTGCCGCACCAGAAGGACGCGCCGCGATTGCCGCGCGCGTGCTTGAGGCGCTCGAGCTCGGGAAGGCGCCGGTGGTCGTGGTCTCGGCGATGGGACGCTCGGGCGCGCCGTACGCCACCGACACGCTGCTCGCACTCGTGGCCGACCTCCCGTCCGACGCGCGCGAGCGCGATCTGCTCGCATCCACAGGTGAGCTGATCTCTGCGGTTGTGGTGGCGCACGAGCTACGCGCGTCCGGAATCGATGCGACCGCGCTCACCGGCGGCGAAGCCGGAATCTGCACCGACGGCGTGCACGAGAACGCTGCCGTGACCGACATCTACCCGGCACGGCTTCTCGACCTGATCGCGGCCGGAGTTGTGCCCGTGGTCGCCGGCTTCCAGGGCCTCGCCGCGGATGGGTGCGTCACCACCCTCGGCCGCGGAGGCAGCGATACCACCGCCTGCGCGCTCGGCGTGGCGCTCGAAGCCGAGGCCGTTGAGATCTACACGGACGTTGACGGTGTGATGACCGCGGACCCGCGTGCGCTTGCCGGGGCCACGGTACTCGACGTGATCCGCGCCGACGAGCTGTTCCAGATGGCCCGACACGGCTCGCGCGTGGTACACACGCCGGCAGCCGAGCTCGCGCTCGCAAGCGGCCTGCAGGTGCGCGTGCGCAACACCTACACCGACCACCCGGGCACGCTAGTGGCCGATATCGCCTCGTTCCGGCCCGCCTCGGTTGCCACCGCCATATCCCACGCCTCCGGCGTTGCCCGCATCCGCGTTGAATTGCCGGCCGAAGAGGACGCCGCGGCGCACATGGGCGTGCAGGCGCGCGTCTACCGCGCGATGGCAGACGCGGGCGTCTCGCTCGACATGTTCACCCCCTCGGGCGTCACGCTGAGGTTCACCGTCGCTTCAGGTGACCTCGACGGCGCATGCGAGGTCATCACCACTCTCGGCCTCCCACACGAGGTCCGAAACGGGCTTGCGAAGGTGACGCTTGTAGGCGCGGGGATGCACGGCGTGCCCGGCGTGATGGCCCGCATGGCCGAGGCACTCGCGGGCGCCGGAGTGCACGTGCTGCAGACCGCCGACAGCCACACGACGATCTCAGTGCTGGTGCCCGCCGAGGATGCCGAGCGTGCGGTGGGGGCGCTGCACGAAGGGTTCGCGCTGGGGGAGTAGGGCGGGTTGGCCGAGGGCTTATGCAGGCTGCGTAAGCGCGAGTGTGATGCTGACATTCGGGCACCGCGTCGGAGTGGCGTGCCCAATAGACGGAACGCGGATATGCGCATCGGGGGATGAACGCAGACCGCAGAATTGCGGGTTAGGCACAATCGAAGATCTTCACCGAAGAATGGAGTCAGGTTGTCAGCAGCACTACCTACTGGCTCAGACGACCGCGCGTCCTCGGCTCAGCCCTCTGGTCAGCGTGACGCTCCGTCTCTCATGCGCCGCATGGCATCGGCACCACTAGCCGTCAGAGTCATTTCCTGTCTCCTCCTCCTTGGAATGGTGGCCCTGCTAGACGACTTGACCGGAGAGGAGCTCAGCTTCTCGGTGTTCTACCTACTCCCCGTGCTTCTCGCGGGCACCTTCATCTCGCGGGGCGCGGGTCGCGCGGCAGCGCTTGCGGGGGCGGCAATCTGGGGCTCCCTGGAGGTTGCCGCGCGCATGTACTCGGCCGCATGGATTCCCGTCTGGAACACCGGAGTCCGGCTAATCTTCTTCCTGACAATCAACGAGCTTGTCCACATCGTCCGAACAGCACATGAGCGAGAGCGCACGTTTTCGCGAGAGGACTCGCTGACCGGTATCGCCAATGGGCGCGTCTTTGCTGAGCGGGTCGAGCAGGAGATCGCCAAATCCAACAGAGACGGACGCCCTTTTACCATCGCCTACGCGGATATGGATCGCTTCAAGCAAGTTAACGACTCCTATGGGCACTCGGAGGGCGACGTACTCCTTCGGACAGTTGCGGAAACGATTAGTCTCGATCGTCGCGCGGTCGACCTCGTTGCCCGACTCGGAGGCGATGAGTTCGGTCTACTGTTGACCGAAACGGGAGTTGACGGGGCGCACACGATGCTTGCACGCGTCGCAGAGTCACTCCAGAGTGCAACGGGCGAGCGCTGGGGCGTCGGCGCAACATTCGGCGCGGTCACATTCGCCGAGCCCCCGGTGGATGTTGACTCCGCTGTGAGGCTTGCGGACGATTTGATGTACCGCGGCAAGTCCCGGGGGCGTGGCGCAATCTTGCAGATGACTTGGCCGACTGATTACGTTGAGGTCGAGTAGGGTTGCATCGATGTGCCTAACCCACGGATCGAGCAGACTCGCTTCGCTCGCAGCTCATCCGTAAGAACGTTATGCGCAGAGCCGGTAGGGTGGGGGTCCGGTGGAGGTTCGTTCGCTCGAGTCGTCTGATCGTGCGTGGTCGGATGCCCTCGTCGCCCAACATTTCGGCTCGACACGGGTCATCTCGTGCGGCCGCTCGCACGACGC
>JAXMLJ010000130.1:0-15088 GCA_034368805.1 Coriobacteriia bacterium
CGCCGCTGCGCAGCAAACCGTTCGCGCCGTGGCCGGTCTTCGACGACAGAGCCGTCGAGGCGGTCGCCGACGTGCTGCGCTCCGGACGGCTCACCTACTGGGCGGGGCCGCACGGACGCGAGCTCGAGCGGGTGTATGCCGAGGCACTGGGCCGCACGCACGCGGTCGCGGTTGCCAACGGGACCCTGGCCCTCGAACTCGCGCTCAGGGCCTTCGAGATCGGCCCGGGCGATGAGGTCATCGTCCCGGCGCGGACGTTCATCGCCACCGCAAGCGCGGTGGTCGCCGTCGGCGCCACGCCCGTCGTGGCCGATATCGACCCGTATAGCGGCTGCCTGACCACCGACACCGTCGTCGCGGTGCTCACCGAGCGCACGCGAGCCGTCATCCCGGTGCACCTCGGTGGATGGCCGGCCGACCTGGACCCGCTACTCGACCTCGCGCGGTCCCGGGACCTCGTCGTCATCGAGGACTGTGCGCAGGCGCACGGCGCAACGTACCGGGGCAGCCAGGTCGGCTCTCCCGGAAGCCACGCTGCGACGTTCTCGTTCTGCCAGGACAAGATCGTCTCCGCCGGTGAAGGCGGCCTGCTCGTCCTCGACGACGACGCCGCGTACGAGCGCGCGTGGAGCTACAAGGACCACGGCAAGGCGCTCGCCACGCTCGACCAGGAGCCGTCGCCGCCAGGCGCGGGCTCGGCGTTCGCGTGGCACGTCGAGCGCTTCGGTAGCAACTGGCGCATGCCGGAAGTCGCCGCGGTGCTCGTCGCCCGCGGGCTCGGGCAGCTGCCCGAGTGGCTCGAGGCCCGCCGTCACAACGCGTCGCGGCTCTCGCTGGGCCTCGGCGGGACGAACGGCCTCATCGTGCCGAGACCACCCGACTCGCTCGGCCACGCCTACTACCGCCTCTACGCGTTCCTGGAGCCCGACGCGCTCGCTCCCGGCTGGGACCGCGACCGTGTTGCCGCAGCGATCGCCGCCGAGGGCGTGCCGTGCTCGTATGGCTCGTGCGCCGAGATCTACCGCGAGGGCGCGTTCGTCTCGGCCGGACTCGGCCCGGACGGTCGCCTCCCCGGCGCCGCGCACGCCCACGAGACCTCGCTCGCATTCCTCGTGCACCCGACACTCGGCGAGCGCGACATGGACGACACGGCCGAGGCGGTCAGCCGCGTGCTTGAGGTGGCTGCCCGGTGTGGGGGCAGGGTCTTCTCGCGCGCGTCCGGGCCACCGGGCGCCTCTGGAACACCGCGCTCGTCGTGATCGACATCGCGGTCGTGGCGCTCGCCACGTACGCCGCGTACCTCGCCCGCTTCGAGGGATCGCCGCCCGAGCCGTTCGCGCGCTGGATAGGCCCGCTCGCGGTGGGCGCGGCGGTGCTCTACGTCGCCGCGTTCGCTCTCGCGGGCCTCTACCGGCTCGTACTGCGCTACGTCGGCGTGGACACGCTGTTGCGGCTCCTCGGCGCGGTCGTCGCAACGGCGGCCCTCCTGCTCGTCGCCGACCTCGCGATGCCGCTCGTCGACGACGTGCGGCCGGTGCCGCTCGGCGTCCTGTTCTTCCAGGCGCTGCTCGTCTTCCTCGGCTCGTCGGGCGCCCGGCTCGCTGCCCGCGTGTTCCTCTACCTCCGCGCGGTGGGTGCTTCCGATGGCCGACGTGTCCTCATCGTGGGCGCTGGCAGCGCGGGTTCGCTGCTGCTACGCGAGATCCAGGCGCGGCCCGATCTTGGCCTCACCGCCGTCGGCTTCCTTGACGACGACCCGGCGCTCACCGGCAAGACGCTCAGCGGCGTGACGGTCCTCGGCACGAGCGAGGATCTCGCCGGGGTCGCCGCCCGGCTCGGCGTGGAGGAGATCGTCGTGGCACTGCCCTCAGCGCCGCGCGAGCGCATTCGGGCGCTCCTGAACGCGGCGGCCGACCTCGGCATCGAGACCCGCGTGATGCCGCCGCTCGTGATCGCGAAGGGCTCGGTGAGCCTGCGCGATCTGCGGCCGGTCGAGGTCGAGGACCTGCTCGGCCGGGAACCGACACCCATCGACGTCGAGCAGGTGCGCGAGACGGTCGCCGGCAAGGTCGTGGCGGTCACGGGCGCTGCCGGATCCATCGGCGCCGAGTTGTGCCGCCAGATCGCCACGCTCGGGCCGAAGCGGCTGCTGCTGCTCGAGGTCGACGAGACGCGCCTGTACGAGCTGTGGCTCGAGCTCGAGACATGCGCGCCTGCGGTGGCCGAGATGCACATCTGCGATATCCGCGATGCGGCCAAGCTCGACGCGCTGTTTGCCGAGCACCGGCCGGAACTCGTGCTGCACGCCGCGGCGTACAAGCACGTGCCGCTCATGGAGCTCGAGCCTGCCGAGGCCGTGAAGACGAACGTCGGCGGCACGCGGAACGTCATCGAGGCATGCGAGCGCCACGGGATCGAGCGTTTCGTGCTCATCTCAACCGACAAGGCGGTCGCCCCCGCCAACACGATGGGCCTCACCAAGCAGCTCGCCGAGCGCGTCATGCTCGACGCCACCCGCTGCTGCGACCTCAACGCGGTGGCCGTGCGCTTCGGCAACGTGCTCGCGAGCCGAGGCTCGGTGGTTCCCATCTTCGAGGAGCAACTCCGCCACGGCGGTCCGCTCACGGTCACGCACCCGGAGGTCACGCGCTACTTCATGACGATTCCCGAGGCGGCGCGCCTCGTGCTCCAGGCGCAGGCCATCGGCTCGGCGGGCGACATCTTCGTCCTCGAGATGGGCGAGCCGGTCAAGATCGCCGACCTCGCACGCAAGATGATCGCGCTTGCGGGTGTGCCGGCCAACATCGAGTTCGTGGGCCTGCGCCCGGGCGAGAAGTTGCACGAAGTGCTCGTGTCCGAGGCCGAGCGCCTCGTGCCGACCGGCCGTGAGAAGATCCTGCGCGTGGAGCGGACATCCGTGCCGGACGAACGGTTCGCCGAGCGGGTCTCAGCGCTGCTCGGGGCCGCCGATGCTGCCGACGACATCGCGATCCGCGCGCTCCTGGCCCTCGAGGCCGACGGCGGCGCACCGTCGCAGGAGGTGTGACCCATGACCGTCCCCGGATCTGCGGACCTCACCCTGGCAGTCGTCATCCCCGCTCACAACGAGGAGACGCACATCGGCGCGGTCCTGGCGGCGATCCCCGCGTGGGTGGACCGCGTGATCGTGGTCGATGACGCCAGCACGGACGGGACCGTGCGCGTCGCCGAGTCATGCGGTGACCCGCGTGTGACGGTCCTGCGGCACGATCACAACCGTGGCGTGGGCGCCGCCATGCGCACTGGCTATCGGCACGCCATCGATGGCGACTTCGACCTGGCGGCCAAGATGGATGCCGACGGCCAGATGCTCGCCGAGGAGCTCGCGCGCCTCGTCGAGCCGATCGCGATGGGGCTGGCCGACTACGCCAAAGGCAACCGCTTCTACTTCCGCGGCGCGGCCAGCGCGATGCCCACCCACCGCGGCTTCGGCAACACGGTGCTCTCGTTCCTTACCAAGTTCGCGAGCGGCTACTGGCACGTCTACGACTCGCAGTGCGGCTTCACGGTCACGCGCGTGCCGTTCCTGAAGCTCATCGACCTCGACGATCTATCCGAGGACTACTTCTTCGAGAACGACATGCTCATCAAGCTGAACACGCTGAACGCGCGAGTGGTGGACGTGCCCATCTCCACCGTCTACGGGCAGGAGCGCTCGGGGGTGAAGCCGGGCCGAGTGGTCTTCAGCTTCCCGCCGCGCCTGTTCGCGCGAGGTACGCGCCGCTTCTGGCGCAAGCACCTCGTCACCGACTTCAGCCCCATCGGCTTCCTCACGATCGCCGGCATGGCCTTCGGCGCCTTCGGCACCGTCTTCGGCGGCTACCACTGGGCGCTCTCCGTCGCCACAGGGCACGTCGCCAGCACCGGGACCGTCATGATCGCGGTCCTCCCGCTCATCTTGGGCATCCAGCTGCTCGTGCAGGCGTTCTCGTTGAGCGTGCAGGCCTCGCCTGGCGCACGCGAGGCAGCCGCGTATGTCGCCCACTTCATCGCACGCGGAGCCGAGAAGTGCCGCTAGCACCGGCAGCCGACTGACGCGCCCGCATCACCCGTCGAGCGTCGCCAACTCCCTCTCGATCACGCCGCGCATCATGCTGGCGGGAAAGCGCGCCGAGAACTCCGCATACACGTCGCGTGCGCGCGCGGCCGCCATCGGATCCTGCTGCGCCTGACCGAGGAGCACCGACAGATACGAGATCCACGGCGCCTCCCACGCGTGTAGGACGGTGACGGTCGACTCGAGAGTGACCGCACGCTCCAGGTACACGACCGCGTCCTCAAGTCGGCCCTGAGCGGCGAGCGCATCGCCTTTGAGCATGATCCCGGGGACGAACATCGGGCGTAGTCCCAGTGAGCGCTCGGCGAACTGCAGGGCTCTGGCGGCATCCCGTTCTTGCGTCAGATAGTAGTCGCCAGCGCCGTAGAGCGTGATCGCGTTCATCCCATCACGCTCGAGCAGCATGTCGTGCGCCCGGGCGGCACTCACGCCAACCATGGACTGCTCGACAGTGCCGAGCGCCTGGGTGACCGTCACCAGATCACTCGCGGGATAGATCCGCCACGGTGCCAGCTTGAGCGCCTTCAGGTCGCGCGTGGCCCTCTCGGTCAGTGATGGAGTCGCCTGGTTGCCCGCGATCGCGCTCGCGCCCGTGAATGCGGCCCACGTTCCCAGTCCCAGAGCCGCGACCGTCAGGACGGCCGACACCGACACCCTGACTGCAGGGGGCTTCGCTGCCACGAGCCGGGCATCGAACGCCAGTAACACACCGATGATCGCAGCCACGAGCGTCATGATGGGCGCGACAGTCACGCCGGTGGTGAACGCGATACCCAGCGCCACAGCGGCCACGACCCAACCGACCTCGAGCCAACCACCGGTCGCACCGTTGCGTGCCGCGCGCCCTGCAGCCGTAAGAGCACGCACGGCAAGCCACGCGACACCCACCCCGGCCAGGACGGCAAACGGGACTCCAAACTGAACCGCCAGGTCGAGCAGCACGTTGTGCGCGCTGTCGACCACAGCCCCTGAGCCTATCTTCTCGAGCGACCCCTCGGCGGCAAACCGTTGCCACGCGTAGACGGTGTTCCCCGGCCCGGCGCCCAGAAGCGGCCTGGCACGCACGGCTTACACCAACTCGGACCACAGCGTCAGCCGTCCACTCAAGAGCAGGTCGAGACCCGAGGCTCCCGTCAGCGTCTCAGTGATGCGGCCCGATAAGGTATCGATGCCGAGACGGACTACCGCAACGGCGCCCACAACACCTGCGCCGCCCCAGGCCACCAACGAAGGGACGCCCCTTCGCCCGCCGCTATCGGACTCGACCTCGACCGTGTGCCGGGTTGCCCGGGAGTTACGCCGGGTCCACATCCCCCAGGCCGCGAGCGCGACCAACCCAACGGCAGCGGCGGCCCACGCACCACGCGTGAGCGTGTAGACGAGCGACATCAGGGTGATCGCGGTGCCGATCGCCGCCGCGATCCGCTTCCATCCCTGCTGGGAGACCGCGAACGCAACACCCAGTACGGCAGGCGCGACGAGGTACGTGCCGAGGAAGTCAGGATTCATCATGGTGGACACCCCACGAGCGTATGCCCACTCCTCGGCCGGGATTCCGAAGAGACGGACTCCGCCGACCTCAAGAAGCGCGATCGCAGCGACCACCGCGCCTGTGCCGACGACACAGAGCGTGAGCTGAACGAGGCGCCTCCGGGATGTGATGAGTTGCGAGCCGAGGAACACCAGGAGCGCATACAGCACCCAGACCAAGAAGCCCTGCTCGTCGATCCAGAAGCCGAAGAGCGCCACCCGGCGATCGATGGCAAGCAGCGTCGAGAGTCCGGCGATCGAAACGAGGCCGAGCAAGCCCCACAAGAACGGGGTGTGGCGAAGACGGAGCTGCGAGCGAAGGAGACCGATGCCCCAGAACAGGACCGCAACCGCGGTCGGCAGGCCGAGTACGCCGACTCTCAGCGCGTAGCGACCTCCGGCCGCGAAGATGCCGGCAGCGCCGCCGAACGGGATCGAGTCCATCACAAGCGCGGGTGCCACGATCGCCAGGCAGTAGGCCACCCAGGCCACGGTCGGGCCGACTGGCCGCGCCTCCTGCCCGCCTTCCCCCTCATGAGTCACCGCGAACGGCACGTCACTTCCCATCAGACCTCCACCCACCACGCGAAGTTCAGATGTCCATCAGGTACTGATCGACCGGCGCGAAGTCGTCGGTGAGCATCCGCACGTCTGACGGCAGGTCCGCCCGGTCGATGCGTCGCGCCGTCAACTCGGGCGAGATGCCGTCGAGCAGCTTCTGGAGGCGTGCGTCGCCGACAGGGGTCTTCGAGGCGATGATCGAGATGTTCTGTGCAGTTTCAGTGTAGTCGACGTCATACACGGCGAAGATGTCCGCCTGAGGAAAGACGCTTTCGATCGTCAAGAGCTGGGCCGCGACGAACCGCGAACCGGCCCCTGTGGGTGATGCGATCATGTTCATGACGAGCACGCCGTCGTCATCGAGGACGTCGTAGCACATCTGCATACTCTGGCGCGTCGTGAGCGGATACGGGATCGAATTCGCCGACTTGAACGCATCGATGAGCACGACGTCGTACGCGGCCAATTTTGTGCCCTCTCGGCGCGCGTCCGTCACTCTGTTGAGAAAGGTACGTCCGTCCTCGAGGAAGATGTCCATCCGCGGGTCCTCGGTGAGAGAGAACTGCTCACGCGCGACATCGACCAACTTCGGGTCGATCTCGACCACATCGGTCGCCGATTCGGGGTACCCCTGCAGCTGATGGCGCGGGTACGAGAACGTACCTCCCCCGATGAGCAGCGTCCGGCCGACGGGCTCGTCCGCGGAGGCTGCGGCCAGGGCAAGATCGTAGTAGCGGTAGTAGTCGAACACGTACGGTTCCCCGGTATCGGCATAGACTGCAGACTCCATCGACTCGTAGTCGCGCGCAAGTATGAGCAGGCGGCGCCCGGTCTCCGGATCCTGTCCCTGATCGACGAAGTAGCGATCGTACCCCGTGTCGAACGACGCGATCGGTGAGGCGGTCGCCGTCATCGCAAGGACGACGAGCGCAGCGACTGAGATGACTGCCGCGATGTGGCGCGGCTGACGCCGGCCCATGAAGAAGACGGCCAGTATCAGGGGGAGCAGGGCGAGCCATGCGATGAGGCTGTGGCTCCCGACCCACGCGATCACGTAGAAGCCGCCCACGAACGTCCCGATGATCGAGCCCAGCGTGCCCAGGGCGAACAGGGACCCCACTGTCGCGCCGGAGTGAGCGAGGGACGTCAGCGCGTAGCGGGTCGAGTACGGGGTGACCATGCCGAGCAACGTGCACGGCACCCCGAACAGCACGATGGTGGAGCTCACCGCGGCCACCCTCACCGAGCCCACGGACGCCAGCGTGGGGAGGACCACCGGCTCGATGAACGAGATGACACCGATGCTCGCGGCACTGCCGATGAGCACCCAGAACAACACCGTTCGCGAGAGGATCTTGTCGGCGGTGCGGCCACCGAGGTAGTTCCCGAGGCTCATGAAGCCGAGCATGATGCCGATGAGCGCCGTCCAGACGAACAGACCGTTGCCAAAGAAAGGCGCAAGCAGTCTCGAACCGGCGAGCTCGAGCACCATGCCCACCCCACCGCACAGGAGCACGGTGAAACGCAACAGATGGATGGCTGAAGGTCTGTCTTCGGCTTGGCTCATCTAGGTCGGGTACCTCCGGTCGCAGATTCCAGCGCGGGAGCTGGTGGGCCGACCGCCGGACGGCGGCCTACTTCCGCCAGTCTTCGCGGTCAGTGTGGCACAGGTCTATGCAGAAGTTGCGTCCCGGGAGCGTCCCAGCGGTACCGTAATGGCACGCGACGCAACCGTTGTTGTTAGGATCGGCCCCCTGGTGCTCGACCGACCGCGACTTCGGGTGCGACCAGAACGAGCCAAGGTGGCATGAACCGCACGAGCGACGGGTGGTCGTGTGACATTGCACGCAGGCCTTCCCGTCGCCATACCAGTAGCTCTCAACCGCCTGTCGCGCATGGCCACCTCTAATGAACTCCTCCGAGTGGGGCAAGCGCACGCCTCCGTGACACGGGTCGCAGGAGGTCACGAGGTCATGACAACCGCCGCAGTCGGGCGTTCCGATCAGCGCACGCGCCGCGTCGGTGCCGCCGGGCCGGGAGCCGGAGGCGGCTGCCGAGATGTCCTTGAAGTGGCAGTAGTCGCACTCGGCCGAGGCCTGGGTTCCGTCATGGCAGCGGATGCAGCGGGTCATGCCACCGATGTCGCTGCGGACGACACCCTCGCGCAGCGAATGGCAGTCGACACATGTCGCACCCGCGTCGAGCACCTCGACATGCGAGACCCTGATGCCCCTCGTGTCGTTCTCGATCGTCTCGCGTGGTATCTCCGGGTGACAGTTGAGGCACGATCGCGTCGTGACGATGCCGTACTCACCACGATCAGCCAGCTCGAAGCCGTACAGGTAGTGCGCACTGCGCGCGATCGTCGCGGCGCCGTACCGGCCCACCACCGAACCCGGCTCGTGGCAGCCAACGCACGAGACGGACTCGTGTGGGTCCTGAGTAGCCGTCGAGTCGGTTGACGCGAGAACCGTGTGAACCGTCTCCGCATGGCAACCCTCGCACGACAGGTCGGATGCCGTACCGGCGCCAAGCGCCAGCCAGACGAGCAGGCAGACGCCGAGCGTGATGGCCCCCGTGGAGACCGCGCGCTGGACGGGACTACGGTGGTCGACCCGGACACGTTGCGGGCTCCGCGTCGGCGCAGTCATGACGTGGCTTTCACCGGACGAATCCGAACCGCCCTCCTCCGTGTCCTCTGCGGACATGAGGAACACGATGACCGCCACGAGGATCACCGTGACAAGGAGCGAGGCGATGGCGTAGACGAGGATCGCCAGCTGGAGGTCTGCGGTCGGGTCGAGTATCGCCTCTCCGACCCTCTCCCATACGTCACCGAAGTCGGTCGTCAGAAGCGCATAGAGATCCAGATCGAAATCGAAGTTCACCTCAGACCACCGCCAACCGCCCCGCCGGGGTGAACATGCAAGACGTGACAGGTTTCGCAGTCATCTCCGCCGTGACACGTCCTGCAGATAGCGTCTCCCTGCACACCGACCTGCTCGGCATGGTCGGCCTTGAAGCCCGACGGATGGGGCATGGTCATCCCGTGACACCCGTCGCAGTACTCCTGCCGATGGCACGACGCACACTCGGCCCCGGCCGAGACAGCCGAGTCTCCATGACTCATCATGAAGTACTGGCCATGCGGGACGCCCGAGCCGTGGCACTCGACGCAGTCCGCGCCCGGGTGACACGCGGCGCACGCGATGATGCTTCCCAGACCGTGGTTCCGCTCCCACTCGGCACCGTGGGTCACGGCAAAGGTGCCAGTCCTCACGCGCTCTCTCGGCAGCCGACCCTCGTGGCACACATCGCACGCGAGGCTCTGGGCTTCCCGGGTGTGGCACTCGAGGCACTCGAACATATCGGTTGCCGCGATGAGCCGCTGGTCCGGTCCGTGCACGACGTCATCGTGACAGCGGACACAACGGTCGTTCGGCATACAGGACGCGTGATCGATCCGGACCGCGGAGCCCACCACTCCCGCCGACTCGGCGTCATGACATGTCTCGCAGCGCGGGTTGGGGATTCTCAGAGCCTCGCTATCGAGATCGCCCACTCCCAGGCGCATGCCGACGAGCACCACCGATCCAAACCTGACCCGGCCCGCGGCTGATGCCGGAACGTGGCACTGACCGCAGTGGACCGCGGCGTGCACCCCCGTAGCCGCAACGCCCCCGACAGTGGCGTGGCACGTCGTGCAGTTGGCATAGGAGTTCGCGAACGGCAGCGCCACGGTCATCAGCGCGACCACGACGAGACCCGCAGCGAGCAGCGCTCCTGTGAGGCGTGCCGAACCCCGTGGTTTCATCGGACTCCTGTAGCAAGAGATGCACCGAACGGCGCGGAGGACCGGACACGATTGTAGCCGACAAGCGGTGTCTTGCATCGTGCGGGGCGACACGGGTGAGTCATGGGTACGGTCGTCCTCGCGTAAAGGGAGGGCTGAGATTACTCTCAGCCCTCCCCCTCACTCAGATGAGTCGCGCGAGGCGCGCCTCATCGCCATACCGTCGTCGTACTAGTACCCGATACCCACACCAACCTCAGCACCCTCCGCACCAGCGCGGTGGCACTTGAGGCAGGCGCCGTCCATACCCACGGTCAGAGCCTGGCCGAAGGTCGGGGTGGTGGCGGGAACGTTGCGCCCGTTGGTCACGGTGAACGTCTGGTCGACGCTCGGGGCGACGTTGAACCACGCGGCGCTGTTGTACAGCTTCACGTAGCCGTAGTCGGTGAACGCACCGGACACGTTGTTGCCCGTGCCAGCGGCATCCGCAACGGCCCACACAGCGTTGGAGTGCGGGAACGCCTTGGCGCCGGACCGACGGACGTCGGTCTGATCGTGGCACGCCTTGCAGGTGGCCGACGCGGCGTACGCGGTGGTACCCGCAGCCGAGAACAGGGTGTGACCCTTGATCGGCTGATCGCGCAGGTTGTTCACGCCGAGCGTCGTCTCGGTGGAGCTGTTCACGAGCTCGACACCACCAACGGTGATACGCCACGCACCCAAGTACGAGTCGCTGCTCATGCCGTTGAAGTTGCCGTTGATGTGGCAGCCGTTGTTAGCGCAGGTGTAGCCGGTGACGAGGGCGCGACCGAGCGCCTTCTCGTCAACAGTCACCGGAGCGGTGATGGCCGTGATTACATCGGCATCCCATGCCGGCTGCAGAACATCGACCTCGATGAAGTCGATGTGCATCTCAGCGGTCCAGTCGTCGTTGATGGTCGCAGTCTCCACAGCGTTGCTCACGCCGGAGGCGAGAGCGGCCTCGATCAGCGGATCGACGGCCTCAGACAGCAGAGCGCTCGCCGCGACAGCGTAGCTGGACACGCCCACGCCGTGAGGCGAAGTGGCGTGGCACTCGTAGCTGGCGCACGAGTCGGCCTTACCGTGGCGCTGATCCTCGTTGGCGAATCCGCCCTGATCGGCGGCGAGACCATCAGCCGAGACCTTGACGTTGCTACCAACAGCAGACGTGGCGCCGTGGCAGACCACGCAACCGCCCGCGGAGCTCATGAGCAGGTTGGAGCCCGTGTAGACGGCCTTGTGAACCGAGTGGCACACCTGGCACTTGATGGTGGTCGTGGTGTAGCCGGCGTGCGGGGTCGAGCGGAGGTCCGCCGCGACTCCAGCGTTGGTCATGTCGGTGACGGCCTTTGTCCACGTGACGTACGCGGCCTTGGAACCGCCGCCGGAGACGTCCCGGCTCGCTTCACTCGTGTCGGTACCGAGATAGGCGGACGAACGGTTGGGGACACCAGAGGCTGCGAACGCCGCGGCGGCGAAGGAAAGGACGAGCGCCACGGTCAACACAGCCACAAACAGGGTCTTCTTCACTGTTGTTGCTCCTTTGTGTGACAGAACATTACTTTTCATCTCTATTCATACACCTCCTTCCCGAGCATAGAATCAGTCGTAGGATCGACTCTCTCAAGCTAGACCACTGCGCGTGCAGACATCGCACGAACGGCGGTGCGGCTTAATAAATAGTAACACACCCGCAGCATCGGCCCAAGGGCGAAGTCCACAGAATCTCACCCCACTTTGTACCACAAGACTCGCGACCTGCCGACCTCTCTGCGATCTGCTCACTCCGGCTCACCACCCTCGACCGGGGCCCGTGCCTCGTTGGCCACTGCCGCACGCCTACGTTGCTGCACGCGCCGTGCCACACCGACCACGAACGCGAGAAGCAACAGGAGCAGCGGCACGAGGCACGCACGGATCGGTCCGGCGAGCGAACGGGCGATCGCGCTCGTCGCGCCACCTCCCGTGCCTGGCAGACGAACGATCTGCACTCTGTTGTTCATGGTATCGGCCACGGCGACCCAGTCGCGAACGGGATCGTAGTCGATGCCTGTCGGGTAGAGGAACTGCCCCTCTTCTCGCCCGAATGCACCCCACTTGCCCACGAATCCACCGTCATCGGTGTCGAACGCGGATATCGTGAAGTCGAGCGGATCGACGACGAGGAGTCGGCCGGCACCGTCAAGCGTCGCGCATGAGGGCGTCTGCAGTCCGGCTGTCCCGGTCGCCACATTGGACATGTTGTCCCCACCCGTGTTCTCGACCTGGTTTGAGGGAGCGCCGGTCCTGACGACCCACTGCCGCACGCCCTGTGCATCGAACTTACTGATGCGGTTGTTGTATGTGTCCACGACGTAGACATTGTTGCTGTCGTCTACGGCGATGCCGGTGACAGTGTCGTACTGATCGTCACCCTGACCCCTCTGACCAACCGGCCCGAGGATCACGTTGCCCTCAAGGTCCAAGATGGCCCAGCCGGAGCGGGCACCGACGGCGATACGGTCTGTGGTCACGTCAACAGCCGTGGGCTCCTCGATCAGGAGCACCTGCTCGGTCGTACCACCGGTCTCATCGAGTACGAGTATCTCGTTGCGGGGGGATTGCACGATGTAGATGCGACCGTCGGGCGCGATATCGATCGCGGTCGGGTACGCGATGAAGCCCTCTTCGCTTCCTGCGAACATCTCCTGGAAGACGCCCGAGCTGCTGAATCGCAGGGCGCGGACCGCGAGACCCACGTTGGGGATGATGAGGTCGCCGCTGCCGGTGAACGCCACCGAGGAGGGCAGTGCGAGCTGCTCCTCAGCAGCGTCCCCGTACCCGTAGATGGACCTCACCCACGTTACTCCACCTGCGTCGTCGGCCGACGCGATCTCGCCCTTGGGCCGGATGAGGCTCAAGAGGAAGACCGTTGCGATGAGCAGAAGAAACACGAGCAGGATGAGCACGACGATCATGACGCGACGGTCGCGCTTCGGACTCCGCCGACGGGTCGCGGTGGGATCCTCTTCGTTACCTTCGGCTGCGGAGTCTCGCACTCCGTACGTCACGTCGGCCTCAGAGCCCGTGGCGCTCTTCCGCTTGCTACCCAGGTTGAATCTCATTCGCTGACTCCGAGTTCCTCGAGTTTGCGATCCAGTTCGGCCGTGTCGGGCGTGAAGCGGCGAGCCGCGCGATAGTCCTCCGCCGCAGGCTCCGTGTCGCCAAGACGAGCATGCACGTCGCCCCGCCACTCCAAGATGTCGGCTGCCGTGGCCCGCTGTGCGAGATACTCATCGAGTGCCTTCAGCACCTCATCGTCCCTGCCGAGCTCCTCAAGCGCGGTCGCCTTGATGAGTAGCATGCGGTAGTAGTTGTCGCCGAGACCCGTCGCAGTCAGTGACGTCGGCGCTCCTCCGCTCAACAGCTTCTCAAGATCTTCCTCTCGCTGCTTCTTGAGTGCTTCCATGCCCACATCCGCCGCCTGGACGGTGCCCTCCCAGTCACGTTGCGCGAAGCTCAGCCGCGTCTGGGCGAGCGACAGGTGGCGAGCGCGGGGATCCAGATAGCCAGCGCCGGTGGCCTGGTCGATGACCGTCTGCGCCCGGGCATACTGCCCCGAATCGGCCAATGCCTGGGCGTAGACCGCCCAGTCGCGCTCCGACTGGCTTCCTGCCTCGACCTTGGCACGAGAGATCATGAGATCCCGCTCGGCTGCGGTCTTAGGGGCGCGATCGCCGATGACCCCCAGATAGAGAGCGGAAACGAGCACGGCCAGATAGAAGATCACCAGGCCGGCAGCAACATAGGCCATGGTGCGAACGGCCCGATCGTCGAACATCGAGCTCCGGGGTGGTCTGACCGACTCCTGCTTCTCCGTGGGGTCGGCCACGGTCGAAGTCTCGGGCGTCGAGTCGGTGTCGTGCATACGGGCTCCTCCCGCTCTCATGCCTTCGCGCGTCCCCGCTCAAGGCATGCCGTTCATCAATGGATGCGGGGCCTGTCGGACCCCGGCTTCGATCTGAAGTTGTGACGACCACACAGGCAAGCCACGGCTCTGGCCGCCAAGCGGTGTTCGCGGCCGGATTGTATCACTGCGGTCTTGCGAAAAGTAAGCCAACTCGTTCAGGCGCGTTCAGTTTTCACGCAACGAGAACGCTCCTCTCAGGGTAGCGCGCTCGGCAGGCGTCAACACAAAGCGCGATGCGACCGCATAGGCAACGAGAACCGACACCGAGATAGCACCGATGATGCCCCACACGCTACCCGGCTCTATCAATCGCTGGAGCAGCAGCGTCAGCACGACCACACCCAGTCCAAGGCTGAGAGACGGCACCAGGGTGGAGCGTACCCATGCCCACAGCCGGACATCGAGCTCCTGCACCACCACACGAAGATAGACGGGGGCCTCGACTGCCGCCGCGATGAGTGTCCCAAGGGCGACGCCGACCACGCCGAATCGTCCGACCAGCGCCACGGAGATGGCCAGGTTGAGCGCCGCGAGGGCAACAGCGTACGGCGCCCATCGCTGATAACGTCCCTTGCCTATGAGGATCGGGTCGGCGACGGAGTAGACGACGAGCGCCACCTGGCTGAGTATCAGGAGCCGCGCCGCAACGGTGACGGCCTGCGCGTCGGCGCCGAGCTGAGCGCCGACCCACACCGAAACGATGTCTGGCGCAAGGACGGCCAGGGCTGCGAGCAGCGGCATCAGCAGGATGCCGGTGAACCGCGTACCCATAAGAAACGCCGACTGCAGTCCGCTGTGATCACCCGCCGCGTCCTTGCGGGTCATGTACGGCAGCATCGCCGAGGTGGTCAGCTCGTTCATCTGAGAAACAAGCGCACCGATCTTGGCGGCGGCCTCGTATGCCGCCACCGCGGCGGCACCGACGAACACACCCAGGACAAGGCGGTCGGTCTGCTGGCGCATCACGAACGCGGCGATCTGTATCGTGAACACGGGCAGACTCATCGTGAAGATGTGCGCGAGTGCCGCGTAGTCGATGCGGCCTCGCCAGTAGTGGCCACGCGGCAGAATCTTCACCGCGAGGACTGTCAGGACCATCGATCCCGCCACGGTCATCGCGGCCTGCATCATCGTGAGG
>JAXMLJ010000131.1:0-2878 GCA_034368805.1 Coriobacteriia bacterium
ACAACATCGCCTACGGTCGCCCCTATGCGACGCCGGCCGAGATCGAGCGTGCGGCGCGCGCGGCTGCCGCGCACGACTTCGTCGCCGCGCTGCCCGACGGGTACGCCACCAGGGTCGGCGAGCGAGGCGTCACGCTCTCGGGCGGTCAACGTCAGCGCGTGGCGATCGCCCGCGCACTGCTCATCGACCCGTGCATCCTCATCATGGACGACTCCACCTCGGCCGTTGACGCCGAGACCGAGACCGCGGTGCGCACAGAGCTCGAGTCCCTCATGGGCGGCCGGACGACACTGGTCATTGCCGCGCGCCTGTCCACCGTCCGGCACGCCGACATCGTGCTGCTCCTCGATGAAGGCCGCCTCGTCGCGGCCGGCACGCACGAGGAGTTGCTCGCCGCGAGCTGCCTGTACGCCGAGATCGCGGCAAGCCAGCTCGCGGGTGCAGGCGCACTCTCAGTGCCACAGATGTGCACGCTGCTGGCCGAGGACGGTGGCGCCTGATGGCACGCGGCGGCACATCGCTCGCATCGATCGCCGGGACCGAGCGCCCCTCGGCCTCGTGGCCGACGGCACGCCGGCTTCTCGAGTACCTTGCACCGTACCGTCGCAGCGTCGCATGGGCGTTCGCATGGATCGTGGTCTCGGCCGTGAACCTTGCGGTGGCGCCCGCGATCACCGGCATCATCGTCGATACCGCTGTTGAGGCGGCGGCATCCGGACGAGACGCCGCCGCGCTCGCAGCACCCGTACTCGCATTGCTCGTCTCAGGCGTCGTGGGCTGGTACTCACAGCGCATGCAGATCCTCACGCTGGGCACCGTGGGACAGAAGGCCCTGTTCGAACTCCGCGAGCAGGTCTTCGCCGCCATTCAGCGCCTTTCGGTCGCCTACTTCGACCGTGCGGGCTCGGGCGACCTCATGAGCCGCCTCGTCAACGACGTCGACACCGTCAACTCGTTCCTCGCGCAGGGGCTCCGCCGCGTGCTGGCATCCTCCCTCGGCGTGATCACCACACTCATCGGCATGCTGCTCCTCGACGCCCGGCTCGCGCTGGCCACCCTCACCGCCGTTCCCGTGATGCTCGGTGTCACACGACTGTTCGGTGCAGTGGCCAAGCGCGCGTTCCGCAAGCGGCAGGAAGCGATCAGCGACGTCTCCGCCACACTCGCCGAGGAACTCGCCGGCATCAAGGTGGCTCAGGCCTATGCGCGCACGGGGGTCAATCGCGCCGAGTTCGAGTCACGCAATGCTCTCAACCGCGACGCGAACATCGCCGCGGCGACCGTCTCGTCGGCGTTCTCGCCCGCGCTCGCGGTCATCACCTCGGCGGCCGTCGCGCTCGTCGCCGGTTACGGCGGCTGGCTCGCGGCGACAGGCGCCGTGAGCGTGGGCGTCGTCGTCGCGTTCTTCGCCTACGCGCGCAGCTTCTTCAGCGGCATCACGCAACTCTCGAGCCTGTACGCCGACACGCAGTCCGCACTCGCAGGCGGAGAGCGTGTGTTCGCGCTCATGGACACCGAGCCGGCGGTGCGCCAGGCGCCGGACGCCATCGATCCCGGCCGCAGTTCCGGCCGGATCACCTACGAGCACGTGGACTTCAGCTACGCCGACGGCCCGCTCGTACTCGACGATATCGATCTCGAGATCGAACCCGGCGAGACGGTGGCCATCGTCGGCCCCACCGGGGCGGGCAAGAGTACACTCGTGAGCCTGCTGGCCCGCTTCTACGACCCGACCGGCGGTCGCGTACTCGCCGACGGGCACGACCTGAGGGCGCTCTCACTCGCCGGCTGGCGGCGCAACCTAGGCGCGGTCCTGCAAGACCCCTTCCTCTTCTCGGGCAGCGTGGCCGAGAACATCCGCTACGGGAGGCTCGAGGCGACCGATGACGAGGTGCGCGAGGCGGCCGAACGCGCGCAGGCGCTCGGCTTCATCGAGAAGCTCCCCCACGGCATCGACACGAACGTCGGCGAGCGCGGCTCGGCGCTCTCCGGCGGCCAGCGGCAACTGCTGGCGATCGCGCGGGCGATCCTGGCCGACCCGGCGGTCCTCATCCTCGACGAGGCGACCTCGGCCGTGGACACGCGCACCGAGCTTGCCATCCGCTCGGCGCTGTCCGAGATCATGCGCGACCGCACGGCACTCGTCATCGCGCATCGGCTGTCCACGGTCCGCGAGGCCGACCGCATCGTCGTCATCGAGGACGGGCGCGTCACGGGCCAGGGCACCTACGACGAACTCCTCGACGCCGGCGGCCTGTTCGCCCGCCTCCACGAAGCGCAGTTCGGCGAGACCTGACGACGTTGCTGCACCGGAGACCCGGTCTGTGCCACACTTACGTTATCTGCCTAACGAACAGGAGTCCCCCCGTGCGCCCCGCCCATCTCCCCCGCCCCGCCGCGCTGATCGCACTCACACTCTTCATCGCCCTCCTTGCGCCGTCTGCCGCGCTCGCCTCACCCTGGCGCGGCATCGGGGTGACGCTCTACGACCTCGGCTTCGACAAGACGCCGACCCTCGTCATCTTCGGCTCACTCGCCGACGACGTGGAGCTCCCGGCCACGGTCGAACTGCCCATACCCGCTGGCTGCGAGGTCGGCTGGGTCGGCGAGGTCTTCGGCCAGGACGCCTCGCTCGACACCATCGCTGAGTTCGAGCTGCGCTCCGAAGACGGGTACGACGTCCTGGAGATCACCGTGACACGCGCCCGCGCGGTGCAGGCCGAGCTCGTCCCGCCGGAAGGCTGGGTCGACCGTGCCGAAGCGAGTCTGGGCCTGACGATGTCGTGGACCGCGCACGAGGACACGCCAGGCGTACTCCTCGGGTTCGAGATCCCCGATTCGGCACACGCCGAGCAGATCGTGCCCGAGCGCGCGGTGC
>JAXMLJ010000132.1:0-36436 GCA_034368805.1 Coriobacteriia bacterium
TCGATTCCGGCGACCTTGAGGCCGTGCATGAACTGCGAGTACGAAAGGCCGCTCAGGCGCGCGCCGGCATTGATGCGGGTGATCCACAGGCGGCGGATCTCGCGCTTCTTGTTGCGGCGATCGCGGTACGCGTACTGCAGCGAGTGCTGCACCTGCTCCTTGGCGCTCTTGTAGCGACGGCTACGGTCGCCATAGTACCCCTTCGCCTGCGCGAGAACGGTACGGCGCTTCTTCTTGGCGGTGACTGCACGCTTCACCCTGGGCATCTTCGATCACTCCTTGGAAAACGGGCGAGCTTCGGTCTAGCCGATGCCCAGCTGCTTCTTTATGACCTTCACGTCGGACTCGTGGACGAGCCCGTCCT
Source organism: Coriobacteriia bacterium (assembly GCA_034368805.1). Lineage (GTDB taxonomy): Bacteria > Actinomycetota > Coriobacteriia > Anaerosomatales > Anaerosomataceae > UBA2272. The sequence goes on from JAXMLJ010000132.1 coordinate 365, forward strand.
GGCGGAATCCACGCTTGCGCTTGGGGCTCTTCTTCTCGAGGATATGGCTCTTGAAGGCCTTCGCACGCTTGATCTTACCGGTGCCGGTGAGCTTGAACCGCTTCGCCGTACCTTTGTGTGTCTTCATCTTCGGCATCGCGTCATCTCCTATTCGTCCGCGGCCGGCGCCGCCTCAGGCGCCTCGTCCGCGTTCTCGTCCTTGACCGGCTTGGCCTTCACCGGCTCCTTCTTGTGCGGCGCGACCAGCATGAACATGTTGCGGCCCTCGAGCTTGGGCTTGGACTCGACGAAGCCGAGATCGACGATGTCGGCTTCCAGTCGCTCGAGGATTGCCAGCCCGCGCTCGGCATGGACCATCTCGCGGCCCCGGAACATGATCGTGACCTTGACCTTGGCCCCGGCCTCCAGGAAGCGCACGACATGCTTCTTCTTGGTCTCGTAGTCGTGCTTGTCAATCTTGGGACGGAACTTGATCTCTTTGATCTCCACCCGCGTCTGGTGCTTCCGGGCCTGCTTGGCCTTCTGCTCCTGCTCGTACCGGTACTTGCCGTAGTCCATGATCTTGCAGACCGGAGGGTCGGCGTTCGGTGCGATCTCCACCAGGTCGAGCACCTGGTCATCGGCCATCCTGAGGGCATCGGACATCATGAAGATGCCGAGTTGCTCGCCGTCCTCAGCGATAAGCCTGCAGCGCTGGGCCCTGATCCGATCATTGAGCCTCGGCTCTGTCGTGCTGATACGCTTCACCTCCGTGAGATGGGGGCGCCCACCGCCCCGTAATCGAAAAACGCCCCGCGGCGCTGCCGTCGGGACGTCCAAGCACGAACCGGGCGTACTCGCACGCCCGCTCGCTCTTCAGACCAGACAGCTGCACGTTCGTGCGCCGACAGGTGGGGACCAATCTCGACCCGTCTACCGGGAAGGGGTCCCGCTTCATGCATATGCGGTTGTAAGCTCCGCGATTATAGCGAGCGCCGACCGGGGTGTCCAGCAGCGGTTCACGCACTGGACGATGCAGGCTGCTCAAGCGGGAGCGGAACGACGCCTTGGATCGCGAATGCCGACGCCCGATACTGACGTGCGTGCTACGGGCGCTCCTTGAGCACGCGCGCGGCGAACTCCTCGACGCCCATCGCGCCGATGTCACCTTCGGTGCGCTCACGCACACCCACGGTGTCGGCCTCGATCTCCTTGTCCCCCACCACGAGCATGTACGGCACCTTCTGCTGCTGCGCCTTGGCGATCTTGACGCGCATCGGCTCGTTCTCGGCGTAGACCTCTGCGCGCACGCCCGCCTTCCGGAGCCGCGTCCGTACGGCTTCACAGTGCCCGAGATGGCGGTCGGCGATCGGGATGATGACGGCCTGGATCGGCGCGAGCCACGTGGGAAACGCACCGGCGGTGTGCTCGATCAGGATGCCGAAGAAGCGCTCCATCGAGCCGAAGATGGCACGATGCAGCATGAACGGCTGCTCCTCGGTGTTCTCGGGCGTGCGGTACGTGATGCCGAAACGCTCGGGATTGTTGAAGTCCACCTGGATGGTGGAGAGCTGCCAGATACGGCCGATGGCGTCCTTGACCTTGATATCGATCTTCGGCCCGTAGAAGGCGCCGTCGCCCTCGTTGATCTGATAGGCCAGACCCCACTCGTCGAGCGCGGTCATGAGCGCCTTGGTGGCCACATCCCAATCGGCGTCGCTGCCCACCGACTTCTCGGGCTTGGTCGAGACCTCCGCGGTGTACTCGAAGCCGAAGGTGTCCATGATGAACTTGACGATGTCGAGCATCGCCTTGACCTCGGGCACGATCTGCTCACCCGTGCAGAAGATGTGCGCGTCATCTTGCGTGAAGCCCCGCGCGCGCATCAGTCCATGAACCACGCCACTCTTCTCGTGACGGTAGACGGTGCCGAACTCGAACAAGCGCATGGGCAGGTCACGATACGAACGAAGGTCTGCGCGGTAGACAAGGAGTGCGCCGGGGCAGTTCATCGGCTTGACGGCGTAGTCCGTGGGCTCCTTGCCCTCCCCTTCATCGATCTGGAAGGGATACATGTTCTCCTGGTAGAAGTCCCAGTGCCCGCTGGTGCGCCACACATCGGCCTTGTAGATGTGCGGGGTCCGGATCTCCTCGTAACCGCGGGCGTACAGGTCGGCGGAAAGCCACTCGATGAGTTCGTGCAGCACGCGCGCGCCCTTCGGGTGGTAGAAGACCAGCCCGCTGCCGGCGAGTTCGTCGAAGTGGAACAGGTCGAGCTCGCGACCCAACTTGCGGTGATCGCGCTTCTCGGCCTCCTCCAGGCGGGTCAGATACGCCTCGAGGTCCTTGTCCGAGAACCACGCGGTGCCGTAGATGCGCTGCAGCATCGGGCGCGACGAATCACCGCGCCAGTAGGCGCCGGCGATCTTCATGAGCTTGAACGCCTTGATCCAGCCGGTGTGCGGCACATGCGGACCGCGGCACAGATCGGTGAAGATGCCCTGGGTGTACGTGGAGATTATCTCGTCCTCCGGCAGCCCGGCGATGAGTTCGCGCTTGTACGGCTGCCCCTCGAACGCATCGTGGGCCGAGAGTCGATCGAGTTCCACGCGCCGGAACGGCTGTTCCTCTGCGACGATCGCGCGCATGCGGTCGTCGATGGCGACGAGATCTTCAGGGGTGAAGGTCCGGTCGATCTCTATGTCGTAGTAGAAGCCGTCCTCGATCGCCGGGCCGATGCCGAACTTCGCCAGCGGGAACAGCTGCTTGACCGCCTCGGCCATGACGTGCGCGGCCGAGTGCCGCAGGATGCCGAGCGCGTCGGCGTCGCGGTCGGTCACGATCTCGACCCGGGCGCCGTCCGAGACGACGGTCCACGTGTCCACGAGGCGACCGTCGACCCGTCCCGCGACGGCGGCTGCCGCAAGCCGCGGACCGATAGCCGCGGCAACGTCGTGGACGGTTGCGCCCTCGGCGACGCTCTTGACGCTGCCGTCGGGCAGCGTGACCGAGATCTCGGGCATGCGCTTTCCTTTCAGGGACCGACCCCACCCGCTCGTGGCGGGCGGACGGTCACTGCTTCGTCTTGCAGTACGGACAGACCGTCCACTCGAGCTTCAGGGGGCGCTCGCAGTTCACGCACTCCTTGCGCAGCTTCTTCATGCACGTCGGGCAGATCAGGTAGTCGGGCTCGATGGGCTTCACGCACGACGGACACGTCGCACCGCCTTTGAGCAGCTCGACCTCCCGTGCGCGTATCTCGAGGTCACGCTCGTGGGCGTCTTCGGCGAGTTCCGGAGGACGGACCACCAGGTAGATCGCCCAGCCGAAGACGTTGAACAGCACGACGACGAGCGCCCAGAACCACGGCATGGCGCCCCGGCGCTCGGCATCGCGCCACGTCCAGAAGACGAGCGCCGCCCAGAAGACGACGAGGAACAGCGTGCAGAGGTTCTTGAACAGAGACACGAGCGGGTTGCTCAATATCGGGCCGAGGATCTCGCCGAACAGTCCGTCCATTCCGTCCCCTTCCGGGATTCGAGCGGCATGTCGACCCCCCCCTCGGCCGCCACCGCACACAAGACTACGGGGATTCTATCAGATGGGCGTCATCCGGCATCTGTCCGGTCCGACTGACGTGAACGCGCGAGGCGTGTATCATGTGCGGGCGAACCACACGATCGAGGATGGATGCCAGACGATGATCCGCCGCATGCTCAAGAGCAAGATACACCGCGCCACGCTGACCGACGCCAACGTCGACTACGAGGGCAGCATCACGGTCGACGCCGACCTCATGACGGCGGCCGACATCCTCGAGCACGAGGCGGTCTGGGTCTGGGATGTGACCAACGGCAGCCGGTTCGAGACGTACGCGATCGCCGGCGAGCCCGGCTCCGGCGTGATGTGCGTCAACGGGGCGGCAGCTCACCTCGTGAGCATCGGTGACCTCGTCATCGTTGCGACCTTCGCCGACATGGCCGACGAGACAGCGCGCGCCTGGGAGCCCCTCGTCGTCAAGGTCGACGGCGCCAACCGGCGGATCGGCTAGACCGTGCGCTCCGCTCCCGTGCGCTGCCCCGGCCGTCTCTTGCTGAGCCGCCCGGCGCGTCGCACGCGCGCCGACGTCCGTTGGCGATGAAGACCATCACCCCCAGCAGTATGAGCGAGACGCTCGCGCTCGCTCCGAGCGCCACGAGGAAGGTCGCCCACGTCGGCCACCGGTCGGCGTCGCGCACGAGCGGCGCATCGAGACTGAAGGTCATCACGGCGCTGAAGACCGCAAGCGGCAGACCGATGATGGTGAGGTAGAACAGTACGCTGTTGGTGCGTTCGCTCGCCGCCTGCGTCTCCCGCGAACTCCGTACCTGCGCGATCTGGGCGATATTGTCGAGGTGACGCTCCATGTCGTGGTGTATCGTTACCTGCCGCTCGTACCGGCCGGCAAGGTTCATCCTCTCGGCGATCGCAACGCACACGTCCCTGACCTCGGGAAACTGCGATCGGTTCGTGGTCAGGAAGAAGCGGTTCACGTTGGCGAGCCTGACCCGCGTCTTGGCGATCGCATCGACACTCGCCTCATCTACATAGCCCGGCTCGATCGGCATCTCGGCGCGCACCTGATCGCGATCGATACGGTGGACGATCATCAGTCCGAGGTAGTAGAAGGCCACCAGAAGTGGCATCGCAGCGCGCGCCTCGTCAGACGGCTGGAGCGCGCTCAGTTTGGTGTCGGGCACTTCGAAGGTGAGCTGCCCGAACAGCCGCGTCGCCTCGCATTCTCCGAGCGCGTCGGCAAGCTCCCGGAAGATCGCGCGATCGGCTCCGGCACCCCGGGTCGCCCGGACATCGTTCATGCGGTCCCGGACGGCCTGCGCGTCCCCGTCGACCTCGAGGCGGAGCACGAGCAGCCAGTTGTCCCCCTCGAGACCCTCGAGCCTGCCCGCATCGCTATGCGCGAGGTACGCCTCGCCGAGCCGGACGTCCTCATCGAGCCAGCGCAGCGTGGCGGGACAGTCGCCGAGTTCCCACACCGCTTCGAAGACGCGACCAAAGACGGTCCGGAAGCCGTTGGTCATCACATGGAGGCGGGCTGCGACATCGATCGGCTCGTGCCCGACCGTAGGTACGGCCCCCCGGTTGCGGCACTGCACTACGGCGAAGACGTCCGGCATGCTGTCCTGCCCTTCCCTCCCCTAACCCGGATACACCCCGCATGCGACGCGGGCCGCAGCGACGGTCACGACGCTGCCGGTCACAAGGACGGGCGAGCCCGACTCGCACGCGGCGGCGACCGCCCCGGCTACGTCGGGACACACCACCGGCCCGGTCCCTGTGACGTCCTCGACTACCTCGGCGAGTACACGCGCGTCGAGTGCGCGTGGTGAGTCGGGAGCGGTCACGACGAAGTGCGCGGCCACCGGCGCGAGGACGGAGACCACCGCCGCGGCGTCCTTGTCGGTGAGCATGCCGATCACGACGGTGACCGGCCTTCGACCGAACGCACGAGCCACCGCCTCGGCGAGCACCCGCGCACCACCTGCGTTGTGAGCGACATCGGCGATCACCCACGGCTCGCGCGCGAGCACCTCGAACCGGCCGGCGATACGCAGTCCGCCAAGCGCTGAACGAGTGGCGCGCGCGTCGAGCGGGCCGCCCAGGGCGAGCCGGACCGCGGAAAGCGCGCACGCGGCGTTTGCGGCCTGATACGCCGGACCGTTGACCGACAGCGGACCGTACGTCTCGCCGAGGACGGACGTCTCGATCTCGGTGACACCGTCGGGTGTCTGCATGTGTCGCACCACCGTGAAACTCACATCGGCATCAGCGGCGTCCTCGCGCACGCGCACCAGCCGCGCGCCGACGTGCCGGGCACGCTCGGCAAAGACCTCATCGGTCTCCTCGGTCCCGGGACCGAGCACCGCCAGCCCGCCATGCCGGATGATGTGCGCCTTGTCCCACGCGATCCGCTCGAGCGTGGGGCCGAGGTAGTCGACGTGGTCGAGCCCTACCGAAGTCACGACCGAGACCTCGGGTACCGATATGCTCGTCGAGTCCCATCGTCCGCCCATGCCCACCTCGAGCACACCCCAGCCGACGCCGGCCTCTCGCAGGATCCACAGCGCGGCGGCGGTCAGGAGCTCGAACTGTGTGGGCGGCTCCGGCAGACTGTCGCCGAGCGCGCGGGCCACCGACACCGCCGCCGACACCCCTGCGGCGAACAGGTCACCCGGCACGGGCGCGCCATCGATGACCACATGCTCGGTCATCGAGTGCATCTGCGGGCTGACGAACGCACCCGAACGCTGCCCGTGAGCGCGCAGCAGCGCGTCAGTCATCCGGACCGTAGAGCCTTTGCCGTTCGTGCCGCCAACCTGGACGACCCGATACGCCCGCTGTGGCTCGCCGAGCGCCTCGCACAGCCGCGTGATCGTGTGAAGCGAGGGATTGATGCCGAAACGCGCGGCCGCGGCGAGGACCGCTGTCGCCTCGGCCTCGCTCATCGGCTCGCGGGACATGCGCGTTCAGTCCGCGAGTTCGCCGAGTTGCGCGGACAGCGTGGCGACGATAGCCGAGAGGTCGGCCGCCTTCGCGCGGTCCTTCTCGATGATCTCCGGTGCAGCCTTTGCCAGGTACCCTTCGTTGGAGAGCTTCTTCCTCACGCACGCGAGCTCGTCTTCGGTGCGCGCGAGCTCGGCGGAGACCCGCGCACGCTCGGCGGCGAAGTCGACGAGTCCCTCGAGGGAGATGTACACCTCGCTTCCGGCTGCCACCGCGACAGCCGCGTGCGGAGGCTTCACCGCGTCGGCCTCGATCGCGAGCTCACCGATACCGGCGAGCGAGCGGATGTCGTCAGCCATCGACGCCAGCACCATCCCCGCGGCACCTGGCGCCTTGCCCGTCACCGCGAGTCGCACCTTCGGCGAGACTGAGTAGCGGGCGCGCACCGCGCGCACGGCGGTCACGAGTTCGCGCAGCAGCCCGATCGACCGCTCGGCATCCTCGTCACGGAAGCGCGCGAGCGCGGCGGCGTCGGGCCATGCGGCGACCATGAGCGCGGGGGCCCGGTCCGATCCGGCCAGCGGCAGGCGACCCCAGATCTCCTCGGTCACGAACGGCATCATCGGATGGAGCAGCCGAAGCGCGGTATCCAGCACGAAGACGAGGTTGGCGAGTACGCCCTCGCGCACAGCGCCGCCGGCGGCCAGCCTCGGCTTGGCAAGCTCGATGTACCAGTCGCAGAACTCGTTCCAGAAGAAGTCGTAGAGCGCCCGGGCGGTCTCGCCGAACTCGTAGCCGACAAGGCCCTCGTCCACGCGCGCCGCCAAGTCGGCCAGCCGCGAGAGGATCCACGCGTCGGCGACCGTCTCGACTCCCGGCTCGGCGGGCGTGAAATCGTCACCGAGGTTCATGAGCACGAAACGGCTCGCATTCCAGATCTTGTTGGCGAAGTTGCGGCTCGACGCGAGTTTCTCCTCGGCGAACTTGATGTCCTGATTGCCCGTGACCTGCAGCATCAGGCCGAACCGCATGCCGTCGGCGCCGTAGTGGGCCATGAGATCGAGCGGATCGATACCGGTGCCGAGCGACTTGCTCATGCGTCTTCCCTCGGCGTTGAAGACCGTGGGGTGGATGATGACGTCGCGGTACGGCACGTCGCCTACGAAGTCCAGCCCGCTCATGATCATGCGCGCGACCCAGAGGAACAGGATGTCACGCGCGGTTGAGAGCACCGTGGTCGGGTAGAAGAAGCCGAGTTCGGGCGTGTCGTCCGGCCAGCCGAGCGTGGCAAACGGCCAGAGTTGCGACGAGAACCAGGTATCGAGCACGTCGGGGTCCTGACGCATCGGGCCCGCGCACTCGGGACACACCTCGAGGTCATCCATGCTCGCCTTGGTCAGGCCGCACGCGTCGCAGTAGAAGACCGGGATCTGGTGTCCCCACCACAACTGCCGCGAGACGCACCAGTCGCGGATGTTCTCCATCCAGTGGAAGTACACGTTCTCCCACCGGCGCGGGTGGAACACCACGCGCCCGTCGCGGACCGCCTCGATGGCAGGCGCCGCAAGCGGCTTCATATCCACGAACCACTGGTCCGAGAGCCACGGCTCGACGACGGTGTGGCAGCGGTAGCAGTGGCCGACCGCATGCACGTGGTCATCGGTGCCCACGAGCAGCCCGGCCGCATCGAGGTCGGCCACGATCCGCTCGCGCGCCTCGTACCGATCGAGTCCGGCGTACGGGCCGCCCTCACCGCTTATTGTGGCATCCGCGTTCAGGATGTTCACCTTCGCGCAGTCGTGGCGCTCGCCGATCTCGAAGTCGTTCGGGTCGTGCGCGGGCGTCACCTTGACCGCGCCCGTGCCGAAGGCCGGGTCGACGAAGGCGTCGGCCACGATCGGGATCTCGCGGTCCATGAGCGGCAGCACCACGCTCGCACCCACCAGCGCAGCGTAGCGTTCGTCGTCCGGGTGCACGGCAACGCACGTATCGCCGAGCATGGTCTCGGGCCGGGTCGTGGCAACGACGACATGGTCACGGCCGCCGACGGGAGCGGACAGAGGGTAACGGATGTGCCAGAGGTGGCCATCGAGCTCCTCGTGCTCGACCTCGATGTCCGAAAGCGCGGTAGAACAGCGCGGGCACCAGTTGATGATGCGCTTGCCACGGTAGATGAGGCCGCGCTCGAACCACTCTACGAAGACCCTGCGGACCGCGCGGCGATACCCCGGATCCATCGTGAAGTGCTCGTCGGCGTAGTCGCAGCTGCAGCCCATACGCCTGAGTTGCTCGATGATGATGCTGCCGTGCTCGCGTCGCCACTCCCAGCACATCTCGATGAACGCCTCACGCCCGACGTCGTGACGCGACTTGCCGACTGCCGCAAGCTTCTGCTCGACCTTGTTCTGGGTCGCGATGCCGGCATGGTCGGTGCCGACCACCCAGCGGGTGGGCCGGCCGGTCATGCGCGAGCGCCTGATGACGACATCCTGGATGGTGTTGTTGAGCGCGTGGCCCATGTGCAGCGAGCCCGTCACGTTCGGCGGCGGGATGACCACCGTGAACGGCGCCTCACCCCCGACAGGCTGCTCGAAGTAGCGGCCCTCAGCCCAACTGGCGGAGACGGGACCTTCGACCGCGTCGGGGTCGTATGCCGGCGGCAACTGGCTCATGAGCGGGTGACGTCCTTCCGGTTGGCGATGCGAGGATTCTACGACAAACGGCCGGCCCGCTCACGCGAGGACCCGCTCACCAGGCCCCGGCGGCATAGACCCACTCAGAAGAGGACGTGAGAAGTTGCGCGCGAATGCCGATACTCTCATTGTGAACACGAGCACGCGATGATGACCGACAAGGAGCGTGAGAGAGCCATGGCCGAATGCGAGTGCCTGAAGACCTGTCCCTTCTTCAACGACCAGATGGCCGAGATGCCCTCGATGTCGAGCATCATCAAGCAGCGGTACTGCATGGGCAGCAACGTCCACTGCGCCCGGCACATGGTCTTCCGGGTCCTCGGCCGGGACGCGATCCCGAAGGACCTCTACCCGAGCCAGGTCGAACGGGCCGATGAGATCCTCGGCCACCGGTAGCGCGGCGCCGCTTCAGGCGGTGGCGTCCTTTGCCCCGTGCAGTGTGAGGACCGGCTCGGCTCTCCCTTGCACGACGTCCTCGGTGATCGTCACCCGGTCGACGTCGGCGCGACTCGGCAGCTCGTACATCGAGTCAAGCAGCAAGGACTCCATGATCGAACGCAACCCGCGCGCACCCGTCTGGCGGGCGATGGCCTGAGTGGCGATCTCGTGGAGTGCTTCGGGTGTGAACACAAGGTCGACGCTCTCCATGGAGAAGAGCCGCTCGTACTGACGCACAAGCGCGTTCTTGGGCTCGGTCAGTATGCGCACGAGCTCGGCCTCGGTGAGTTCCTCGACGTGGGCGACCACGGGGATGCGACCGACGAACTCGGGTATGAGACCGAACCGGTGGAGGTCCTCGGGCAGGACCTGCGGGAGCATCGTACCCGTATCGTGCTTGGTGGAGTCAGCCAGCTCGGCGCCGAAACCGACACCCTTCTTACCGACGCGGTCGCCGATGATCTTCTCGAGGCCCACGAAGGCGCCGCCGAGGATGAAGAGCACGTTGGTGGTGTCGATGCGGATGAGCTCCTGCTGTGGATGCTTGCGGCCGCCCTGCGGCGGGACTGCGGCCTCAGTGCCCTCGATGATCTTGAGCAGCGCCTGCTGGACGCCCTCGCCCGACACGTCCCGCGTGATGGAGAGGTTCTCCGCCTTGCGCGCGATCTTGTCGATCTCGTCGATGTAGACGATGCCTACCTGGGCGCGCTCGACATCGAAGTCGGCGGCCGTGATGAGTTTGAGCAAGATGTTCTCGACATCCTCGCCGACGTATCCCGCCTCGGTGAGCGTGGTGGCATCCGCGATGGCGAACGGGACCTTCAGGATGCGGGCGAGCGTCTGGGCGAGCAGTGTCTTACCGCAACCCGTGGGGCCGAGCAGCAGGATGTTGCTCTTGGCGATCTCGACCTCATCGCCAGTGTCCGCCTGACACCGCATCCGCTTGTAGTGGTTGTAGACCGCGACAGCGAGGGACTTCTTGGCCTGGTCCTGCCCCACGACGTACGCGTCCAGGCTCGCGAGGATCTCCCGTGGTGTGGGCAGGTTCTCGTCATCGACAAGATCCGCCGATGGCTCATCCTGAGACTCGTCGACGATGTCGGTACACAGCTCGACGCACTCGTCGCAGATGTAGACACCCGGTCCGGCGATCAACTTGCGGACCTGATGCTGCGGCTTGCCGCAAAACGAGCACAGGAGCCTGTCGCTCCCTTCGGTACGGTCGGTCGGCACGCCTAGCTCTCCTTCATAGTGCGCGTCGTGAACACCTCGTCGACCAGCCCGTAGGCCTTGGCCTCCTCGGCGGTCATGAGGTTGTCGCGCTCGGTGTCTACGTGGATCTTGGCCGCGTCCTGCCCCGTGTGGTGCGCGAGGATGTCGTCGAGCGTCCCTCGCAGGCGCAGCATCTCCTTGGCCTGGATCTCGATGTCGGTGACCTGGCCTTGCGTACCGCCCCACGGTTGGTGGATCAGGATCCGGCCGTTGGAGAGCGCCGCGCGCTTGCCGGCCGCGCCGGAGGCGAGCAGGACCGCCGCCATCGACGCGCACTGACCGATACAGATCGTGGCTACGTCGCAGCGGATGTACTGCATCGTGTCGTAGATGGCGAGTCCCGAAGTGACCGAGCCACCGGGTGAGTTGATGTAAAGCTGGATGTCCTTCTCGGGATCCTCGGCCTCGAGGTGCAGGAGCTGGGCGATGACGATGTTGGCGCTCACGTCCTCGATCTCCTGGCCGATGAAGACCACACGCTCGGAGAGCAGACGCGAGTAGATGTCGTAGAAGCGCTCCCCCCGGGACGTCTGCTCGATAACGCTCGGGATGATGAGCCCTTTGGCCTGGTGACTCATGACGGCTCCTCTTCTGTGACGACGGTGTTATCCATCAACCAGGCGAGCGCCCGGCGGTGCATGATCTGCTCGCGCAGGATCGGCAGCGCGCCGTTTGCCGCCAGACTCTCACGCATCTGCCGCGCCTGGATCTCATCACCGCTGACGAGTTCGAGGATCGCTTCGTCCAGGTCGGTATCGGCAACCTCGAAGCCACGGGCCCGGAACAGCGACTCGAGGGCGAGTTCCTCGGCCACGCGCATGGCGGCCTGGACCTTGAGGTCGGCCTGGATCTGCTCCGGCTCCGCCCCTGTGGCCTCCACGTACTGCTGCAGGCTGATGCCGCGATCCTCAAGGCTCTCGAAGAACTCGCGCGTCATCGAGGCGGCGCGGCTCAGCACCATCTCGTCGGGCACCTCACCGTCGAGCCGCTCGACGAGCGTGCGGAGCGACTCGACCTCGACTTTGTGGTCGAAGCCGGTGGCTTTGGCCGAGTCGAGTTTCTCGCGGACGTCGGTGCGGTACTCCACGAACGAGTCGAAGCCACCCACGCTCGCTGCGAACTCGTCGTCGAGCGCCGGCAGGATCTTGGCCTTGACCTCGTGGACTTCGATATCGAAGTGCGCTGTCTTGCCTACGAACTCCTGGTTCGAGGACGTGTCGGGGATGACGAACTCGGCGACGGCACTGCCGCCGGGCGCCATGCCGAGGAGCGCCTCGTCGAACTCGGGCGGCATCATGCCCCGGCCGATCTCGTAGAGGTACTTGTCCACCTTGTTGCCCTCGTACTCCTCACCGTCAACCGTGCCGACGAAGGAGATGAGCGCAAAGTCATTCGCCTCGATGGGACGTTCGACGACCTCGAGGGTCGCGAAGCGCTCGCGCGCGTGCTCGATCTGCGCGTCCACCTCGCGGTCCGACGCCGTTCGCGCCGGGACGGTCACCGCGAAGTCCTCGGAGTCGGTCAGCGGGAGCTCGGGCCGCAGGGAAACCTCGGCCGTGTACGTGAAGTCGGCGCCGGGCTCGACCATGTCGAGTTCACCGACGTCCGGCTGGCCATACGTCCTTAAGTCCTGCTCGGAGATCGCCGCGCCGTACGACGTGGAGACGATCTCCTCCTGGGCCTCGGCGAGCACGGCATCCCGCCCGACGTGTGTGTCGATCACCGGGCGCGGGGCCTTACCGGGCCGGAACCCGGGAATCCGCAGCTTCGCGCCGATCCGGCTGTAGGCGGCGTCGATCTCGCGATCGACGTCGGCCGTCGAAACGGTCACGGTGATGCGTATCTGACCTTCGTCGATGTGTTCGATGGAGCTCTGCAACGGTCCTCCTGTCGGTGGTCCCAAGCGTCATATAGGCGGCACAGCGGCGGCCGCGGGCCTTCGCGTGGTGCGGGCGAGAGGACTCGAACCTCCACGAGTTGCCCCACCGGGACCTAAACCCGGCGCGTCTGCCAGTTCCGCCACGCCCGCATGTGAGAATCGCCGGACAACTATACCAGAGGCAGGGTGACCGACGCTGCTCCCTGCGAATCGGTCCGGCCGACGAACGCTACTCCGGTCAGTCGCTCTCGACGAGGCGCGTATGACAGAAGCTGCAGTACGGACCCGAATGGCATGTCAGACAGTAATCCGCACCCTCGTCGATGACCTCGACACTGTGCTGCTCGATCCATGCGCCCGTCAGAGGCTCGTACGACGTGTGGTGACACATCGTGCAGAGGTCCGGTCCCCCGCTATGGCACGACGCACACACTGCGGGGTCGCGCTGCGCCACGACCGCATGGCCCTCGGCTCCGGCAGACCACCTCTCGGGATGTGGCATGGGAAGTCCGTGGCAGTCGTCGCAGTAGCTTCGCTCGTGGCACATCGTGCACAACGCCGCGTCATCCTCGGAGACATCCCCGTGGCCGCGTGCCCACGCAGGCGCCATGTGCGTCTGCGGCAGTGGCTCGTAGTCGGCGGGATGGCACGTGGCGCACCCGGTGTCGGCGTCGGGATACTCCGGCGTCCCGTGACACGTGTAGCACTGCCCCATGAGCGACAGAGGGCCACCGCGCGTCTCGACCGGGTGAGCGGTGCGCACGTGACACGACACGCACGAGCCGTTTCGCCTGGCGTGCTCAACATGGTCGATCAGGATGCGGTATCCCGAGGTGGCCGTGCGGTTGGGGTCGTGACACTGCAGACACACGTCGTCGGATACCGGCTCCGCGTCTGCCGCTGGAGCGTCGACCGGGTCAACGTACTCTCCCGAGACGTGCGCAGCCACGTCGCGAGCGAGCAGTGCGGCGCGTCCCGCCACCCTCATCGGCAACTCGTACCACTCGGTGGGAGCCTGGTGGCACTTCACGCACGTCACGACGGTGTGCGCGGACTCACCCCAGCTCGCCGCCCGCAGTTCCATCTCGTGGCACGCGAAACACACTCCGGGCGAGGACGTTCCGAGGTCGAAGGCGATGGCGAGCAGCAGGATGCCCACGACGACGGACACTGCGATGCGAACCGTCGCCGGGACGGAGCGAAGGACCGCGCGAGCGCGACCACCGGGCGGCGTCGCGGCCGTCGACTCGTCAGTGGTGACCGGTGTGTCGTGCTCCACGGCGGCTCTCCTACTCAACGAGTTCGAGGGTCGGGTCGAGGTTCAGCGGCGGTACGACACCGTGACACCGCACGCAGAAGTCGCTCTCGTGACAGGCCTCGCAGTTCCGGTGCTCGGCAACCCTGTCGCCGTGGACCGCGCGCCAGTCGCTCGTGTGCGAGCGGGGCACATCCCGATGGCAGTCGGCGCACCAGTCCTCTTTCCACTTGTGGCAGGTGACGCACTCGGGGTCGCTCGCTTCGGCAGCGTGCGTGACGAGCCAATCGACCGTGCTGTGGCTGTCGGGCGCCGCCTTTTGCGTGTGACACGCCGTGCAGGCGTCCTTTGCGACGTCCCCGTCGTGGCAGCGGAGGCATTCGATCATCGGCGGGGTGTGCTTGCCCTCGGGACTGAGCTCATGGACGAGGTAGTTGTGGCACTCGACGCAGTCCATCTTGAGGATCGTGATGTGTGCGCGGTGCGGGATCTGCAGGTCGCCTTTGGGAGAGATCGTGCGCAGGTCGCTGTGACACTCGAGGCACGCGTCGTTGGTAGGCGTCGCGAAGTATCCCGGTTCGCGAGACCCTGCCACCACCGACAGGTAGAACTCCCCCACCATGCGCGCGCGGTGAAGCGCCCGGGGGATCGTCCCGGGCGGGACATGACACCCTTCGCATCCAGCCTCCAGGTGCGTCGACGACGACCACGGGACGTACTGCTCGCCGAGGGCAGGATAGCGGCTGAAGAAGGCCGGCCGCGACGCCAAGACGCCCGGGAGGATGATGAGGACGAACACAGCCAACACGACGAGACCGGCTCGAGCGAGCCGCCCGCGCACGAGCGCCCGGGGCGCATATCGCTTCATCAGTGGCATTGGTTGCAGAACTCCTCGCCACCGTGGCACACGGTGCAACCGTCGCCGCGGATGCGCGCACTGACCGCGTGGCCCGTCTTCCAGTTGCCGACGTGCGACGCGGGGCGCTTCTCGTGACACTCGGCGCAGTAGCCGGGCGTCCAGTCATGGCAGGCGCCACAGTCCTCGGACTCGGCCATCTGCCCGTGGAGCACAAGCCAGTCCTCGGCTCTATGCGTGTCGGGAGCATCCTTGCGCGTGTGACACTTGATGCACTCGTCGGTGGCCGAGTCGCCGTCGTGGCACAGCTCGAGACACGTCTCCATCTCCGGGCGGTTGAACCCGCGCCGGTTGAACGAGTGCACGAGGTCTTCGTGACAGGTGACACACTCCATGCCGAGGACCTCGACGTGTGCGCGATGCGGGATCAGCAGGTCGCCGCTCGGCGCAACACTCCGGTAGCTCGTATGGCACTTCTGACACGCGACCCGACGAGGGGCTCCGAGCAGGTTCGTGTCGTCCGGACCGCTGATGAGTTGCGAGTAGAACGCGGGGACGGATGCGGCCGTGAACGACACAACTCCGCTGAAGCCGGGCTCGATATGGCACCCGGCGCACGAGATGCGCGAATGTGTCGACGTCTCCCAGTGGTCCATCCGCAGGCCGAGCGCCTGGTAGCGCCGGTAGTAGTCGGGCTGCAGCGTGGAGATCACGGGGATCAGAATGGCGAGGACCACGAGGATCACAACGGCCGCCACTCCCCCGATGAGCAGGCGGCGGCTCACCTACTCCATCTCCTTGAACTGCCGGTGACAGTCGTCGCAGTACGCCTGCTCGTGACACTCGGTGCAGCGCGGATCGTCCAGTTCCGACGTGTGGTTCTTGTGACGGCCGATCCATGCCGTCACCGGTCCGTGGAACGCAGGACGCTCGCGGTGACACTCGCCGCACTCACCCTCGTCCTGGTGGCAGAGTAGGCACCGGTCGCGGCCCCTGAGTGCCTCGGTGCCGTGGAAGTCCTCGGTCCAATCGTCTCGCACGTGTAGGACCTCGATCGACTTCATGCTCACCTCGATGGGCAGCCCGTCGAAGACCGGCCGCTCGCCGGTCGTGTGGCACTGCTGACACTCGGCCACTGTGTGACATCCCTCGAGGCAGGCGTTCTGGCCCGTGGCCCTGATCACGGCCGGATGTTCGGTGCGCCACTGCTCGTTGGACTCGTGGAGCACGTGATGGCAGTCGTAGCACTGCTCGGCAGCCTTCGTGCCCACATGGCAGCCGTACGCCACGCAGACACCGGAAAACGGCATCTCCTTGTGCTTGTCCAGGTACGTCTCGAAGTGCGCCGTCCACTTGTGGCAGCCGGTGCATGGCCGCGTCTCACTCGCGACACGCGTGTGCGCGGGGTGCGGGATCCGCGCGTTGCGGCTCGCGTCGATGCTCCAGTCGTTCACGTGACAGGACAGGCATGCGTCGTTGGTGGGCGCGTCGAAGGTGAAGTACTGCGGAGTCGCGGTCGTCTCGATCAGGCCCGTGTAGAAGTCGGCCACCAGCTCGAGGCCGTTGACGAGCGCTTGCGTCTCGTGGCACGTCCGGCATCCGATGCCCTCGTGCGCCGAGTCCTCGAGATTGACGTAGCGCCGCTCGAGCAAGTGGTAGCGCGAGAAGAACTCCGGCGTGGACGTCGCCACCAGCGGCACCGCCACACCGACGATGGCCGCCGCGATGACAACCGCGACCGCTACGCCGACGAAACGGTACATGCGCGTCACTGAGTCTGGGCGTGTGCCGGGGGCCTTCACCGAAGGCTCACCCGACCTCGAGCGCCTGCTCGGGCGCGTGGCTCGCGAGCACGACCTGGTCGGGCTCGGCGCTGTCCTCCTCGGGCACCCTGAGCGGCAGGACCTTGGCCGAGAGCGTCATGATGAGCAAGCCGACCGCGAGCAGGCCGAGGGCGATGAGGACCTCCACCAGGCTCGGCAGATACGGCGCGCTGTACTGGCCGAGCGGATCGACCGCGAAACCCATGGCCATGAGCGAGTAGCGCTTGAGGAAGATCGCGACGACGTACATCACCGATGCGGTGATCTGGACTACGGGCAGGTGTCGCGTTGATCGTCCCGCAAGCAGCGCGAAGGCGCCGAGGCCGAGAACGAGGACGGGGAGGAACGCGATCGCATACTCCCCGGTGAAGAACTCGGCCAAGCGTAGCGCGTGTCCCGGCTTTGCCGATGTCGGCCAGAACACGGTCAGGATCTCCACCGCGAGCAGGAACAGATCGATGATGATCACGGTGGCGAGCAACGTCGACAGGCTGCGGAACATGCTCGGTTTGAACTTCATCGCGCCGATGCGCTGCATGACGTATGCACATATGAGCAGGAGTGCGACGCCCGAGGCGGTGGCCGAGGTCAGGAAGATCGGCACCATCACTGCGGAGTTCCACAGCTCGCGCGACTTGTTGAGGGAGAGCACGAACGCCGTCGTGGTGTGCAGGTAGACGGCGAACGGCAGCGCGATGAGCGTCATCCGATGCGCGAGCTTGTGTCCGCCTTTGCCGGTGATGAGTATCCACAGATCGACGAAGCAGATGATCATGTAGATGTTGGCCGCGCTACCGGTGTAGATGAACGGGGAGTTGAAGTTGGGCGTGAGCAGCATCCACACCGCACGCCACGGACGCTCCATGTCCGTGATGATGCCGAGCAGCGCCATCATCACGAGCACGCCGGCCTGGAGTACCGCAAGCCGCGACAGGGGCGCGAACTGCTTGGCGTTGAACAGGTGGACGCTCGCGTAGACGACAAGCCCGCCCGCCGAGAGGCCGACGTAGTACATGTAGTTGGTGAACCACAGGCCCCACGGGTAGCTGTCGCGCATCGCCATGACCGAGCCGCCGTGCGTGAGCAGAACGCCCCACGCCATGACGCCGAGCCCGATGACGGTCACGAGCAGCGAGACGAACGCCCAGTAGCGTGGGCCGGCAGTCCTGAGCGCACCGAAGTCGAGGTCGACGCCGATGACGCGCTTCACGCCGGGACGCGATATCGCCTTCTCAGCCATGTCGCATCACCCCACGTACCAGATCATCGGTTCGGTCCCATACTCTTCCTTGAGGCGCCAGACACGGCGCGTGTTGAGCAGTATCGAGACCTCACTGTCCGGGTCGTTGAGATCGCCGAACTTCCTCGCGCCCACCGGACACGCCTCGGTGCACGCGGTCGTTCCGCCCTCGCGCGTCCTGTGGATGCAGAACGTGCACTTCTCGATCACGCCAGCCTTCTCGTGAAGCGGCACGTCGGGGTTGATCTCGGCCTCAGCGATCTCCGGCTCTACCCAGTTGAAGTGCCGGGCGCCGTACGGACACGTGACGATGCAGTTGCGGCACGCGATGCACTTCTCGTAGTCGATGACGACGATTCCGTCGGGATCGCGCCACGTCGCCGTCACCGGACAGCCGTACACGCACGGCGGCTTCGCGCACTGCATGCATTGGACCGGCATGTACCACTTGTCCGGATCGCCGCCCTGCTCGTAGGCGAGGTTCGCGTGCTCGACATCGACCTTGCCCTTGTCCATCTCGAGCACCTGGATGTAGGTGAAGCCCGAGTTGCGGCCGATGTTGTTCTCCTTCACGCAGGCATAGACGCAACGGCGGCAGCCGATACACGCCTTGACGTCGATGACCATCGCCCACTTCTCGTCACCCGGCGGCTCGGCGTAGTGGACCGTCTTGCCGGGATAGTTGACCGCCCCGTCTTCTTCGATGACACCGGACAGCGATTCGTTGCCCGGGACACCGCCTTCGGCGGCTTGCGCCGACGACACGATCGCGGGTACCGCACCGGCGAGAACGAGTCCGGCGGTGGCGCCAACGCCGCCGAGGAAGGTCCTCCGGGACAGGGTGCACCCCTCGGGCAGGTCCCGAGGCGGCTGTCCCGCGGATCGCGTGCTGTCTTCGCTCATCGCTTGAACCTTCCCAGGATCAGGTAACCGAGCATACCGGCGGACACGACCGCGCCGAGCGCCGTGAATATCGCGAGCCACGCCGGGGTGAGAACGGCCGGCGGCGTCGGCGGTCCGGCCAGCGGCTTGAACGGCAGCCACTCCCCGACCGCGCGAACCTCCATCCCCGTCCCCTGGAACGGAGGCAGGGCGCCGACGTAGATCCACGACGGCGTGTGCGGGTCGTGACAGCCGGCGGCGGAACACTTCGGCTCGTTCTTGCCGTGGACTCCCACCTGCCACTCGCGGTACTTCTCAAAATGGCACCGCTGGCAGACGCGTGACACGTCGCCGGTGACGTCAACGAACGTGCCGTCGGCGAGGAGCAGCATGCCGGGGTTTCGCGATGGATCGTCGTGACACGCGAGGCACGCGGTGTCGCCCTCGCCCAGGATGTCGTGGACCTCGAGTTCAACGACATGCTGCGTCATGCCGATCGGTAGGGCGCGCGACGGCTGACCGTCTGCGCCGAGCGTGACCGGATGGCATTGGGTGCAGGGGTGGAAGGCAAGCTCCCCGGTGGCCGACTGTCCCGCCAGCGCGCCGGGGGCAACGATCAGGGCCAGCGCAACCGCGGTGAGCACGAGCACCGCGGCCCTCGCACGTACCGTGCGACACGCCGGCTTTCGGGAGTGAGACGGTCCGTGCTCGAGCGTCGCTTCTATGGTGCTCACACCACCCTCGTCGCCGTGGCCGCTGCAGTGGCACTGACACTAGCAGTACCCCGCAAACCGACGATTCACGCAGCGTTGGCGTCTTGTTAGGGTTATGTTTGCGGCCTTTCGGGGACGGTAACCTATGCTTGACGAGACCGTGTCGCGCCTGCGAGGAGTACGCGCCCGTGAAGAAGATCCTGGTGGTCGACGACGAGGAGTCCATCCTCAAGATCGTGGAGTATGCGCTGTCCGAGGCCGGCTACGAGGTCCACGTCGCCCGTGACGGCAGTGGCGCCGAGTTCATCTTCGAGCAGGTACAGCCGGATCTCGTCATCCTCGACGTCATGCTGCCGGGCAAGTCGGGACTCGATATCGCCAGAGACCTGCGCGCGACCTCGGGCGTCCCCATCGTCATGCTCTCGGCCCGCGGCGACGAGGTGGACCGCATCCTCGGACTCGAGTTCGGTGCCGACGACTACGTCACCAAGCCGTTCTCGCCCCGCGAACTCGTCAGCCGCGTCAAGGCGATACTGCGCCGGGTGGAAGGCGCACCGGCCGAGCGGATCGCGGTCGGCGACCTTGAGATCGACACGCAGTCACGCCAGGTGAGGATCGGCGGCGAGCCCGTGCACCTCACCACCTCGGAGTACGGGATCCTGCTGCATCTCGCGCGGCACCCGGGCAAGGCGTTCTCCCGGCCGGCGATCCTCTCGGCGCTGTGGGACGAGAACCCCGTCGGCGATGAGCGTGCGGTGGACGTCCACGTCCACAACATCCGCGAGAAGATCGAGGCCGACCACAAGAATCCCACGTACCTGCTGACCGTGCGCGGCTTCGGCTACCGGCTGAGGGAGCCGTAGGTCGTGGCTGGCCGCCGCCGAGGCTCGATCCGCCTGTGGCAGACCGAGCTGTTCATCGTCGTCATCGTGGTCGCGATCCTGATCTTGTCGGGGTCGCTGTCGGCCGGGCTGAAGGCCACACTGACGCGCATGACGGAGTCAAGCGAGTTGCGCAACGCCTCGGCACTCGCGCAGCGTCTCGAGGCGAGCCTCCCCCTCGGCGTCGGTGGCGCCGCACAGGTGCGCACCGTGCTCGGCGAGTACCGCGACATCTACGGTGGCGGCATCTGGGTGCACAACGCCGAGGGCGAACTGGTGGCATCGGCCTACGACACCGCGCCGACCGCCGCGGTCCTGGAGTCCGCGCTGCTGTGGGGGCTCGATCAGAACACGCCGCACGTGACGAGCGACCTGCGCACCAATGGATGGATCGTCGCATCGCATCCCATCGCGGGAACCGGCGACGGACCTGCCGGCGTCGTGGTCACGGCAAGCAGCGCGGACCAGCCCGCCGCGATCCTGCGCTCGGTGCGCGACCGGCTGTGGGTGACCTTCTGGGTCTCGCTCGCCATCGCCGGCCTGCTCGGCTTCACGTTCTCGGAGATCATGAGCAGGCGCATCCGCGCGATGTCGGAAGCCGCCGCAGCGATGGCGGCGGGCGACTTCGAGCAGCGCCTCAAGGCAGGCTTCGTTCCCGATGAGATCCAGGACCTCGCCGAGTCGTACAACCAGATGGCATACAACCTCGGTGCGGCCTTCGGCGCGATCCAGGAGAGTCGTCAGCAGATCGCCGCAGTGGTCGAGTCTATGGCCGAAGGCGTTCTCGCCCTCGACGCGACAGGCACCGTCCGGGTGATCAATCCCGAGGCCGTACGCCTTCTGCATGTCGGCGCCGACGAGGCGCACGGCATGCCGGTCGAGGAGATCACAACGGAAGGCGGCGTGACCGGTGCGGTACGGAACGCGCTTCAGGGGCAGAGCACCGTCGAGACCGTCTCGCTCGGCGACCGGATGGTCCGCCTTCACTGCACGCCGCTGCTCGGCAGCGACGACGCTGTGGAAGGGGCCGTGCTGCTGCTTGCCGATGTGACCGATCAGCACCGGATGGAGGAGGCGCAGGCGCGGTTCGTCGCCGACGCGAGCCACGAGATGCGGACGCCGATCGCTGCGATCAAGGGCATGCTCGAACTGCTCGACGACGGCGCCAAGGACGTGCCTGACGTATGCGACGACTTCATCCACACGATGCAACTCGAGGCCGACCGTCTCGGACGCCTTGTCGCCGACCTCCTGACGCTCGCGCGCCTCGATGCGGGGAGTCTCGAGCTCAAGCGCGCGCCTGTCTACGTGACCGATCTTCTCGGCGACGTCGCTGGCGTCATGCGAACGCTCGCCGAGCAGGCAGGCGTGAAGATCGCGGTCGACGCGCCCGATGACGACGTGACGGTGCTCGCCGACCGAGACCGGATCGTACAGGTGCTCCTGAGCTTCACCGACAACGCGCTCAAGCACTCGGCCGACGGCACGACGGTGCATCTCGTCGCTCGCGCAGCTCAGGACCACGTGCGGCTCAGCGTCACCGACGAGGGGCCGGGGATCGAGCTCGAGCAGGTCGAGCGCGTCTTCGAGCGCTTCTACCGTGCGGATTCGGCACGTGGAGGAACCGGCACCGGACTCGGCCTCGCCATCGCCAGGGAGATCGTCGAGGCGCACGGCGCGACCATCGAGGTCGAAACCGGGCCCCGGTCCGGAACGACCTTCAGCTTCAGCCTGCCGGTAGCCTGAACAGACGGGCCGGATACCCCTTCGGCGAGCCTAACAAGACCCTAACAAGGCCAACACTGCCTCCGAACCTGCTGCGCTCCGATCGGGGCCACAATCCCTGTAGGAGATGCGGAGGCCACGACCCCCGCTCGGCTACCGGGAGGTAGAAGATCATGGAACTCGCGTTCGCAGCTTTCCTCACGATCGTCACGGCGGTCAGTGCCGCCGCGCTGGTCATCGGCGTACCGCTCGCGTTCGGCCTGATGGCCTACGACATCGTCCAGTCGCGTAAGGCCCGCGTCTTCGAAGTCGAGGCCGCGCATGCGCACATCGCCATCGAACGTGGCGTGGCGCGTGCGTTCGTGGTCCTCGGCGCGGCGTTCTGGTCCGTCGCGACCTTCGTCGAGGTGTACTCTGCCGGTGGGTCGGGTGCCGGCGAGGCCGCGCTTACCGCCCTTATCCCGCTCGGCGCATCACTCGTGACCCTCGTCGTCGGCTGGTACTGGGAGCGTCTGACCGCCGCGGCGCTCATGCTCGGTGCGATCGGCGTGGTTGCGTACGGTGTTGTCTACGGCTTCGGTGGCCAGACCTGGATCATCCTCACGGCCATGCTCATCGGTCCGATGGTCACCGCCTCGGTGCTGTTCTGGCTCGCACGCCGCGAGCAGGAAGCCTACGAACGCGCGACAGCGCTCAGCCCGCAGCTGGCCTTCGCGTTCGCCGCCCGGAGTACGCTCGAGGGGTAGACCTCTCGTCAATCGGTTCTCAAAGGCCCGTCTCCCGTGCGGAGGCGGGCCTTCATTGTGTGCCCGCACACGCACGTGGCGTCCGAGTGGTGCGCTAGGGCTGCGGGGGATCGTTCGTCACGACGCCTGTGCGACCAGTGAGTCCAGCTTCACTTCAGGCCGCTCGCCGCTCACCCAGCTCAGACGGTGGTCGTTCACGAACAGCGCGAGCAACTCGCCGTCGCGCACACGGGTCAGGACCTCGACGCCACGCATCTGAGCGAGTACCTGCTCACCATCACGGTCGGTGAGACGCGCGATCGTGTACGGCAGCATCTCAAGTACTCCCGGCGCGTTGAACTCGTACTGCAACCGATGAAGTGCCACCTCGAACTGCATCGGACCGACCGCTCCGAGAACCGGCGCCTGGCCTCCCCGGCGGTCGGACACAAGCACCTGCACGACACCCTCAGCCTCCAGCTGTTCGATCCCTCGCCGGAACTGCTTCGACCGGCTCGGATCGGTCGTTCGCACGGTGGCGAAGTGCTCCGGCGCGAAGACCGGCATCGGCGGGAAGTGGAATCGCCGCCCCTCGGTGAGCGTGTCTCCGGGGTGCAGCGCCCCGGCGTTGACAAGGCCGACGACATCACCCGGATATGCCACCTCTACCGACGTGCGCTCACGGCCGAACATGGAGTGGGCGTACTTCGTGGCGAACGGCCGCCCGGTGGTGACGTGCGTGAGCATCATGCCGCGCTCGAACACTCCCGAGCAGACGCGGACGAAGGCGATCCGGTCACGATGGGCGGGGTCCATGTTCGCCTGGATTTTGAACACGAGCCCGGAGAATGCGCCGTCCAAAGGCACCGCTTCCCCATCTCTCGTCACCCTCTCCGTGGCAGGGGGCGCGAGGTCGACCACCGCATCGAGCAGGAGACGAACCCCGATGTTGGAGACCGCCGCGCCGAAGAACACAGGCGTCGACGTACCGGCGAGGAAGGTAGCCTCGTCGTGATCGCTGCCGATGTGGTCGAGCAGCTCGACTTCCTCGATCGCGTGCGCGAGTCCGGGCATCTCCGAGGCGAGAGACCCGGTGATCGGGGCGTGCTGCTCGCCCGCCGCGGTCGCTCCTCCCGCAGTGCGTGAGAAGCGGATCACCCGGCCCGCGTCGCGCCGGTCGATCAATCCCTCGAAATGGCCGGCGATGCCGACCGGCCAGGTCACGGGCGTGGGTGTGATGCCGAGCCTGTGCTGTATCTCATCGAGCAGATCGAGCGCCTCACGACCAGGCCGATCCCATTTGTTGATGAACGTGATGACGGGCAGACCGCGGTGACGACACACGTCGTAGAGCTTCAACGTCTGCGGTTCCAGGCCCTTGGCGGCATCGAGCAGCATGATGGCGCAGTCAACGGCGGACAGGACCCGGTAGGTGTCCTCGGAGAAGTCAGCATGCCCGGGGGTGTCGAGCAAGTTGAGCACGACGTCGCGGTACTCGAACTGAAGAGCCGCCGAGGTGACCGAGATGCCTCGCTGACGCTCCATGGCCATCCAGTCGCTGGTGACCCCCTGGCGCCCGGCCTTGCCGTGCACGGCGCCGGCCTCCCCTATCACGTGCGCGTGAAGGGCGAGCGCCTCCGTAAGCGTCGACTTACCGGCGTCCGGGTGGCTGATGACCGCAAACGTCCTGCGACGCGCGGCCTCTCTGAGTGCTGCCGGACTAGCCGACATCGGACACAGACCGGGTGTAGTGGTCACGCATGTGGGGCCTCTCTGCTTCGTCAGCGCGCGGCGCCTCTCTCGATAGCGCGCCGCGGACGGCACGGCATCGAGGGCCGGGACAGGATCGAAGCTACTCTAGAGTTTGGACGGAGTCGTGGCAAACACGACACGACGAGACCGCTGTCAGGCGCACAAAAGCCGGCCCGCAGTGAGGCCGGCTTTCGGGGTTCGCGATGGTGGGCCGTATAGGGATCGAACCTATGACCTTGGGATTAAGAGTCCTCGGAAGGGCGCACCTAAACCGGACGATGGAACGCCACTGTCACCAATGTGTCACGTCAGGACGTGACACCCGGCAATCCGCTTGATGCGCCGTTTCGCCCAGATCAGCTAGTCCGTCTTCGTCTGGCTCGGTCTCGACGAGAGAGCCGTCGTCGTTCGCTTCGATCGTGAAAGAGACGGACTTGCCAGGTTCGGAGCTACCCGACTCCCGCACAGCCACCATGGTGAGCGGCTCTGTCGCCCTCGGCTCAGAGACAATGAGCCTGGCGAGAGGGTTCTCGATGTGGCGGCGAACCGAGCGCTTGAGATAGCGGGCGCCGAAGCGGCGATCAAAGCCTATGTCGAGGATGAACTCCTCGACTTCGGGGGAGAGCCGGACGGTGACGTTCCTTGACACCAGACGGCGGTTCAGATCTGAAAGGGTGATCTCCAGGATGTTGGAGAGCGCTTTTCGATCCAGCCAGTTGAACACAATCACGTCATCCACTCGGTTGAGGAACTCCGGACGAAAACGGCGGTGCAGCTTCTTGTCGATGATCCAGGAGAGGACCTCCGCATTGTCCGCCCCTCAATGCTTCGGATTCAGTAGGTACACGAGCTTCCTCACCAGGAACCGAGGGCGGTTCTGCGCGTAGTCGTGAATCTCCACCGCACCGATGTTGCCGGTCATGAAGATCATCGTGTTGCGGAAGTTGATTGCCGTCGTTCCGGATGCAAGCTGCAGGACGCCGCTGTCCAAGATGTTCATGAGGGTTTGGATGACCGCGTCGCTTGCCTTCTCAACCTCGTCGAAGAGAACGAGTCCCGGTCGAGAGAAAGAGCCCTCGGTCTTGTCCTTCTGGAGTAGCGTGCTCTCTTCCCGGCTACCGACGTATCCCCCGGGGGGCATCCCTATGCGTTTGGCAAGGGGTGGGTCAGGCCGCTTTCGCATTTGATTCGAAGAGGGTGCCGTCACGAAGCATCGCCCACAACACGTCGACCTTGCGCCGAGCGAGTGCGAGCACCGCTTGGTTGTGTCGCTTGCCCTCGGATCGCTTCCGGTCGTAGTAGGCGCGGCTCTTGGACTCGTGGAGGCTGGCGAACGCCGCTTGGAAGAAGACACGTTTCAGCGAATGGTTGCCGACTCTCGTGCTGACCAGCCTGCCCTGCGTCTTGCCCGAGTCGCGCGACACTGGCGCGAGGCCGGCGTAGGCCGCGAGACGATCTGCGCTGGCGAACCTTCCGATGTCGCCCACCGCAGCGAGGAACTCGGCTCCCAGACTCGGGCCCATGCCCGGAAGGCTAGTGACGATCCGTGCCTGGGGATGCGAGAAAAAACAGGTCTCGAGCTCCTTGGTCGCAGTGGCGAGCCGTGCGTCGAGGTCGAGGATCTCAGTGGCCATGCGTGCCACCAGTGCGGCGGCCGTGTCGGTGCCGGGCAGCACGATCGCCTGGGCCCTCGCCGCGCCCAATGCCGTGCGAGCGAGCTTGGCAGCACCGCGGACGCCACGCTTCGCGAGCCATTCGGTCATGCGTTTCTCGCCGGCGCGGCGCATCGCCTCGGGCGTCTGGTAGTGAGCCAGCATCACGAGCGCGCCTTTGTTCTTGATCTTGAGCGACCGCTCGAGACCGGGGAACACCGTGATCAGCACCGAACGCAGGCGCGTGATCGAGCGCGTGCGGTCCGCGACGAGATCCTTGCGTCGCTCCACGAGCATCCGCAGAGACACGAGCAGGTCGTCCTTGACCCCGAACACGGCCAGGTCGTGGCGCATACGGGCGTTCTCGGCGATGACGCGGGCGTCGAGCGCATCGGTCTTGTTCGCGCCGACGAACGCACCGCGGCAACGGTTGACCATGAGTCCCGGCACGAACACCACTTCTTGCCCGGCCGCGAGCAGCGATGCCACGAGCAGCACGACCGGCCCATGGCTCATGTCCACGCCCCAGACGAGCTCGCATTCGAGTCCAAGCGCCTGTCCGATCAGCCCCTCGATATCTCCCTGCTCGTTCTCGACTCGGCGGGAGAGCAGCTCGCGCCCCGTCTTGTCGATAGCGAGCGCCCAGTGGAAGTCCTTGCTGATGTCCACACCGATCCACGCACGCCCCATGGCGTCCCCCTTCCCTCGGGAACGAAAGACGCCCACCCGCAGACCCTCCGCCGACATCACCTTACACAGCGCCGAGGCGCAGATCCCTATCAGCGGTCGAAGTGTCCGGGCGGACCGGGTGGCAATGCCCCCCGGGCCATGGACGGCAGGGGCAAAGAGCCATGCCCGGCCCGCCTGGGCGTCGTCCTGAGCATACCGCGCTCGGGCCTAGAAGAAAGGTAAGGGGGCCAACGAGTGTCGCAGAGTAGTGCTCTTGGGCGAGCATGTTCATGTCAACTCGACACGTGGCCTCTGCGTCCCCACAGAGCGCCACCGACAAAGCCCGCACCGTCTCGGTCTTGCCGACGCCGGTGGGTCCCAGGAAGAGCGCAGTGTAGAGCGGTCTCTCTCTATCCGAGATACCGGCCTGAACAACGGTGAGTGCGGACTCGATGTGCTCAAGCGCTTTGCCCTGACCCACGATGCGTTCTCGAAGGTGCGCCATCACGACTCGATGGTCGAACAGGAAAGACATCGACCGCCTCCGCTCCGGGCAGTAGAGAAGTTAGCACGAGCGCTGGACCGAGTCTCTGCAACACGACCCAGCACCCGTGCATCAACACGCTAGCGAGCCGCTGCCTTCTCTCGGCCTTCATTGGGAATGCCCTCAATCGGGCACTCTGCCGTACCTGCGGTCTTGCGCGTGAACGCCTCGACGTTCTCTCGCGCCTTCTGTGCGTCAGTGACCCACGTGCGATAGAACTCGTACGGACACTCGGCAACACCTGCAGGATCCTCGCCGGAGTTGATCTTCCCTGTGTAGCCACGGTGCAAGAGCTTGAATAGATGGTTCTGGGACTGCCAGTTCTTGCGGGCGTCCCTGATCTCGGGGATGGACAGCTCGGCGTACTGGTTGCCCATCTCCTCCTCGGCGCACTCTCCCAGCACCCGGCCGTCGAAGCCCACGATGACCGAGTGACCGAAGTAGGAGTACACGCCGTCAAAGCCGGTAGCGTTGGAGACGGCCACGTACGCGGTATTCTGCCACGCCGATGCCTGCGCCACGATTCGCTGCTGCTCTTTCGAGGGATACATGTAGCCCTGGCAGCGGATGATGAGCTCAGCTCCGCGCATCGCGCAGTCGCGCCAGATCTCGGGATAGTTGCCGTCATCGCAGATGATCAGGCTAACCTTGAGACCCTTTGGGCCGGTGCTCACATAGGTCTGCTTGCCCGGGTACCAACCTTCGATCGGGACCCACGGCATGATCTTGCGATACTTCTGGACGATCTCGCCCTTGTCGTTGACAAGGATGAGCGTGTTGTACGGAACCTTGTTGGGATGGTCCTCGTGCTTCTCGCCGGTGAGCGAGAACACGCCCCACACCTTGTTCCTCTTGCAGGCTTCCGTCAGGATTTCGGTCTCTTCGCCCGGGATGGTGGCCGATAGGTCCATCATCTCGTCGAAGTCGTAGAGAATGCCGTGCGTGCTGTACTCGGGGAAGATGACCAAGTCCATGCCTGGAAGGCCCAGCTTCAGGCCAGTCATGTAGTCGGCGATCTGATGGCAGTTGTCGAGAATCTCCTTCTTGGTGTGCATGCGTGGCATCTTGTAGTTGACCACCGCCACGCCGACGTGGGTGTCGCTCGAACTAATATCACCGTGTCTCACGGTCAACACCTCCTAGTGATGCGCCCAAATGAACGGTTCCGTTGGTGCCCTCTGCATCTGTGCAACCACCTCCTCCAAAGGATTGGACTCTGCCTCTGGGCCGTACTCCGTGATCGAGCCGACCGCTACCACCTCTCGGCGAGAAGCAAGAAGCCGGGAATCCAACCCGTCACCACGGCTATTAGAATCGTGGCGTAACCAGCGAACTTGACGATCTCTAGCTTGAGCGCCAGGAGCAGGAAGTAGACGAACCAGAGGAACGCCCACATGAGCCAGATGACGCCGAAGCGAACGTCCGAGCCAAATGCGAGCCAAGAGGCGGGTAGCGCGGTGATGGCAACGTACAGGCAGTACCATCCCAGACCGCGACCATCAAGGCTGAACATGTTGACTGTGCCCACGTACAGATAGGTGAACGCGAAGAGCAAGCCGGTTCCTGCGGCGTAGTACAGGGCAGGGTCTCCATCGCCCAAGGCGTTCACCGCGATGATGATGATGTTGATCACCAAGCTCAAGAGACCGGTGAGGAAGTTCATGACTGCCGCTCCCTTGGGATCTGCCATCCCAA
Source organism: Coriobacteriia bacterium (assembly GCA_034368805.1). Lineage (GTDB taxonomy): Bacteria > Actinomycetota > Coriobacteriia > Anaerosomatales > Anaerosomataceae > UBA2272. The sequence continues at coordinate 29,539 of JAXMLJ010000132.1, forward strand.
GCAGCATGAACCCGTTCACGAACAGCACAGCTCCGACATACAGAAGTACGATTCCGAGCATTGATCCTCCCTTCCTAGAAGGGGGCTCTCAGCCGCTTCCTACACTCGCTTTGATGAGACCGAGAACCGCGTGTGAGCTTCCAATAGCCTCCAGTTCGCCTCCCTTCTCACGGCCTGCAAAGGTCCTTGCGAAGGCGACGAGCGGACACCCACGGCCGAGATGCCGAGAGGGGCATGGTAATAGCGGGTACGCAGCGAGCCTGGAATCGCGACGGGCAGGGAGGAAACGCACCTACAAGGAGAGGACGTCCGGGGTATCTGACCCGGCCCGGAGGCCACTTCTGGGGAGCTTCGACGCGGTCGTCGAGCGTAGCTAACTAGCCGGTCAGGTTCAAACGACATAGGACACTCGACGACGCGACGGCCTCGGGTACGATTCACCCTCGGCTCCTTGCCCCTTGTGGCGCGTGCGACGGTAACGCCGATCACAACGCCTGCGGTCGCCCACACGTGAATGTGCCGGGCGGGGACAGCCGAACGAATCGACCATCAATCCCAGAACTCATCGTGCGTGACCCTGCCGGGGGTCACCTTGAGGCGACTCGCTCCCGGTCTTTCCGGATGCCAACTAACCTACGCCCCCTGATGTGCGGGAGCAACGCTGTGCAAGGGGTTGGCTGCCGAACGGCTCCAATCGGTCGGCAAGCGGGCCCGCGACACGGAGTCAAGGGCCCTCGTCCGCCTGTCCCGTGGGCACCACGGTGGTCACGCGCCAATGTCTCGCATATGTGGCGTACTTCGCGCCGTGAGCTCCGCTGGCGAGCCGAGCGAGCACCTTATGCGAGCGGCTGCGAGGATGACAATCCGAGCTAGGGGACTCCCCATTTCCGCAGCTCAACAGCAGAAAACCGGCCCCCGAGGGAACCGGCTTCCGAGTTAATGCATGGTGGGCCGTATAGGGATCGAACCTATGACCTTGGGATTAAGAGTCCCCTGCTCTACCAGCTGAGCTAACGGCCCGAACGCTCGGATATTGTAACCGCTGCGCCCCGGATTGCAAATCGCGCCGAAGCGGCCGCCTGGGGACCTGCGCTCAGGACAGCCCGACCACGTTCCCGTCGGCGTCGATGTCGATATGCTCGCCGGCCGGAGATGCCGGAAGACCGGGCATCGTGGTGATGTCGCCGCAGAGCGCATAGACGAACCCCGCACCAGCCGAGACGTGCACTTCGCGAACCGGCAGCCGCCACCCTGTGGGCGCCCCCTTGAGCGCCGGATCGTGAGAGAGCGAGAGGTGGGTCTTGGCCATGCACACCGGCAGCTCGCACAGACCCGACTCGCTGATCGCCTGGATCGCACGTGATGCACCGAACGAGAAGTCAACGCCGGAGGCGCCGTAGACCTGTGTCGCGATCGTCGCGATCTTCTCCCGGATCGGCGCATCGCTCGGATACGTGAACGCGAGCGATGACGGCTGCCCGCACGCCGAAACGACCGCTGCCGCAAGCTCGAGGCCTCCCTGGCCGCCCTCGGCATGCATGCGATGGGCCACGACATCGAACGCCCCGGCCTCGCGCGCGGCATCGGCGATGAGCGCGTGTTCGGCGGGCGTGTCCGTCGGGAAGGTGTTGATGGCGACGACCACGGGGATGCCGAAGGAACGGACGTTGCCGATCTGCTTGATGAGGTTGGGCATCCCGGCGGCCAGCGCGTCGAGATCCTCGGCCAGCATGGCCGGGTCGAGCGACCCGCCGGAACGTACCTCATAGCGGCCTGAGTGCGCCTTCAGGGCGCGCACCGTGGCTACGAGCACGGCGGCATCGGGGGCGAGACCGGAAGCGCGGCACTTCATGTTGACGAACTTCTCGGCCCCCATGTCGGCCCCGAAACCGGCCTCGGTCACCACGTAGTCGGCGAGCTTGAGTGCGATGCGGTCCGCGACGATCGAGCTGTTGCCCTGCGCGATGTTGGCGAACGGGCCCGCGTGCACGAACACGGGGCCGCCCTCGAGGTCCTGCATCAGGTTGGGCTTGATGGTCTCGCGCATGAGCACCGTCATGGCGCCGGCGACCTTCAGGTCGTCGGCCGTCACCGGATCGCCGCCGAGCGTGCGGGCGACGATGATCCTGCCTATCCGCGCGCGCAGATCGTGGATGTCCTCGGCCAGGGCGAGGATCGCCATGAGTTCGCTCGCCACGGTGATCTCGAAGTGTGTTTGTCTTGGTACGCCGTCGGTCCGGCCGCCGAGGCCGATCACGACGTGCCGCAGCGCGCGGTCCGAGATGTCGAGCACGCGTGGCCAGCTCACCGCGTGCGGATCGATCCCGAGCGTGTTGCCGTGGTAGATGTGGTTGTCGATGAACGCGCCGCACAGGTTGTGTGCGGCGGTGATCGCGTGCACGTCGCCGGTGAGGTGCAAGTTGATGTCCTCCATCGGCACCACCTGCGAGTACCCGCCGCCTGCCGCGCCGCCCTTGATGCCGAACACCGGGCCGAGCGACGGCTGCCGGATGCAGGAGAACGCCGAGTGACCGGCGGCGCGCAGCGCCTGCCCCAGACCGACGGTGGTGAGCGTCTTGCCCTCGCCGAGCGGCGTTGGCGTGATAGCCGTGACGAGCACGTAGCGGCCGTTCGGGCGATCTCTCATCCGCTCGAGCACGCGCAGGGAGACCTTGGCCTTGTACCTGCCGTTCGGCTCGACCTCGTCGGGCTCGATGCCGATCTCCTCGGCGATCTCCCGGGCGGGACGCAGCCGGGCCTCATGGGCGATGTCGATGTCGGAGAACATGGCGACTCCTTCTTCACGACCGTGGTGGTACGCACCGTACGCGGCCCGTATGTTCATGCCCCTGACGGGCGCGAAATCCACCGGACGCAGCACGACGACCCGCACCCCACGGGCCGTCGCATGGATTCGAATGGGGTGGGTAACGGGACTTGAACCCGCGGCCTCCGGAGCCACAGTCCGGCGCTCTAACCAACTGAGCTACACCCACCATGTGAGTTGCTGGCACGCCCGGAGGGATTCGAACCCCCGACCTAGAGATTAGAAGTCTCCCGCTCTATCCAGCTGAGCTACGGGCGCATGTCCGAGCGCCTGCCGGAGTGCCGAGTGAGAACGGTACCCGCGGACGCCCTACCTTGTCAATCGGCCCCACCGGGGACCGGGTGTCGACTATGGAGCGGCGGACGGGACTCGAACCCGCAACAATCAGCTTGGAAGGCTGATGCTCTACCAATTGAACTACCGCCGCGTACTGGTCGGGCCGACAGGATTCGAACCTGCGACCCTCTGCTCCCAAAGCAGATGCGCTACCAAGCTGCGCTACGGCCCGACCTCGAACCCGAGCGAGGCCCTCGCGGACCTTATGCTCGAGAGCATCGACCAGTATAGGGGCGGCACGTGGCGCGGGCAAATGCCACCTCGATCACGCCCCGATGAGCAGAACGCCCGGATACGCGCGCCTCTACGCGCCGAGCGCAGCCCTGAGCGCCCGGAGGGCCGCCCCCCGGTGGCTGATCGCATTCTTCTCGGCGAGATCGAGTTCGGCCATCGTGCGACCCGGCACCGCATCCGGCAAGAACAGCGGGTCGTAACCGAAGCCGCCCTCACCGCGCGCCTCGTAGGCGATTGAGCCCTCGCATGCACCCACCGCGACCGTCTCGGATCCGTCCTCGTCGATGAGCACGATCACGCTCCGGAACCGCGCGGTCCGCATCTCGGCGGGGACCTCGCCAAGCGCGCCTAAGAGCTTCGCGTTGTTATCCGCGTCGGTGGCATCGGCGCCCGCGTACCGCGACGAGTACACGCCCGGCTCTCCGCCGAGCGCGTCGACCTGCAGACCGCTGTCGTCGGCGAGCGAGGCCATGCCGAACGCTTCACGATAGGCGCGCGCCTTGAGCCGCGCATTAGCCTCGAAGGTGTCGCCGGTCTCCTCGACATCGAGCGGCTCGCGTCCGAGGTCGGCGGCGGTCACGAACTCCCACCCCTCGAAGTCGAGCGCCGAGCGGATCTCGGCCAGCTTGCCGCGGTTGGCCGTGGCGACGACGACGCGTCGCACGCTAGCCCCGCTCATTGAAGACCTCGACGTCCTCGGCCAGCACCCGACGCTGGATGGTCACGAGATGGGCCGCTCCCTCGGCAGCAAGGTCGAGCAGCTCGTCGAGACGCGTCCGGTCGAACGGCGTGCGCTCCCCGGTGCCCTGCACCTCGATGAAACGTCCGCGTCCGTCACAGACGACGTTCATGTCCACCTCGGCGTTCGAGTCCTCGCGGTACTCGAGGTCGAGGCACATGACGCCGTCGACCACGCCCACCGAGGTGGCCGCGATGTTGTCGATGACCGGGCTCTCGGCGATGCGTCCTGCGATGCGCCACGTCTCAAACGCGTCGCTCATCGCGATGAACGCGCCGGTGATCGCCGCGGTGCGCGTGCCGCCGTCGGCCTGGATGACGTCACAGTCGACGGTGAGCGTGCACTCCCCGCCCATGCCGCCCATGTCCACCGCGGTGCGCAGCGACCGTCCGATGAGCCGCTGGATCTCGTGCGTGCGCCCGCTCGGCGCACCAAGACTCACCTCACGCCTCGAGCGCGTGTGCGTGGACGCCGGCAGGAGCGAGTACTCGGCCGTGACCCAGCCAAGACCGCTTCCCCGGCGCCACCCGGCCACGGTGTCGGCGATGGTCGCCGCACATAGCACCTTCGTGTCGCCGAGTTCGAACAAGCACGAGCCGTGCGCGTGCTTGAGATAGCGCCGCGTGATGGTAACGGGCCGCATCTCGCGAACCCCTCGGCCTGCCGTCCGTTCCACAAGCGGCCTCCTCAGCTGTCGATGTCGATGGTGTCGAGCTCATCGGCCACGATAACACGCCCGCCGAAGCGCTCGCCCGCCTCGCGCGCGGCCGCCTCGCGGTCGACCGTCGGCCACAGGTGCGACAGCACAAGGGTGTGGGCGCCCGCCTCCTCGGCAAGCGCAGCCGAGAGCGCGGGTGACAGATGGGGGGCCCGGCCCTCGTACCCGGGCGGAAGCGTCGCGTCGGCGATGATGACATCGGCTCCGCGGACCGCCGCGGCGACAGCAGACCCGGGCGCCGTGTCCGAGGTGTAGGCGAGCACGCTCTGGCCGACCGACACGCGCAGCGCGAACGTCGGCCGGAGATGGTCGACCTCGACCGCCACGATCGCAAACGGGCCGACTAGCACCGGCCGTCCGGCAACGATGTCGTACGGCCGAAACGCCTCGGCGAGTTCGACCGTGCCACGCGCCGTGAGCATCGCGCCGAGACGCTCGAACAGCCCTGGCGGAAGGTGCATGTCCAGCGGCGGACACGGCCCCTCGGGTGCCCAGCGCAGCGCTGCCTGTAGCGCGTAGACGTCGGCGAAGTGGTCGATGTGGGCGTGGGTCACGAACACTGCGGCAAGTCGCGTGGGGTCCATGAGCTTCGCCAGATTGGCGAGCACGCCGTTGCCGCAGTCGAGCAGGATCGCGGCGCCATCGTGCTCTACGACGTGACCCGCGCAGGCATGCCCGGCTCCGGGATACGAGGCGCCCGATCCCAGGACCGTCAGCCGCACTGCGCCCCCTCCGCCTCGTGTTCGGCGAGAACCGCCTGCAGCCGGTCGTCGAGCAACGCTTCGAGATCGCCGAGCGACACGTGCTCGGCGCGGGCGATCGGACGCTGCAGGACGCGCGCGCCGAGCGAGCGGAACTCCACGGCATCGCCGGTGGTCGCGAAGAACTCGGTGCGTACCGCACCGTCGCCCGCCAGCTGCCCGCGCACGGCAAGCGTCTCGGCCACTTCACGGGCGGTCTCCTCGGCCGACGAGATGAGCCGCACCCGCGGGCCGATCACCTGCTGGATAGCGGGCGCGAGCAGAGGGAAGTGGGTGCAGCCGAGGACGAGCGTGTCGATGCCATTGCGCTTGAGCGGGTCGAGGTAGTCACGCGCCATCTCGTAGAACGAAGGACGGATGAATACGCCGGTCATGCTCGCCAGCCAATCCTCCAGCGTACCGCCCCCCATGCGCAGACCCTGCTCGACGAGATCCACGAAACGCGGCGCCGCGGCCGAGTAGACCGTCACGCCCGCGTCGAGCGCCCGGACGGCGTTGCTGTATGCGCCCGACCGGATGGTGCCGACGGTGCCGATGACACCCACACGCCGGTTGACCGTCGCCTTGACCGCCGCGCGCGCACCCGGCTCCACGACACCGATGACCGGCACGTCGAAGGCGCGCTGCGCCAAGGCGAGTCCGGCAGCGCTTGCCGTGTTGCACGCGATGACGATCATCTTGACGCGCTGCTGCGTAAGCCACGCGCCGATCTCGAGGACGAACGCCCGCACTTCTTCGGGAGTGCGCGGCCCGTACGGGCATCTCGCGGTATCGCCGAGATACACGATGCCCTCGTCGGGCAGCGCGCGCATGATCTCGCTGGCGACCGTGAGACCGCCAAGACCGGAGTCGAAGATGCCGATAGGGAGCGTGTGCATGCGAGTGAGTATAGCCCCTCGGGACGTTGGCTACCCGTCGCTGACGAGGCGCTCGATCGCCTCGGCGATCTCGTGCACGGGAAGCACCTTATCGGCCGCGCCCGCGTCGATGGCCGCCTTCGGCATACCCCAGACGGTCGACGTCGCCTCGTCCTGGGCGATCGTAGGCGCGCCCTTATGGTGCATGGACAGCAGGCCTCGCGCACCGTCGGCCCCCATACCGGTGAGCAACACTCCCACGGCCCGCCGCGAGTAGCTCAGCGCCACCGACTCGAACAGCGTGTCCGCCGACGGGATGTACAGCTGTCCCGGCTTGGGCACCGTGAAGCGCAGGGTCCTGCCGTCGACCTCCATGTTCGAGCCCGTCGCGGCCAGGTACGCCGTTCCCGGCTCGAGCACCCCGGC
>JAXMLJ010000133.1:0-31433 GCA_034368805.1 Coriobacteriia bacterium
TCCGCCGAGTAGCCCATCGCGGGCAGTACCTCGGTCAGATGCGGGAATGCCGCCAGCGTGTCGGCGATGCTGCCGACCGCGAACGGGCGCGGATCGATGAGTTCGGCCGCTCCTGCCGAGCGTGCGGCAAGCGCGCCGGCGCCGTACGGCATGCCGCCGTGCGTGACCGTCGGGCCGTCCTCGATCACGAGCACGCGCTTACCGGCGATCGGCAGGCTGCCGTCGAGGTCGATGGCCGAGGTCGTCTCGATGACCTCGGCTGCCGGATTGTAGCGAGCGGCGGCGTCGCGCACACGCGCCACGTCGGCGGGATCCGCGCTGTCGACCTTGTTGATGACGAGCACGTCCGCGCGCAGGAAGTTCGCCTCTCCGGGATGGTACGCGCGCTCGTGTCCCGCGCGGTGCGGGTCGAGCGCCACGATCTCGAGGTCCGAGAGGTAGAAGGGCAGGTCGTTGTTCCCCCCGTCCCAGACGATGACATCGGCCTCCTTCTCGGCCTCGCGGAGGATCGCGGTGTAGTCCACGCCGGCCATGACGACGGCGCCTTCTTCGATGAGCGGCTCGTACTCCTCGCGCTCCTCGATCGTTGCGCCGAGTGCATCGAGGTCCTCAAGCGACGCGTACCGCTCGACGCGCATGGCGAGCAGGTCGCGGTAGGGCATGGGGTGCCGGACGTCCACGGCGCGGATCCCGCGCTCGCGGAACAGCTTGAACAGGTGTCGGCTGATGCCGCTCTTGCCCACGCCGGTGCGCACGGCGCACACCGAGATCACCGGCTTGATCGAGGCGACCATCGTCGGCTCGGCCCCGAGGAGCGTGAAGTCCGCGCCCGCCGCGATGACCGCCTGCGCGTGGTGCATGACGTACTCATGACTCACGTCGCTGTAGGCGAAGACGACTTCGTCGGCCTTCTGTTCCGCGATCAGGTCGAGCAGCCTACCCTCGGCCACGATCGGGATGCCGTCGGGATAGCGGGGCCCGGCCAGGTCGGCGGGAAACGTCCGCGAGTCGATGCCGGGGATCTGTGTTGCGGTGAATGCTATGACGCGCACGGCCGGGTCGTCTCTGTAGCGTGTCAGGAAGTCGTGGAAGTCCCGCCCCGCCGCTCCCATGATGACGATCCGCCGTTCTGACATGCGAACTCCCCTCGGTATACGGAACAAGGCCGGTCTTATGCAACGCACGCGCCTGTCACAGGTCCGATAGTCCCCATCAGGAGCGTACTCCTGCGGGCACGGTGCGTCACCATCGTATTCATTCCCATCGCGCCGCGGCGCATCTCCCGGTCGTTCACCCGAACGGTGCCGGACGTTCACATCTTCTTCAAACGGCGCACGGATACTCAGGTAGTCAGATGAGTCACCGAGTCACCTTCAAGGAGGTGCGTACGATGAACAGAAGCAAGTCGATGGCGCTTGTCACCGCCGGTCTCGTGGCCGGGCTGGTTCTCGGCAGCGTGGGCGTGTCCTATGCCGCCACCGAGTCGGAGACGACCAACCCGGTCGTCTGTTCCGGGATCCGCATGGGTGAGGCTATCCGCGGTGCGGGTGCCCGTCTGGTCGATGTCCTGGCCGACCTCACCGGTCTGTCCACCGACGAGATCGTGGCCGAGCGTGCCGATGGCAACTCGATCGCGGACATCGCCGAGGCGAATGGTGTAGCGACCGAGACGGTCGTCGACTCGGCGCTCGAGGCCCGCAAGGTGCTCCTCGATGCCAAGGTCGCCGACGGCACCATCACGCAGGACCAGGCCGATGTGGCCTACAGCCAGATGACCGAGCGTGTCACCGACCGCGTGACCACGGATGAGACCGGGCGGCCCGCGTGGGCCAGCCAGGGTCGTGGCGCCGGTAGCGGTCAGGGCCGTGGCGGCATGGGTCAGGGTGGCCAGGGCGCCTGCGGCGCGTGCACCCAGACGCAGTAGCTCCCATCAACGATCTGTCCGGACGGGCGGTCCTTCGGGGCCGCCTGTCTGTGTTCGCGTGTCGCATCGCCCGTGGTGTGGCATGATTGAAGATGGGGGAAGCGTCCCGACACAATGAGAGAAGGTCGTGCCTACAGTGGCCGAAGAAGCGCACTCACTCGCCGTCCTCATCGACTTCGAGAACCTGGCTATCGGGATCGAGCGCCCGTCGGGGCGCACAGCCTCGGGTAGGACCTCTCGCGCGAAGAGCGCGGCCGACGTCTTCGACATCAAGCTCGTGCTGGAGCGGCTCGTGGAGAAGGGGAAGGTCATCGTCAAGCGCGCCTATGCGGACTGGGGGCGGTTCAACCAGTACCGCGAGGTGATGCATGACGCAGGCATCCAGATGATGGAGATCCCCGAGCGCGGCAAGATGGGCAAGAATCACGCCGACATCCAGCTGTGCGTGGATGCCATGGACCTGTGCTACTCCAAGGAGCACATCGACACCTTCGTCATAGTCTCCGGCGACTCGGACTTCACGCCGCTTGTCTCCAAGCTCAAGGAGAACGGCAAGTCGGTCATCGGTCTCGGGATCAAGGACTCCACGAGCGACCTGCTCGCATCGAGTTGTGACGAGTTCATCTACTACGAGGACATCGTGCGTGGCCCAGCCGCCCCCGCGGTGTCCAAGGTGGACATCCCCAAGGCGAAGCGTCCCGCGATCGATCTGCTCATCGAATCGGTCCAGGCTCTCCAGCGCGAGAACAAGGACATCATGCTCGCCTCCGCGGTCAAGGACACGATGCGCCGCAAGCAGCCGCAGTTCTCGGAGTCGAGCTACGGGTACCGGTCGTTCTCCGACTTCCTGCAAGACGCCGAGCGGCTCGGCATCGTGACCCTGCGCACCGACCAGCGGTCGGGCACGTGGGTGGTCGTCGGGTTCGCCGAGAACCGGTGACCGCGGCCATGTGCGGGGGGCGTTAGGCGGCAACGATGCGGATCGCGTACTTCACCGACACGTACCTGCCGGAGATCAACGGCGTGGTCACAAGCCTTGAGTCGCACTCCCGGCTCCTTGCTGCGCGTGGCCATGACATCATCATCATCTGCCCGAGATACCGGCGCCCGGCGCTGAGCGCCATCCCCGGCGTCCAGGTCAAGCGGTACCGGAGCTTCAGCTTCGTGACCAACAAGGACACGCGCGTGGCGCTGCCGTCGATGGCGTCCGTGGCCCGGACGCTCCAGCGGTTCCGGCCCGACGTGGTACACATGCATACCCCGCTGTCGATCGGGGTCATCGGGCTGGCGACCGCGCGCTTGATGCGACTCCCCACCCTCAAGACCTATCACACCTACATCCCGGACTTCATGCAGTACGTCGAACTGCATCGGCTGTTGCGCCTCGATGACTTCCAGGACAGGGTCGTCAACTCGCTCATCTTCGAGCGGATGTTCGAGTCGGGCACGTGGCGCCGGCTCGCGCGTGCAGGCGAGACGCGGAGACAAGCGCTCGAGGACATCGCGAGCGTTGCGGACTCGGTGGTCGGCGATCTCGCTCCGACCGAGCGCAGTCAGCTCTCGGCCCGCGTCGCCTGGCAGTTCACCCGTACGCTTTACAACCGCGCGGATCGCGTGCTGACGCCCTCGGTCACGCTCAAGCGTGAGCTCGAGGCGCACGGCGTGACCGTGCCAGTCGAGTACCTGAGCAACGGCATCGATATGTCGCTCGTGAGGGTCAAGGACTCGTATGCCTCGAGCGGCCGTCTGCTCCACGCCGGACGCCTTGGCCATGAGAAGAACGTGGACGTGGTGCTCAAGGCGTTCGCGCGTCTGGTGGCCGAGAGGCCCGGCTATACGCTTGACATCATCGGCGACGGGCCCGCGCGGGAGGGGCTCGTCAGGCTGGCCGAGCGACTCGGCGTGGCGGATAGCGTGCACATGCCAGGGTTCATGGACCGCCACGCGCTCGGGCGCGTGTACCCCGACTACGACGGGTTCGTCACGGCGAGCACGATCGAGACCCAGGGGATCGTTCTGCTCGAAGCGATGTCGGCCGGCTTGCCCGTGATCGGGGTGAACGCGCTTGCGATCCCCGAGCTTGTGCGCGACGGGCGGGACGGGCTGATCGTCGAGCCGGGCGACGAAGTCGCGCTTGCCGATGCCATGCGGCGTCTGCTCGATGACGAGGCGTTGCGAGTGGAGTTCGGCGCGGCGTGTCGCGAGGACGTACGGCCGCACGCGCTTGAGCGCGTCGTCACCCGCCTCGAGGGCGTCTACGCCGATGTGGTCGAGGCACACCGGGCGCGCGCAGCGACCTAGCGGGTCGGCCTGGCGTCCGCCGTCACACGGGCGCGATGCTGATGGCCGCCACCGGGCACATCTCGACGCAGGCCTGGATGTCGTCGTACGCCTCGTGTGGCGGTTCGTCGTCGATCACGTACGCCAGACCGTCCTCACCCATCCGGAACACCTCCGGACACGTCTGCTCGCATATCCCGCACCCGATGCAGAGGTCGCGGTCGACGATCGCCTTCATCGCGGGACTCCTTCCTGTGTGGTGACGCTCTAACGGGAGTGTCCCCTACGGCTGTGTGTCCGACACGGGGCCACTGTCGGGGACGAGGTACTCCCATGTCACGACATCGAGCCATCGGCCGAACTTGTGTCCGACCTCGTGCATCGTGCCCGCTTCCGCGAAGCCGAGTTCGCGTACCATGCGTATGCTCGCGACGTTCTCCGTGCAGATGCGGGCGAGCACCGAGTGGAGTCCCGCACGCGGGGCAGCCTCGAGCAGTGCCACGGCCAGTGCGCGGCCGATGCCGCGCCTATGCCAGTCAGCGTCCACATAGACGGAGATCTCGGCAGTCGCGTCGTAGGCGGGGCGTTCCGAGTAGGGCGACAGCGCGCCCCAGCCGATGACGGCGCGCGTCTCCTCGGCCACGATCACCGGATGACGTGACCCACGGGCGGAAAGCCAGCGCATGCGGTCTGCGGGTGTCTTGGGCTCGGTGTCGAAACTCGCGGTCGAGCCGGTCACGGCGGCGTTGTAGATCGAAGCGATGGCTTCGGCGTCATCGGTCGCGGCGGCGCGCAGGAGCATTTCGACCCTCTCGGTCCGGGTGTTCGTTGGCGGTTCTGCCCACTACGGTACGCCGCGGCCCACCGGACGGCTACTGCATGGTGCGGCGCGCGAGGTCGGCGCGTCGGGTGATTCACATGGACGCATCGAGCACGCGTGCCGTACACTGTGCACCTGCCGCGGACCTCTTCAGCGCGCGGCGGCATGCTCTGCGAGCCAGACCGAGAGAGGGTGAGCGTCATTCCGGGCAAGACGATCGCCGAGAAGATCTTCTCGGCACACTCAGGGACCGATGCGTTCGCCGGCGACATCGTCGTGGCGGACGTGGACTTCGTGATGGGACAGGACGGTACCACACCGCTTGCCATCCGCGCGCTTGAGAACATGGGCGTGGAGGCCGTGTTCGATCCGGCGAAGGTGGCCGTGGTGATGGACCACTCCAGCCCAAGCCCGATCGAGGGCGTCTCGGCGCTTCACACGATGATGCGTGAGTTCGGCAAGAAGACGGGCGCGAAGGTCTACGATGTGGGCTGCGGCGTGTGCCACCAGCTCATTCCCGAGCAGGGACACGTGGTACCCGGGGACCTCATGGTGGGCTGCGACAGTCACACCTGCACCTACGGTGCGGTCAACGTCTTCTCCACCGGCGTGGGTTCCACCGACGGTGCGGCTGCGATGGCTTCGGGCAAGCTGTGGTTCAAGGTGCCCGACACCATGAAGGTCACCTATACGGGAGCGCTTCAGCCGGGCGTCTTCAGCAAGGATCTCGTCCTCGCGCTCGCCGGCAGGATCGGCGTGGACGGCGCCACCTACATGGCGCTCGAGTTCCACGGTCCGGTCATCGACGCGCTCTCGGTGGACGCACGCATGACGATCTCGAACATGGCCATCGAGGTTGGCGCCAAGGCAGGGCTCATGCGTGCCGATGCCACAACGCTCGCCTGGTACGAGGGTCGTGGCGATCGTTCGCCTCAGCCTGTCGACCCGGACGCCGATGCGGTCTACGCCGAGGAGATCACACTCGACGTCTCGGCCATCGGGCCGCAGATCGCCAAGCCACACGCCGTTGGCAATGTGTCGCCGATCGAGGAGGTCGCCGGTACGCCGATAGCGCAGGGCTTCATCGGCACCTGTACCAACGGACGGCTCGAGGATCTGATGATCGCGGCGGACATCCTCCGCGGACGGAAGGTGCACCCGGACGTCCGCCTCATCGTCGCGCCGGCGAGCACGCAGATCTTCCTCGACGCGATGGAGGCCGGCTACATCCGTGATCTCGTGGAGGCCGGCGCGGTCATGGTCGCGCCGGGGTGCGGTCCGTGCGTGGGTACGCACAACGGTGTGCCGAGCGATGGTGAGAACGTCATCTCAACGGCCAACCGGAACTTCAAGGGCCGGATGGGCAACAGTAACGCGTTCATCTACCTCGGCAGTCCGGCTACGGTCGCTGCTTCGTGCATTGAGGGCGTCATCACCGATCCGCGGAAGTACTTCACGGGAGAGGGGGCCTAGAGATGGCGATCACGGCGAAGGCGTTCAAGTACGGCGACGACATCAACACCGACTACATCATCAGCGGCAAGTACAAGTTCAAGTCGGCCGACATGGAGGCCATGGCGGTCCACGCTCTGGAGGACCTCGATCCGCACTACTACGAGAAGGTCAAGCCTTCAGGCGGCTTTCTGGTAGCCGGCAAGAACTTCGGCATGGGTTCGAGTCGCGAGCAGGCGCCGCTCGTGCTCATCCACTCCAACACGCGCGCCGTGCTCGCCAAGAGCTTCGCGCGCATCTTCTATCGCAACGCGATCAACACCGGTCTGCCGGTGGTCGAGTGCGACACCGACCTGATCGACGACGGCGACGAGCTCGAACTCGACCTGGCGGCCGGCGTGTTGCGTGACGTCACCAAGGGGATCGAGATACCGTTCGCGCCGCTGCCTGCGGTGATGGCGCAGCTGTTGGCAGACGGCGGGCTTGTCGAGCACTTCAAGAAGCATGGCGGGTTCGCGGTCTCGTGAATCCCGGGCCGAGTCTGCCTGAGCCCTGGGACGGTGTAGAGCGTCGGAGTGGTATCAAGCGGCGGCGGAGGCGCAGGTATCGCTTCATCGATCGCCGCCACGGGTTCGACCGCCGCACCCGCTATCTCGTTCTCGGCACGATGCGCGATCATCCGTGGATCGTCGCGCTCGTGATCAGCACGCTCTGCGCGCTCTCGGCCATCGACGGCCTGCTCACGCTCGGCGAGATCGCACTCGGGATCGCTTCGGAGGGCAACCCCGTGCTCGCTGCCGCCGGGGAACGCCACGTGCTGCTGGCGGTGGCCGCCAAGGTCGCAGGTACGGTGGTGGCGAGTGCGGTCATCTGGCACGGCCGGACGCGCCGCTCGATCCTGGGGCTCTCGCTTGTCGCCATCGGCGTATTCTCGGCGCTGGTGGCGTACCACCTCGGCAGTCTCGTCGGCCTCGGCTGGCTGTGAGATCCGCGCGGTGAACCTCATGACGCCGGCGTGCGTCATACCGTACAAGCTGCCGTTTCCTTGCCTACGCACCAGGAGGTCTCCGATGCGCACTGCTGCTCTTAGCGCTCTGATCGCCGTCGGACTCGGGCTGCTCGTTGCCGCTGGCTGTACGGCCATCGGCTCGGCGGGCGATCTCGAGAATGCCGAGTGGAGCCTGGTCGCTTCCTCGGTCAGCTCCTCGAACCTCGGTGCCGCGGGGATCACTGCCCGGTTCGCCGACGGATTGGTCGGCGGCACCGGCGGGGTCAACAGCTACGGCGCGGAGTACGAGTTGGGGCGCAGTGGGGCGATCGAGACCGGCGACGTGACATCCACACTCATCGCAGCGGTCGATGAGGAGGCCAACGCTGCCGAGGCCGCCTACTTCGCGCTGCTGCGCGAGGTCGCCGCCTACCGGGTGGATGGCACGATCCTCACGCTGTCGGATGCGGGCGGCAACGAGCTGCTCGTCTTCGAGCGCGCCGAGTAGTCTCACGCGTCAACCTCGCGCGGCGCTCGTCAGGTCGCGTACAATCTCCAGGCACCTGTCCGCGGGCGAGCCGCTGTGAGCCGCCCCGAACACCTGGAGGTACACCGAATGGCCAAGCACACTGTCACCCTTATTCCCGGCGACGGCATCGGACCTGAGCTCACCACCGCCATGACGCGCGTGGTCGAAGCGACCGGTGTCGATATCGCGTGGGAGATCGCCGAGGCCGGCGCCGACGTCATGGACAAGTACGGCACACCGCTGCCGCAGCACGTGCTGGACTCGGTCCGCAAGAACAAGGTGGCCATCAAGGGCCCGATCACCACGCCTGTCGGCACCGGGTTCCGGAGCGTGAACGTGGCGCTGCGCAAGGAACTCGATCTGTACGCGTGCCTGCGTCCGTCGTTCTCGATCCCCGGAACCGGTGCGCGCTACGACAACGTCGATCTCGTCATCGTGCGCGAGAACACCGAGGATCTCTACGCGGGTATCGAGTTCGAGGAAGGCAGCGACGGCGCCCGGCGCCTTATCGAGTTCGCCGCCGCCGAGGGCGCGGGGACCATCCGTCCCGACTCGGGCATCTCGCTCAAGCCGATCAGCATCACGGGAACCAGGCGCATCGTGAAGTTCGCGTTCGACTACGCTATCGCTAACGGCCGCACAAAGGTCACCGCGGTCCACAAGGCCAACATCCTGAAGCACTCGGACGGGCTGTTCCTGAGAGTCGCTCGTGAGGTCGCCGAGGAGTATCGCGACTCGGGCATCGAGTTCGAGGACTACATCGTGGACGCCACGTGCATGCAGCTCGTGCTGCACCCCGAGTGGTGGGACGTGCTCGTGCTGCCTAACCTGTATGGCGACATACTGTCGGATCTTGCGGCCGGTCTCATCGGCGGGCTCGGCGTTGCGCCCGGCGCGAACATCGGTACCGACTACGCGGTCTTCGAGCCGGTCCACGGCTCGGCCCCCAAGTACGCCGGCAAAGACATGGCGAATCCGACCGCGGAGATCCTCTCGGCGGTACTCATGCTCAACCATCTTGGCGAACGGGATGCGGCGTCGCGCGTGCTGGCTGCGGTCAGGAGCGTGTTGGCCGAGGGCGAACGCGTGACCTACGACATCAGGCGGACGAACACCGGTAGCACGGAGGGGTGCGTGGGCACGCAGGCGTACGCCGACGCGCTCATCGAGCGGTTGTAGGAGGGGTCTCGCACCGATTGCCGGCGCTGGTAACCGTGAGCAGCGGCATAGCCGTCTGTCGGTGCCGTGGGCCGATAGTGTGAGTTGTGTCACAAAGGCTCTTGACCGAGCGGACTGCTACGTTCATAATTCACAGGTGCTTGCGGGAAATGTTCGAGGGACCCGCGAGTTGACCAGAGGCAGTGAATCGCCACCCGTAAACCTGGGCGCCTGGGTGGCGTGGAGCCAGTGGCGCAACCGGCTGATCGCGTTCGGCCGGTTGTTGTGTTCTCGCCCGGGGCAGCGGGAAGCGGCCGGACCGCCCTTTGACGTTTTCGACATGTACCAATGCCGAAGGAAGAGGTGGCGATCCGTATGCGTCCGCGAATTCTGCCCATGTGTCTCCTGTCCGTGCTGCTCGTGCTGCTTATGGGGGGACTCGCATCCGCGACGACCTACGCTGAGCCGGACGACTGCTACGCGTGCCACGCGGTCGATGGACTGGCTGCGGTGGCGCCTGTCGATTTCTCTGCGGAGTCGGTCGACCTCAACGCGTGCAGGGCGTGTCATGCTGCGATCCCCTTGCCCACCATGGCCACCATCGACCACTTCCACAACGACTTCAACGACTGCACCCCGTGTCACAATCTGAAGATCGATGAGCCGTACTTCTCGGTGCCGGCGGGCGAGGTCATCGAGCCACTCGTGCGTACCCCGTATGGGATGTTCCAGTCAGTCGCATCGCCGGTCTCGGGAGCGGACAGCATCCACGGCGCCCATGCCGGTACCACGTGGATGGCTCAGGTCCTCTCTCCCGTGAACTCCTGGTGTGCGTCCTGTCACACACAGGTGTCTTGCAACGCGTGCCATACCGACCTGGCGCACGGCGACCACGGCGGAACCCCGAGTTGCACCTCGGCGAACTGCCATCTGGCCACAGCGCCGCAGGAGTCGCCCTCATGTTTGGGTTGTCACCCTGCCGCGGACGGTCTGTATCACGGCTCTGAGCATGCGAGCAGCACCGAGGGCTGCGACAACCAGTACTGCCACCAGACCCCGGACCTGCTGACCGTGCACACGCAGTACAACCCCGACTTCACGTGCAGCGGGTGTCACACGATCGACTACGCCGCGCAGATCGCAGCAGGCGCGACCGAGTGCGCCGACTGCCACGAGACCGCGCACGGGGATATCGCAGAGGCGCACACCGCCACCGCGAGCCAGGAGTGCGTCGACTGCCACAGAAGCGCGGATCTCTTCGAGCTCCACGCCGACGCGGCGGCCGGTCCGTGTGCCGTGTGCCACTCAACGCAGCTTCCCGACTCGGCAGAGTGTGTGAACTGCCACGCGTACTCGCCGGTGGCCGAGAATCACTATCCGGCCGACGCGCACCTCGCCGTGCCCAACGCCGGCTGCGGCAACTGTCACTCGCTGGACCTGGCCACCGAGCACGCAAAGTACTCGGCAGGCTGCACCGCCTGCCACAGTGGTTCGTTCGATGCCGTGGTCGCCGACTGGGACAAGACGTGCGACGGATGCCATCCCACGCGACACAAGGACCGCGATTCCGGCGGCGGTTTCGGCGGTGGGTCGGGCGGTGGCTCGGGCGGCGGCGGTAAGCAGCAGGCCGGCCGCAGGTAGTACCGCCTGATGCGTTGATCGCTTAGCAGAACGGGTCCCCACCCTTGAGGAAGGGGGCCCGTTCTCTGTCTCGCGACGATCCTCACAGGCTGCGGTATCGCAGGACCTCGTCGATGACCCGCCCGGTCGCCTCGAGTACAGAGGTGCGTTGGGCATGCGTGTGAGCCGGGCCGTCATCGCCCCTGAGTGATGCCGGCGGCTCGTAGCCGAGCGCACGCACGCGCTCGCGCCACTCGGCAGGGAGTTCGTCGGATAGCGTGACGCCGGCAAGCGCGGAGGCGAGCAGCGTCCACACGCGCGGCACCACGGTCGCCCATGCGTAACCGCCACCGCCGCACGCGACGAGCCGGCCGTCGCAGACCTCCTCGGCAAGCTCGACACTCCGGGCGAACAGCCACTCGTAGCCGGCGATCGTCTGTCCGAGGGTGGTCAGAGGGTCGCTCCAGTGCGCATCGGCGCCGTTCTGGGTCACGATCACGTCCGGACGGAACTCCCCGGCGGCGGGTGCGACGACGCGTTCGAATGCGAGGCGGTAGCACTCGTCGGTGGCGTACGGCGGCAGGGGGATGTTGATCGCACTGCCGAGTCCCGCGCCGGCGCCCCGCTCCCGTGCCGAGCCCGTTCCCGGGTACAGATAGCGGCCATCTTCGTGGAGCGAGATCGTGAGTACCCGGGGTTCCTCGTAGAACGCTTCCTGAACGCCGTCACCGTGATGGGCGTCGATGTCGAGGTAGAGGATCCGGAGGTCGGGGTCGCGGGTCAGCACCGCGGCGATCGCCACTACCACGTCGTTGTACACGCAGAAGCCCGCCGCACGGTCGCGGTGCGCGTGGTGGAGGCCTCCTGCGGGGGAGAAGGCTCGCCGGGAGCGGCCGTCACAGACGTACTCGGCGGCCACAGTCGTCGCTCCCGCGACGAGCGCCGCTGCGTCGTGCATGCCACGGAACTCGGGGGTGTCGCCCGGACCGATGCCGCGCCGCGGCTTCCACCAGCCCGGCGCCGCCGAGGCCTCGATCACCGTCTCGATGTACCGCGCATCGTGCGCCCTGAGGAGCTCGGCGGACGATGCCGGCCGGGGTGCAACGAGCTCGAGAGCCCTGTTCGCGACGAGGCCGTAGGCACCGATCAGGTCGATGGTGAGCGAGACCCGCTCGGGTCGCAGCGGATGGGCGGGGTCGAGGTCGTATGCGCCGAGCGATTCGTCGTAGACGAGTGCGGTGCTCACGCCCGGCTGTGTCGCGGTCATCTCGGCCTCCATGCCGGTTGAACGTGCCTAGAGCATACCCTCGGAGGAGCTATGCCGGCCGCTCCGATCGAGCCGAGCCGAGGGGTGCGGCTCCCGCTCCTTTGCGCTATACTCGCCCCTTACCAATTGCACAGCATGATCGGCGTTGATGGGGACGAGTAGAGGTCAATCCCAGCGATAGAGAGTCGGGGACGGTGGAAGCCCGGCGCGGGACGCTTCGAACGCCACCCCTGAGCCACCCGGACGAACGGACCGGTGCCCTTGCGCGGATGACCTCCGCGGGAGCCGGTGCTACTAAGACGGGTCGGTGGCATCCGTTACCTGCCGCATGAGCGAGACGCTCCGGCCCCACGGGCCGGTTCGGCGTCATCGCGGGTGGCATCAGGCCACCATCTCCTACGCTGCATGCGGCACCTACGGACGCCCCGTCCCTCGACGAGGAAGGGCGACTGATGGAGCATCGCAGCGATTCGATGAAGAAGGGTCCGGCCAGGGCCCCTCATCGCAGCCTCCTCAAGGCCGACGGCCTTACCGACGAGGAGATCGCACGCCCGTTCGTCGCCGTCATCAACTCGGCTAACGACATCATCCCCGGGCACGTGGGGATGGACCGGGTAGCCGAGGCGGTCAAGACCGGTGTGCTCATGGCGGGCGGCACCCCGCTCGAGATCTCGACCATCGGCGTGTGCGACGGCATCGCCATGGGTCACGAGGGCATGCGCTTCTCGCTTGCCAGCCGCGAGGTCATTGCGGACTCCGTGGAGATCGCGGTCTCGGCGCACGCGTTCGACGCGGTCGTGATGATCCCGAACTGCGACAAGGTCATCCCCGGGATGCTCATGGCCGCCGCGCGACTCGACCTCCCCACCGTCGTCGTCTCCGCCGGGCCGATGCTCGCGGGTCGCTGGGAGAACAAGCACGTCGACCTCGACACCGTCTTCACCGCCGTCGGGGCGCACGCTCGCGGCGAGGTGAGCGACGAGTCGCTCCTCGCGCTCGAGAACGGCGCCTGCCCCACGTGCGGCAGCTGCGCGGGCATGTTCACCGCCAACTCGATGAACTGCCTGACCGAGGCGATCGGGATGGGGCTGCCGGGCAACGGCACGGTCCCGGCGGTCTACTCAGCGCGGATCCGTCTGGCCAAGCATGCGGGCATGCGTGTCATGGAGTTGCTGGAGCGTGGCATCACCGCTCGGCAGATCATGACGCCCGCAGCGATCACCAACGCGATGACGGTGGACATGGCGTTCGGCGGCTCGTCCAACACCGTTCTGCATCTGACGGCCATCGCCGCCGAGGCGGGCGCTCCCATCACCCTCGACGACTGGCAGGCCGTCTCGGCGCGCACTCCCAACCTCGTGCGCGTGTCGCCAGCCGGCGGGTACCACATCGAGGACCTCTACTTCGCGGGCGGCATTCCCGCGATCATGGCCGAGCTCGCCAAGGGTGACCTGATCGACACGCATGCGCGGACGGTGACCGGAGGCACGGTCGGCGACGTCATCAAGCACCTGCCCGGCGCCGACGGCGCTGTGATCCGCAGCATTGATGAGCCGTACTCGGCGGTCGGAGGGCTGCGTGTGCTGAAGGGCAACCTCGCGCCGAGAGGCGCCGTCGTGAAGCAGTCGGCCGTGGCGCCCGAGATGCGGCAGCACTCCGGCCCGGCGCGTGTCTTCGAGTCCGAGGAGGATGCGCAGGCGGCGATCATCGGCGGGCGTATCCGCGAAGGTGACGTCATCGTCATCCGCTACGAGGGCCCCAAGGGCGGTCCCGGCATGCGCGAGATGCTCTCGCCGACCTCGGCCGTCAAGGGTATGGGCCTTGCCGGCACAGTCGCGCTCATCACCGACGGGCGCTTCAGCGGCGCGACATCTGGCGCGTCGATCGGTCACGTGAGCCCCGAGGCCGCCGAGGGCGGGCCCATCGCGCTCGTGGAGGAGGGCGACACCATCACGATCGACATCGACGCCGGCACGCTCACCCTCGAGGTGACCGATGAGTACCTCGCGATGCGCGCTCGCGCGTGGACGCCGCGAGAGCCCAACGTCACGACCGGCTACCTCGCGCGCTATGCGCGCTTCGTGACGAGCGCCGACAAGGGAGCGGTGCTCGAATGCTGACGACTCGGAAGACACAGGAGGTGAGAGCATGAGGATGAGCGCCGCGGAGGCACTCGTGAAGTCGCTGCAGGCCGAGGGTACCGAGGTCGTTTTCGGCTATCCCGGCGGTGTCGTGCTGCCGATCTTCGACGCGCTGTACGAGGTCGAGGGAGTGCGTACCATACTCACGCGCCACGAGCAGGGCGCCACACACGCCGCTGACGGTTATGCGCGCGTCACCGGCAAGCCCGGCGTCGTGATCGTGACGAGCGGTCCGGGGGCGGCCAACACCGTCACCGGCATCGCCAACGCGTACATGGACTCGGTCCCGCTCGTGGTCGTGACCGGGCAGGTGGCGACACACGTGCTCGGCACCGACGCGTTCCAGGAGACGGACATCACGGGCATCACCATCCCGATCACCAAGCATAACTACCTGCTCGACGATCCGGCCGATCTGCCCGACGTGATGGCCGAGGCCTTCCACATCGCCACGACCGGCCGCCCGGGCCCCGTGCTCGTGGACATCCCCGTGGACATCGCGCGCGGTGAGCTCACCTACAAGCGCCCCGAGCGGCTGAACCTGCCCGGCTACAAGCCCACGGTCAAAGGTCACGCCAAGCAGATCCACCAGGCCGCCACGCTGATCGCCCGGGCGCGCAAGCCGCTCCTGTACGTCGGCGGCGGCGTACTCGCCTCCGAGGGCTGGAGGGAGCTCAAGGAGCTTGCCGAGCTCATGCAGCTGCCTGTGGTCACCACACTCATGGGCAAGGGCGCGTTCCCCGAAGACCATCACCTGTTCGTCGGCATGCCGGGTATGCACGGCGGCAAGTTCACCAACTACGCCATCACCGAGACAGACCTCCTCCTCGGTGTCGGCGTCCGTTTCGATGACCGCGTCACGGGCAAGCTCGCCGCCTTCGCTACGAAGGCCAAGGTCGTTCACATCGACGTCGACCCCGCCGAGATCGGCAAGAACCGCAGCGTGGACGTGCCGATCGTCGGCGATGCGAGGACCGTGCTCGCCGCCATCACCGCGGAGCTGCGCAAGATGAACGCCGAGCCGCGCACGGATGCGTGGATGCGCGTGATCGACGACTGGCGTGCGCGCTACCCGTTCCACTACCACCCGAGTACGGACACGATCATGCCCGAGTACGCGGTCGAGCGCGTGCGCGAGCTCACCGCCGACCGGCCGACGGTCTTCACCACCGAAGTGGGCCAGAACCAGATGTGGTCGTGCCAGTACCTGCGCCTGCGCGAGCCGCGCACCTGGGTCTCCTCCGGCGGGCTCGGCACGATGGGCTTCGGCCTGCCGGCGGCCATCGGTGCCCAGCTGGGTCGTCCCGACCACCTCGTGATCGACATCGCCGGTGACGGCTCGATCCAGATGAACTCGCAGGAGCTCGCCACCGCGGCCATCAACGGGCTGCCGGTCAAGGTCGTCATCTTGAACAACGGCTATCTCGGCATGGTCCGGCAGTGGCAGGAGCTGTTCTACGAGAAGCGCTACTCGAGTTCCACGCTGCCGCAGGACTGTCCGGACTTCGTGAAGCTCGCCGAGGCCTACGGCGCCTTCGGCGTACGGGCCACGCGGCCCGAAGAGCTCGACGCGGCGCTCACGGCCGTCTTCGACCACGACGGTCCCGCGGTCGTGGATGTGCGGGTCGAGCGCGAGGAGAACGTCTTTCCGATGGTCGCGCCCGGCGGTTCGATCGACGAGATGCTGGGTGGCATTCCGGGCGGTCCGGTCTCCGAGATGCTCGACGGCGAGTTGCTCGAGGAGGTGTGGGAGTAGATGAATCACACACTGTCAGTGCTCGTTGAGAACAAGCCGGGTGTACTCACGCGCGTCGCGTCGCTGTTCGCCCGGCGCGGGTTCAACATCGACTCGCTCGCGGTGGGCACGACCGACGATCCGACGCTCTCACGCATGACGATCGTCGTTTCGGCCGAAGACACGCCGATCGAGCAGATCACCAAGCAGCTCCACAAGCTCATCAACGTGATCAAGATCCAGGACCTCGATCCGAAGGACATGATCGATCGCGAACTCGTCTTGTACAAGATCAACGCGGCTCCCGAGCGGCGTCACGAGATCATCGAGATCGCCAACGTGTTCCGGGCCAAGATCGTGGATGTGGGCCGCAACAGCCTCACGATCGAAGCGACCGGCACGACGGACAAGCTCGCCGCGATGGAGGACCTGCTGCGCGCCTACGGAATCAAGGAACTGGCGAGGACGGGCAAGATCGCGCTCGCGCGCGGCAGCCGGGACTCGTAGAGGCACGACCCGCGGCGCGAGCCGCGAACGGATACGGTCGTAACGGGCGTCCGGCACAGGACGCGAGGAGGAGGACGACGATGGCAACGGTGTACTACGACAAGGACTGCGACCTGAGCCTGGTCCGCGAGCGCACGATCGCGGTCATCGGCTACGGGAGCCAGGGCCACGCCCACGCGCTCAACCTGCACGACTCGGGTTGTGATGTGCGGGTCGGTCTGCGGGCGGGATCGGCGAGTGCAGACAAGGCGCGCGAGGCCGGACTCAAGGTCATGACGCCGCGCGAGGCGGCCGGCGAGGCCGACATCGTCATGATGCTCACGCCGGACGAGACCACCGCGCACATCTACTACGCGGAGATCCACGAGTCGATGACCGCGGGCAAAGTGCTCGCGTTCGCGCACGGCTTCAACGTCCACTTCGGGCAGATCGAGCCGCCCGAGGGCGTTGACGTGATCATGATCGCCCCCAAGGGCCCCGGCCACATGGTGCGCAGGGTCTTCACCGAGGGCTCGGGCGTGCCGTGTCTCATCGCGGTTGCGCAGGATGCGAGCGGTAAGGCAAAGGATATCGCGCTTGCCTGGGCGGCCGGTATCGGCGGCGCGCGCGCGGCTGTCATCGAGACGACCTTTGCCGAGGAGACCGAGACGGACCTCTTCGGCGAGCAGGCCGTGCTCTGCGGCGGCGCCACGCACCTGGTGCAGGCGGGCTTCGAGACGCTTGTCGAGGCCGGTTACCAGCCCGAGATCGCGTACTTCGAGTGCCTGCACGAGCTCAAGCTCATCGTGGACCTCATGTACGAGGGCGGTATGGCCAAGATGCGCGACTCGATCTCCAACACCGCCGAGTACGGCGACTACGCGACCGGCCCGCGCATCATCACCGAGGAGACCCGCGAGGAGATGGCGCGCGTGCTGTGGGACATCCAGAGTGGCAAGTTCGCGCGCGACTGGATCTCGGAGAACCGCGCCGGCCAGCCGCACTTCAAGGCCATGCGCCGGATCCACGCCGACACGCTCATCGAAGAGGTCGGCGCCGAGATGCGCGGCATGTTCGCATGGCTCAAGACCGGCGAGGAGGAGTAGCGCGATGCAGAAGAAGTACCTGATGACGCCAGGCCCGACGCCCGTACCGCCGGAGGTCCTGCTGACGCAGGCCGCCCCGATCATCCACCACCGCACCCCCGACTTCTCGGCCGCGTTCGCCGAGGCGATCGAAGGGCTCAAGTACGTCTTCCAGACCGAAGGGGACGCCTTGCTCTTCGCCTCGTCGGGCACCGGCGTCATGGAGGCGGCCATCGCCAACTGCTTCTCGGCCGGCGACAGTGTCATCGTGTGCCGCAACGGCAAGTTCGGCGACCGTCAGAAGCAGATCGCCGAGGTCTACGGCCTGAACGTCATCGACCTCGCCTACGAGTGGACGAGCGTCGTCGACCCCGCTGACGTGGCAACGGCCCTCAAGGAGAACCCCGGCGTGCGCGGCGTCATCGTCACGCAGTCGGAGACCTCGAGCGGTGTGCTGAACGACGTCAAGTCCATCGGCGCGATCGTGCGTGAGTATCCCGAGTGCGTGCTGATCGTGGACTCGATCACCGGCATCGGTGCGGTCGAGTGCAGGACCGACGAGTGGGGACTCGACGTCGTCATGACCGGTTCGCAGAAGGGCCTCATGCTGCCGCCGGGTCTGGCCGCGTGCACGGTCTCTGAGAAGGCGTGGCGCGCCTACGAGCGCTCGACGCTGCCCAAGTACTACTTCGACTGGATGAAGTACAAGAAGAACATCGAGAAGGACACCACGCCGTTCACCCCGGCCGTATCGCTCGTGCTCGGTCTTGTGGTGGCGCTGAAGATGATCCGCGAGGAGGGGCTCGAGAACACCATCGCCCGGCACAGCATGCTCGCCGAGGCCACACGGCGCGGCTGTGAGGCGCTCGGCCTCACGCTCTTCGCGCCGCCCGAGGGTCGCGGCAGCGCGGTCACGCCGGTGTGGGTGCCGGAGGGCGTGGATGGCAAGAAGATCGTGAGCATCCTCAAGAACAAGTACGGCATCACCATCGCCGGCGGTCAGGACGACTACGCGGGTCGCATCTTCCGCGTGGGGCATCTCGGCTACTTCGGCGTGTTCGACATCATCACCACGCTCGCGGGCCTCGAGATGACGCTCGCCGAGCTCGGCTACGCGTTCGAGCGCGGGAGCGGTATCGCCGCCGCGCAGGCCGTCTTCATGGGGGAGTAGATACGATGAAGGTACTGGTAGCTGAGAAGATCGCCGACGGCGGCATCGAGCTGCTCAAGAAGGAGTTCGAGGTCGACGTCATCACCGGCATGACCCCGGAGGAGCTCGTCGCCGCGATTCCGGCGTACGACGGGCTCATCGTGCGTTCGGCTACCAAGGCGACGCGCGAGGTGCTCGAGGCGGGCGTGAACCTCAAGATCGTCGGCCGCGCGGGCGTGGGCGTGGACAACGTGGACGTGGTGGCCGCCACCGAGCGCGGCATCGTCGTGTGCAACGCCCCGACGTCGAACATCGTCTCGGCCGCCGAGCACACCATCGCGCTCCTGCTCGCGCAGGTGCGCAACATCCCACAGGCCAACGCGTCCATGCATGCGTGCAAGTGGGAGCGCTCCAAGTTCACCGGTACCGAGGTGCTCGACAAGACGCTCGGCCTGGTCGGCCTCGGCCGTATCGGTGCGCTGGTGGCCGAGCGTGCGAAGGGTTTGGGCATGAAGGTCGTGGCGTTCGACCCGTACATCACCGAGGAGCGCGCCGCGCAGCTCGGCATCGGGTATGCGGCCACACTCGACGAGCTTCTGGCGCAGGCCGACTTCATCACCGTCCACCTGCCCAAGACCAAAGAGACCATCGGCATGTTCGGACCGGACGAGTTCGCCAAGATGAAGGACGGCGTACGGCTCGTGAACACCGCCCGCGGCGGCATCTACCAGGAGGACGCGCTCATCGCCGCGCTCGAGAGTGGCAAGGTCGCCAGCGCCGGCATCGACGTCTACGAGGTCGAGCCGTGCACGGACTCGCCGCTGTTCGCCTTCGAGCAGGTCATCGTGACGCCGCACCTCGGCGCTTCCACCGAGGAGGCGCAGGATCGCGCCGGTGAGCAGATCGCCGAGTACGTGGCGGCGGGACTCCGCGGCGACATGGTACCCACCGCGGTCAACATCGCGCCGGTCTCTCCCGAGGTCATGGAGGCCGTCGGCCCCTTCATCCCGGTGGCCGAGGCTCTCGGCAAGGGCATCGCGCAGATCGCGCGCGGTCCGGTCTCGGAGATCGAGGTGCACTTCATCGGTCACCTGGCCGAGCAGGACACGCGCATCCTCAAGACCGCGGCGCTCAAGGGCCTGCTCACCGTGGTCACGCAAGACGCGATCAACTTCGTGAACGCCAACCACTACGCCGAGCAGCGCGGCATCGCCATCACGGAGCACAGCCGCACCGACAGCCTGGACTACGTGAGTCTGATGGTGGTCGTTGCGCGCGCCGGCGACGGCGAGTTCAAGCTCGGCGCCACGCTCATCGGCAAGAAGAACGAGCCGCGCCTGGTGGCGTTCAACGAGTTCGATATCGACATGGTTCCGACGCAGCACATGCTGTTCCTGAAGTACTCAGACGTGCCCGGTGTCGTGGGCAAGGTGGGCACAGCGCTCGGTGAGAACGAGATCAACATCGCGTCGATGCAGGTAGGGCGTACCGGCGAGGGCGGCACGGCGCTCATGGGCATCAACGTCGACTCGCCGATCTCCGACGCGCTCATGGACCGCATCAACGCCAAGGCCGAGGTGACCGAGGCCTGGAGGATCGAGCTCTAGCGGGTGCGTGCCCGTGCGCCACACGCCGCATGCGCGAGGGGTCCCTCAACGGGGCCCCTCGCGTGCGCTATACTGCGCTGCATGAACGAGTGCGCACACATGCTCCGCGAGGGTCTTCTCGGGCGACTTATGCAGCCGGCCGCCGTCTGACCGACGGCTCGTGCCGGCCAACCCGCCCGTACCCGCACGTGCGACAAAGGAGCGTCCCGTGAGCAGTTCACCGCACGCCACTCCCGAGAGGGTATTCATCTTCGACACCACGCTCCGCGATGGCGAGCAGTCGCCCGGCGCGAGCATGAACACCGCCGAGAAGCTCGAGATCGCCCGCCAGCTCGTGCGCCTCGGCGTCGACGTGATCGAGGCCGGTTTCCCGATCTCGAGTCCCGGCGACTTCGAGAGCGTGCGCCGCATCGCCGCCGAGGTTGGTGAGGCCGCCGTGGTCTGCGCGCTCTCCCGCGCGATCGCGGCCGACATCGAGCGTGCAGCCGAGGCGCTTGCAGGAGCCGCGCGTCCGCGTATCCATACCGGGATCGGCGTCTCGGAGAGCCACCTGCGCGACAAGCTTCGCATCACGCGCGAGGAGGCGCTCGAACGGGCGGTGGCCGCCGTCAAGCTCGCGCGTTCGCACGTGGGCGATGTGGAGTTCTACGCCGAGGACGCGGGCCGAGCAGAGCCCGAGTTCCTCTACCGGATGATCGAGGCGGCCATCGGCGCCGGCGCCACGGTCGTGAACATCCCGGACACCACCGGTTACGCGTACCCGGAGGTCTTCGGCGACCTGATCCGCGGGCTCATGGAACACGTGCGCGGCATCGAAGACGTGATCGTCTCGGTGCACTGCCACAACGATCTCGGCATGGCTACGGCCAACGCGCTTGCCGGCGTGAGGGCGGGCGCGCGGCAGATCGAGTGTACCATCAACGGCCTTGGCGAGCGTGCGGGCAACACAGCCATGGAAGAGGTCGTCATGGCGCTCAAGATGCGCCCCGACGTCTTCGGCGTGGACACCGGTATCAACACCCGTGAGTTCGTGCGCGCGTCGCGTCTGGTCTCGAGCATCACCGGCATCCTCGTGCAGCCCAACAAGGCCATCGTCGGCGCCAACGCGTTCGCGCACTCGAGCGGCATCCATCAAGACGGTGTGCTCAAGGAGCGCTCGACCTACGAGATCATCGACCCGGCCGATGTAGGCGCCGGCGGCTCCTCGATCGTGCTGACTGCGCGCAGCGGCCGTGCGGCGCTCCGGCACCGGCTGGCCGAACTCGGCTACGCGATGGCCGACGAGGAGTTCGAGCGCGTGCACGAGGCATTCCTCGAGCTCGCCGACAAGAAGAAGGAAGTCTACGACGAGGATCTCGAGGCGCTCGTTGGCGAGACGGAGCGCATGATCGGTGAGGTCTACCACCTCGAACAGGTCCACGTGAGCTGCGGCGACCCCGGGATACCGACGGCGACCGTCGAGCTGGTGACGCAGGACGGCGCGCATCTGATCGACTCCAGTCACGGCAACGGCCCGGTGGACGCGGTCTACAAGGCGATCAACCGCATCGTGGATGCGCCCAACGACCTCACCGAGTTCAGCGTGCAGTCGGTCACGCGCGGCATCGATGCGGTCGGCGAAGTGACCATCCGCGTGAAGGGCGAGGAC
Source organism: Coriobacteriia bacterium (assembly GCA_034368805.1). Lineage (GTDB taxonomy): Bacteria > Actinomycetota > Coriobacteriia > Anaerosomatales > Anaerosomataceae > UBA2272. The sequence continues at coordinate 21,891 of JAXMLJ010000133.1, forward strand.
GGCCGGACCTTCACCGGCCGCGGCGCGCATCCCGACATCATCGTGTCGAGCGCCAAGGCGTACGTGAACGCGCTCAACCGCCTGCTACTGGCCGCCGAGGCGCCGAGCGTACCTGACGAGATCTAGCGGGCGATAAGCCCGGGAGGAGACACCCATGCCCCGACCGATGACCATCACCGAGAAGATCCTGGCCGCGCACGCGGGGCTGCCCGAGGTTGAGCCGGGGCAGCTCATCGAATGTGACCTCGATCTCGTGCTCGCCAACGACGTGACCGCGCCCATTGCCATCCGCGAGTTCGCGAAGATAGGTGTCGAGCGAGTGTGGGACGCCACCAAGATCGCGCTCGTGCCGGATCACTACACGCCCAACAAGGACATCAAGAGCGCCGAGCAGGCCAAGATCATGCGCGACTTCGCACGGGCGCAGGCCATCACGCACTACTACGAGATCGGCTGCATGGGCGTGGAACACGCGCTCCTGCCCGAGCAGGGCGTGGTGGGCGCGGGCGACGTGATCATCGGCGCCGACAGCCACACGTGCACCTACGGCGCCCTCGGCGCGTTCGCAACCGGTGTGGGGTCCACCGACGCCGCCGTGGGCATGGCCACCGGCCGGGCCTGGTTCAAAGTGCCGGCGAGCCTCAAGTTCAACGTCACCGGTACGCTCGGCCCCTGGGTGTCGGCCAAAGACATCATCTTGCACATCATCGGCATGATCGGTGTTGACGGCGCGCTGTACCAGTCTATGGAGTTCACCGGTAACACCATCGCCGGCCTGGACATGGATGGCCGCATGACCATCTGCAACATGGCCATCGAGGCCGGCGGCAAGAGCGGCATCATCGCCGTCGACGACGTGACGCGCACCTACATGCAGGGCCGCACCGAGCGGCCGTGGACCGAGTACGTTTCGGATGAGGGCGCCGTCTACGAGCGCATCTACGAGATTGACGCCGCGACCATCCCGGCGACGGTGTCGTTCCCGCACCTGCCGAGCAACACGCGCCCGGTAGCCGAAGCGCGCGACGTGCGCGTGGACCAGGTGGTCATCGGTTCCTGCACCAACGGCCGGCTCGAGGACATGCGCGTGGCCGCGAAGGTGATCGAGGGTTTCCGCGTGCACCCGGACGTGCGCCTGATCGTCATCCCGGCCACCCAGCAGGTGTATCGAGACATGATGCACGAGGGGCTCACCGACATCTTCCTGGATGCCGGCGCTGCGGTCTCCACGCCGACGTGCGGCCCGTGCCTCGGCGGGCACATGGGGATCCTCGCGGCGGGGGAGCGGGCGCTCGCGACGACCAACCGCAACTTCGTCGGCCGTATGGGCGACCCCACAAGCGAGGTGTACCTGGCGAGTCCCGCGGTGGCCGCGGCGACGGCGGTGCTCGGGCACATCGGGTTGCCGGTGGACCTGGGCTAGCCCGGAGCTACCCGGCGGATGCCTCGTGGGTGGTGCGTGCTGTGACGAGACGTACCGTGCCCACGACTCCGAACGCCGCGAGCAAGATGAGCGCAGGCATCGCGGGGTAGAAGTACCGGATCATGAAGAGGATCACCGTGTGGACGATCGCGTAGTACACGGGAATCGACGCCAGCAGCCAGACAGCCGCCCGTCGATGTCCGAGTACGACTCCGATCCCCGCGAGCATCAGAAGGATCCGGTGGTACCAGGTCACGCCCTCGAAGAGCCGGGTGTAGACCGCATCGCTGGTCACCGGCAGGAATGTCCCCGCGTCCGCATACGTTCGCGGCGCGGGCGTCCCGGACATCTGAAGGTCCGCGAGTATGTCGAGCGGCAGGTTGGTGAAGTTGCCCACGCCGACCCACGCGGTCTCGGCCTTCCAACGGAGAAACCCTGACGGGCTGACGAGCCACGTGGTCTTGAGGCGCTGGAGTGCGACCGCCTGGTGCGGATCCCTTCCCTCGGCCTCGGCGCGCGCGATCAGGTCCTCCTCGGCAGCGGTGAAGTTCGCGCCACCCACCGAGTCGAGCAGTGGGGTGCTCACCGAGTCGGTGAACGGCACGAAGCGGCCGAGGGAGACGGCGTTACGAACGACCCAGGGGGTCATGAGGGCGACGACGCATGCCGCCACGATCAGCGGCACTCGCCAGCGCGACGAGGGGCTGCGGCGGTGTGTCCACAGCCACGCAAGGAGTGGCGCCGCGAGCCACAGGGCGATCGTCGGGCGAACCAGGATGGACGTGCCGCCGGCGACGCCGAGCACGATGGCCCATCGCACGGACCGGGCAGGGTCGCTGGCGGCGCCCTGGCGAAGCAGTCCGACTGTGGCGAGCACGACGACCGACATGAGCGCGAGCGCGAGCGTCTCGGTCAGCGTCACCGTGGCATTCATCCCGAACGGCACGTAGGCGACCGCCAGAGCACCTGCTGTCCAGCCGAGTGCCGATCCGCCGAGCTGATGGCCGGCGTAGGCGATCACTGTCGCGGTGCCGACTGCCAGCAGCAGCTGGATGATGATGATGGCTGTCTGAGCAGCCAGGATGTTGGCGACCACATCGCCGGAGTGCGGGAAGAACAGGTAGATTCCTGCGAGGAACACGGTGTAACCGGGCATGGTGAAGGCGCTCGGACCGTTCGTGGCCTCGATCCCCGCGGTCAGGTCAGGGTTGTACTCGTAGACCCCTGTGTTCAGGAGCCGCTGTGCGCTCGCGTTGTACTGGAAGGCGTCGCGGATCGCGGGCGGCCGCCCGACGAGTGCTGCCGACGCGCCGTAGACGATCGCCGCCAGAAGGACGATCGCCGTCAGCATCCTGAGCAGCTGGCGGTCACGGGGCGCGCGGGCGGTCATCTCGGCTCGCCTATCGGGGTGATGCGCGGGCGCGCCCTGTCCAGCGCCTCGCGGATCCTTGCGGTGAAGTCTTCGTGCGAGTAGGCCGCAAGGTGCGCGTGTCCAGCCTCGGTCAACGACGCGGCGAGGAGCGGCTCGGTCCAGACGCGCCGGATACCGTCGCCGATCGACGGAGCAGACCTCGGATCGACCAGGACCGCGGCATCGCCTACCTGCTCCCGTATGCCGCGGATATCGGACGTCACGACTGGGCAGCCGAACTTGAACGCCTCGACCACCGGGATGTTCGTCGGCCCGAAGAAGGTGGGCATCACGAGCGCGTCCGCCTCGGCGTACAGCACGGACATCGCCGCGTCCTCGACGTACCCGAGGTAGAGCACCAGGTCCTCGACGCCGAGCTCATGTGCAGCGGCCATCACTTCCGTGAACGTGTCGCTCCGCAGCGCCGAGCCTCCGTTCGCGCCGACGAGCACGATCGGTATGTCGAGGCCGTCGCGCCTGAGCCCGGCGATGGCCTCCACGATGCGGAGATGGTTCTTGTGCGGCCAGAACGCCGCCGGATAGAAGACGAAACGCTCCGGGAGTCTGTGTTCGGCGCGGACCCGGTCGACCTGCCCGGGCGATACGTGCTCGCGCAGGTAACTCGCCGGTACGAACGGGACGATCGAGACGGTGTCCTCGTCGGGTGCGTAGGTGGCGAGGATGTCCTCCTTGCCGACCGCAGAGTCGACTAGGACGCCTGTCGCGAAGCGAACGCAGTTCCCGATGCGGTACTCGCGGCGTTCCCACTCGCCGTCGGCCGAGACCTCGGGGAACTCGGGCTGCAGCCGGTGCTGGATATCGTGTATCGCCACGATGTAGGGGAGGCCGGAGCGGAACGCAAGGTCGCTGTCCGCCGTGAACAACAGGAGGTCGACCCCTCGGGCTTCGAAGAACGCTTTCCAGCCGGTGTCGACCGGTTGACGCCCGGCATGGTCATCGTGCGTCCGTGCATCCCGCGTACGTCCGAGGGCCCGGCGCACCCGGGTCCTCACGCCACCGGGCAGCACTGACGCGAGCCGATACCACACGGCGCCGACGAGACCCCGTGCTGCGCGCATCTCGACGACCGGGATCTCGGGTGCGATGAGGTCGTCAGGGAGGGTCTCGCCTCCATACAGGAACACGATGAGGTCGTCGGCGTGCCCAAGCGCGTCGGGAAGCACCGAGAGAAGTGTGACCGAGTACTGGTAGATGCCTCCACCGCCGCGATCGAGGCTGGGAACGACGCCGATCCTCACGGCTGACACACCACCGGGCGATCGGGTACCGCCGCGCCCGCGCGGCGCGCGGCGCGGGCTATCGTGCGCGTGCGGTCCACGTCACGTTCCAGTCCTCTGCGGTCGGCACGAGGCCGGGCTTCATGAACGGCATGAGATCCACGACCTCGAAGCCGGCGACTTGCAGGAAGTACGCCACTTCCTGCGCGAACAGGAATCGGACGGTGTGCGATTCCTGGATTCGTGCGATCGTCCCGTCGGCCGACTCCCGGTCCAGCTCGTAGTCCACTCGGACAGTCTGCGCGACAACGTCGACCACGGGTGTGGCGGTCCGCGTGAGGTTCCCGCCATCGTCCAGGCGCACGACCTTGCTGCGTTGCTCCGGCCTCACGCTGAGCACGGCCGGCCCGAACCAGGCGTCGAAGGTGAAGAGCCCGCCCGGTTCGAGATGGGTTCGCGCGACCGAGAAGAGCGCCGACAGGTCTTCGTTGGTCAGCTGATAGCCGACAACGGCGAACATGGCGATAATCGCGTCGAAGGTGCGGTCCGCGTCGAAATCCCGCGCATCGCCGACGAGCAGTTGGATAGGCACGCCCGCCTCGGCGGTCTTGTCCCGGGCGATCCGTATCATCTCGGGGGAGAGGTCTACGCCCGTGACGTCGTAGCCTGCGCGGGCGAGGGGGATCGCGTGGCCACCGGTTCCGCACCCGAGATCCAGGATGCTCCCGCCCTCCGGCACTCCGTGCTCCGTGAGGATGCTCTGGATAAGCAGGCACTCGGCGGCGTAGTCCTTGTCGGTGTAGAGCGTGTCGTAGAACTCCGCGTATTCACGGAACACGGCGGCTTGCCGGCCCTCACCCATCGCATCGCTCTCGTGAGTCATTCGAGACCGCCGTTCGTGCTAGCTACCGAGTATGTCCCGTACCGCAGAGCAGACCTCGTCGATCTGCGCGTCGCTGATCGTCTGACCGGAGGGCAGGTAGAGGCCACGTTGCGAGAGCCGCTCGGTGACCGGGTAGCGTTCCCCGCCGAACAGCCCGGTATCCGTCAGCGCCGGCTGCTCGTGGAGGCCTACGAAGAAGGGCCGTGTCTGGATTCCGCGTTGCGACAGCGAAGCCGCGAAGCGGCTCGCGTCCATGTCGACCGTGTCGTCGAGCACCACGCCGTACATCCAGTAGACGTTCTTGACGCCGTGGCGTTCGACCGGGAGTGCGAGCGGTAGGCCAGCGAGTCCGCTTGCGTACCTGCGGGCCATCGCTCGCTTCCGATCGACGATGGATTCGATGCGCTCGAGCTGACCGACACCGATCGCGGCCTGGACGTTCGTCATCCTGAAGTTGAAGCCGAGTTCATCGTGCACGAAGCGTTGCCGCTCGTTGAAGCACAGGTTGCGCTTGGATCTCGCGATCTCGGCGAGATCGTCGTCGTCGGTGAGGAGCATCCCGCCCTCGCCGGTCGTGACGATCTTGTTCGCGTAGAAGCTGAAGCAGGACATGTCGCCCATGCTTCCGCACTTTCGGCCCTGGTACTCGGCACCGTGGGCTTCGGCTGCATCTTCGATGACCGCGAGCCCGTGCTTCTCGGCGATCGCGAGTACGCGATCCATGTCGACGGGGTGACCGTACATGTGCACCGGCATGATCGCGCGGGTCCGGCTGCCGATCTTCGCCTCGATCTGCCCGACATCCATGCACCACGTATCCGGCTCGACGTCCACGAGCACCGGCGACGCAGACGAGTACACAGCCGCCAGGGCGCACGAGATGATGGTGAACGACGGCATGATCACCTCGTCGCCCGGCTCCAGGCCGAGGGCGGCGACCGCAAGCTGCAAGGCGGCCGTCCCGCTCGATACCGCGACCCCATGCTTCCTGCCGCAGTATGCCGAGAAGCCCTTCTCGAACGCGTCGAGGTAGCTTCCGGCCGAGGATATCCATCCGCTTCTGAGGGCGTCGGCGACGTACGCTTGCTCGGCCTCGCCGATGAGCGGTTCGTTGACCGGGATCATGACTCGGCGACCTCAAATCGCGTCTTGTCCCCGTCGCCTGCATACGGCCCCTGCTTGACCTCGATGATCGAGCAGTCCTCCAGGACCTCCAGGCCGTGTCCGCCGGCGGCGAGGAGGATGACGTCGCCGGGTCCGAGCGTTCGGCTCGTCAGTGGCGTGTGGTCATCACGGTACAGATCGATCCTGCATCGTCCGTTGCGGATGAACAGCGTCTCCTGTGTGTACACGACCTCGCGGGGCACCTCGTTGTGTACGTGCGGCATGACCTTGTGCCCGGCAGGGTATCGGATGAAGCCGAGCTGCTGGGAGAAGTCGTTCTCCGAGAAGAACCGGATGCCGGGTTCGTTGAACGACGCCCGGATGATGACCGCGACGATGCTGTCGGCGTCCCTGATCTCCTCGACGGCTCCGGCTGCGTCAGCCATGGACTGCCTCCTGTCGGTGTCACTCGGTCATCAGACAGACTACACGACTGCGTGGCGGTCGCGCGCGAGTCGATCGCGATCCACCCGTGCGTCTCACGGATGCGTCGCCGACGGGTGAAGTGCTTCGATGGCTTCGCCGTAGAGGTCGAGATAGCCTCGGGCCATCCGCTCCAGGCCGAAGTGGTCGGCTGCGTATGCCGCCGCGGCGCCCGCCATGCGTTGCCGGAGGGGCCCGTCGGACAGAAGACGTGCGGCGGCGGCGGCCATCGCTTCGGGATCTCGTTCGCGTACAACGAATCCGGTCTCTTCATCGACCAGGGCCTCAGGAGCGCCGCCGGTACGGGTGACGATGACCGGCACTCCACATGACTGAGCTTCGAGTATCCCCAGTCCGAGGACCTCGGCGTGTGCAGCGTGGAGGTACACGTCTGAGGCCTGCAGGCACCGTGCGACCGTCGATGCGTCCTGTGTGAACGGTATGCCGCGCACCTCCACGCCCGGGAGACTCCAGCGCTCGGGCTGTTCGGCGCCGATGGATAGGAACACGAGTGGGACTTCCGGTCCATGCTGTTCGGAGCGTGCGCGTGCCATGCCGGAGAGGGCCTGCTTCACGGTAGCGAAATCCTTGTAGGGACTGCCGGCGTCCGCGACTGTGAAGGCCACGACCTGCGCGTCGCCGGGGATCGCCAGCGCCCTCCGCGCGGCACCTTGGTCTCCGGGCCGGAAGACGCTCTGGTCCACTCCGTTGGCTATCACCCGAGTGCCGATGATCGCCGGTGCGAGGATGGACTCCTCCAGCGTGGTGAGAGCCCAGCGAGAGGGGGCCGTGAGGAACAGTCTGGTCTCGGGCCTCTCGAACAGGGCCTTCTTTGCGATCCGGTTCTCACGGGTCTTGTCTCCGCGTGCGGCGGGAGGATAGTCGAGGTGTGGGCAGTTGCCGCACTCTGCCCGCCAGCGTTCGCAGTCGACCGCGTGCGCGCAGTGGCCGGTGGCGAGCCACATGTCGTGGGCGGTGGCCACCACCGGTAGCCGAGAGCACAGCTCGGGCAGCGCACGCAGGTCGAAGTAGCCTCCGTGCAGATTGTGCAGGTGCACTACATGAGGCAGATGTGGCGGCATGTCCGGGATCGACCGCGTCGCGGGGAAGTCGAAATCGTCGTAGCCGCATGCGATCCGAAGGGCTCGGCGAGGCTCTCCGATCACCTTGCAGGCGCGACGCAGCATGCGCGACCGACGATTGAGGACTGCGGGCTTTGGCAGGATCGGGGGTGCCAGGCGATTCCATGCGCGTGCCCAGGGAGTGCGCAGCGCGTCGTTGGGCAACAGCAGCGTCTCCGGAAGATCTGAGAACTTGAAGCCGACGATCAGTGTGGCCTCCACGCGGAGCCGAAGGTACTCGCGATGCAGGTCGGACGCGACTCGTTCAGCCCCACCGGAAACGTCGGCGGTGGATACCTGAGCTACCGATATCCGATCTCCGGTCACCGAGTTCCTGGTCACCCGGCAGCAGCCCCTCTCCGCAGGCGTGTCTCGTGCATTGGCAAGCAGTATACTCGGCGGACATGAGCCCCCAATCCGACAGTACGTGCCCGCCGGTAGCCCCGGGGCAGTCAGCAGCTCACATGCATGGCCGCTCCGATGGGTCACCGTGCATCTATGTTGTGACTGCGTGCCGCAACAGCGAGGCCACGATCTCCAGCACCATCCAGTCGGTTCTCCGCGAGCGGGGTCTTGGTCGATACATCGTCGTGGACGGCGCCTCGGAGGATTCGACGGTCTCAGTGATCCAGGATCACGCGACGAGTTCAGGCGGGATGCTGGTCTTCATCAGCGAGCCCGACTCGGGGATCTACGATGCGATGAACAAGGGAATCAGGTGGTGCCTGACAGAGGCGCGGCCCGATGACCTGGTAGCGATGATCAACGCCGATGATGAGTATCGGCCGGGAGTGCTCGCCCGTGTCGCGTCGATGGCCGATGCACTACCCGAGGTCGATGTCTTCTACGGGGATATCGCTATGCTCGACGAGGATGGGCGTGACACCGGGGAGACGCGGTGTTCGGTCGACACCCTGTCACGGGAGTCGGCCTCAGACGGCATGCCTCTCGCGCACATCGCCATGTTCGTGCGCTCGCGGGTCTATGACCGGCTAGGTGTCTACGAGACGGACTACGCGATCGCCGCCGACTACGAGTTCGTCCTGAGGCTGATCTCCGCGGAGGTCGTGACCCGCCATATCTCGGAGGTCACGACGCGCTCCCGCTACGGCGGCGTCAGCACGACCAACGAGATCGGGAGCCTCAAGGAGGCGATCCGGGCCCGGATAGCCCACGGATCGAGCCCGACGTTCGAGTGGCTGCGCTTCTACAAGCGACGGTTGTTCGCGAGAGCGTTCTCGACCGTGAAGTGGCTCCCCGGCGCGGCTGCCCTGCAGGTGCGCTACGGAGCGAGCTCGCGGCGAAGGAAGAGGGCGCCCGGTGCGTAGCCGTCGTCTCGTACTCAACACGCTCGCGAACATCAGTTCCCAGTTCATCGCGGTGCTCATCGCGTTCGTCTCGCTGCCCTTGATGCTCGACGCGTTCGGCCAGTCGGTGTACGGCGTCTTCCTGATCGCAAGTTCAACGGTCGGACTCGTCGCCCTCTTCGACTTCGGGGTCGGCGTGACGACGGTCAGGCTGGTCGCAGCGCATCTCGAACGCGAAGAGCCGGAGGAGATGGCTCGCACCATCCGTACGGCGGCTGTGATCCATGCGGTCATCGGTCTTCTCGCCTCGGCCACGTTGGTCGCATGCGGTGCGTACGCGGGCACGTTGTTCCGAGTCGATCCCGCGCAGGCGGAGCTCCTGCGGGCTATGCTGTGGATCCACGCTGCCGCGCAGCTCGCGATCTGGCCCGCCAGCGTCGCCCGTCACGTGATGGCCGGCCATGAGCGCTACCCGGTCATCGTGACGGTCTCCGTCGCGGTCACACTCGGCAATGCGCTGGCCATCGTCGGCGTCCTCGTCCTCGGCCAGGGTCCGCTCGTCCTCACGATGAT
>JAXMLJ010000134.1:0-2525 GCA_034368805.1 Coriobacteriia bacterium
CGCAGGGGAGTGCGATCGGGCGCGGGCGCCGGAGTAGGGGCGGGCGCCGGGCTTGAGGGGGGAGGCGTCGGAGTTCCCGTGGTCGAGGAGCTCGGCGCGGCTACAGCGGGTGTGGCGAGCAACAGGACAGATACGAGGGCGAGTGCCCCGCTCCGCCGTGCGATCGCTTTAAGACGCATGCCCGCCATGTGCTGCCTCTCGTCATCTCAGGAGCGATGTCGCGCCGAATCCAACTACCGGGCGTGAAACATCAGTCCAATCATGCAGTATAGCACGAATCCGCTGGTCAAGGCCACAGCCGAGGTGTGTTCCCCGGCAACTCAATCAGTCTGACAAAGATGTCTATCCAAAGTCTTACCCTGTTCTATGCAAACGCGATGCCGCATGTGCAAAAAGCTGTCCCGCGTTGCGTCAGGACGACGCGTCTCTGCGTGCGACAACGCGCCCGTTTCGGGTACCGTAGTGAATGTACCTCCCGAGTGTGGAGAAGGAGTGAAGATGCCGAAGGCTGCCTGGTGCGATGTGTGTTCTGCTCACGTGTGGCTCGACGCTGAGGGCGCGTGCGTCAACGGACACGACGCGTCGCACGTCTCCAACGTCTACGAAGTCGAGCCCAAGCCGGACCCCCTGCGCGAGGTCGGCGATGTGTTCAGACGCGCCGCCGATGAGGCCGGCGAGGCTCTGGGCCAGGCCGGAAGCTCGCTCAAGGAAGCGTGGCGCGAGGCCGAGCCGAGCGCGAAGGAGGCCGCCGACAGCGCGGGAGAAGCCGCACGCAAAGCCGCCGAGGCCGCAGCCGCATTCGGCAGGCGGATCGTCGGGTCGAAGCCGGCCGGAAGCCCTCCTGAGCCGCCCGCGCCGCCGCCTGCGCCCGAAGCCCCCGAGCCGCCTGCAGCCCCCGATACCCCCGAGCCGCCTGGGTCAGACGACTAGCGCGGAATGTAGTAGTAGCCCCCGTCGCCCGGATTCGCCGCAATCGGTCCGCCGACCGAGACGTAGCCGTCGGCGCCCTGGATCGTGAGCTTCTCGATCAGCGGTGACGCTGTGGTGGCGAGCGCGTTGGACAGCGACGCAAGCTCCGCGACGTCGTCTGCGCCGAGCGTGGTGCTCACCACAAGCTGCATCCCGTAGCCCGGGTCCGTGTACTCGATCGACGTGATGGAGTCGTACCAGGTCTCCTCGGCACCGGGTTCGACGATGCCGCCCGGACCGTAGACCGCTTCGAGCCACGCGGCGACCTCATCGGCGGTCCCGGGTGCGGCCGGGAGCTCGAACGCCTCGTTCATCGGCACCGCTCCTGCCACACCGGTGCTTCCGAGCGGGTTCCGCTGGCCGTCGGTCCCCTCGGCGGTGAAGTTGACCGCGATGGGGGAGCGGTAGCTGTCGATGGCCGTGCGCATCGCGTCGAGCTTGACGTTCGCCGTCTCCCAATCCGCGTCCATGATCGCCCACGAGACGTGCAGCACGAGCACGGGCGCGCCGAGCCGCGTCTCGAGTGTGAGATCGCGCAGGTCCGCGTACCAGTCTGCCGAGGAGTGGTCGGCTTCAAGCGCCGCCTTGAGCGCGTCGACGTCGGCCGGCGCGTCGGATGCCGTTTCGCCGGCTCCGCCCGACGTGGCGTCGCCCTTGCCGGCTCCGCCCGGGTCGTCTGCTGAGCCGCAGGCCGACAGAGACGTTGCGACGAGCAGTGCAACCAGCAGTGCGACCAGGCCGATCACGATGCGCTTCATGAAGCCTCCCCGAGTCCTTTGTGTTGTGCGGGTGTCAGTACTTTGCGGCGCCTTGCATGAGCACCACTTTGAGCCGGTAGCCGTGGGCCGTACACACCGGCTCGATGATCGCGCGGGTCCGGCCGTAGTCCCAGTCGTAGTCGGCGACCACGCCCCCCGGGCCGATCACGGTTTCGCTCGTCGAACCGGATCGCTTGGTCCCGGAAACCGTGTACGTCTCCTTCTCGATGCCGCCGAAGCTCAGGCCGCCGCCCTTCTCCTTGAGCATCTCCCAGTAATAGAGTGTGCGCTCGGCCTCGACGGCTTTCATGATGGCGCGGAACTCGACCTTCTTGCGTCCGCCGGGCCAGGCGGCCAGCGCGACGGTGTTGTCGACCGTGAGATCGGTGTCGGTGCCGTACGCGGCCGTGTAGTTCGGATAGCGTCCGAGCGTCTCGAGCAGTTCGCCGAGGAGTGCGAGTCGCGAGTCGGGGGCGGCCGCAGGGTCGGGTGCGGGCTCGGATGCGGGCTCAGCCGCCGGCGCCGGCGCCGGCACCGCGAGTGCGCGGGCCCAGGCCTGCGTCTCGGGGCTGACCCATGCGAGCGTGCCTGCCGCGTCCCACTCGAGCACCTGCTCGACGCTCATGGGATAGGCGTCGACCTCGAAATGGTCGTCGACCCACTGCAGCGTCTTGGTCTCTCCTTCGGCCGTGCGATACGTTGCGACGGGCTGCATCGAGGCGCCCCTTTCTAGTCGACCCGCACCGATCCTACACCGACCTCGAGCGCGATTACCACGCGATTCTCGGCGGTCGCATA
>JAXMLJ010000135.1:0-5064 GCA_034368805.1 Coriobacteriia bacterium
ATGCCTTCGCGCTCCAGCATGTGGCCCAGGTTCTGGCCGCAGCGGCCGTAGCCGCAGACGATGCTGCCCATCTACACCCGCCTGTCCGACGCCGAGGAGGCGGAGCGGCTCAAGGCCGGACGTTCCGGTGTGCTGCCGGACGCCGGCGTTTCAGGGCCGCGGGGGGTCGAGCCGTCATGACGTGGCGACCGCTTGACGAGGACGATCTCGGACGTGTGCTCGAGATCGAGGCGGCGAGCTTCCCGGACCCGTGGAGCGAGGCGCTGTTCCGGCAGGAGCTGGGTCGCAGCGATCGGGTCTGGCTGGTGGCCACCGACGGAGGCAGGGTCGTGGCCTACGGCGGCATCATGGTCGTCGGTGACGAGGCCCACCTGATGAACCTGGCGGTCGACGCGGCCCTCCGTGGCGGCGGCATCGCCCGGCAGTTGCTCTGGAGGCTTGCGGCTGAGGCGGTTCGTCTGGGCGCCGGACGCATGACGCTTGAGGTGGCGGCCTCGAATGAGGCGGCGATCGCGCTGTACACCAGGTGCGGATTCGACATCGCGGGACGCCGGGTCGGCTACTACGTCGGAACCGGCGACGACGCACTGGTGCTGTGGTCGCGTCCGCTCGCACCGGCCGTGGGCGCCATCGATGCAGCGGTGGCTGGTGAGGACCTCGTTCTCGCCATCGAGACCTCGTGCGACGAGACGGCGGCCTCGGTCATGCGTGGCGGTCACGAGATCTTCTCGGCGGTAGTCGCAAGCCAGGTCGACTTTCACGCCCGATTCGGCGGAGTGGTCCCGGAGATCGCTTCGCGCAAGCACACCGAGGCCGTGGTGGCCGTCGTCGCGGAGGCTCTCGATGAGGCCGGAGTCGGCTTCGGCGATCTGAGCGCGATCGCGGTGACGCAGGGCCCCGGGCTCGTCGGCGCCCTCGTGGTGGGCCTCGCGTACGCCAAAGGGCTCGCGCTGGCGACCGGGCTGCCCCTGGTCGGCATCAACCATCTCGAAGGGCACATCTACGCGGCGCGCCTCACGGATCCCGGCCTCGAGCCACCGCTCATCGCGCTGCTCGTCTCGGGCGGCCACACGGCGATCGTCCATGTTCCGGAGTGGGGCCGTTATCACGTCCTCGGCCGGACGCTCGATGACGCCGCGGGGGAGGCGTTCGACAAAGTGGCTAAGCTGCTGGGGCTCGGCTATCCCGGCGGGCCCGTCATCTCGCGCCTCGCCGCCGAAGGGGATCCGGCTTCGATCCCGTTCCCCCGCGCGATGATGCGCAGCGGGAACCTGGATGTGTCGCTCTCGGGACTCAAGACCGCGGTCATCCAGTACGTGGAGGCGGAGCGTGCGGCCGGTCGGGAACTGCGGATCCCGGACATCGCTGCATCGTTCCAGGCCGCTGTGGTCGACGTTCAGGTTGCGAAGACGGTTCGGGCTGCCGTTGACAATGGCGTGCGCGCGGTGGTCCTCGCCGGTGGCGTTGCCGCCAATCCTGCGCTGCGAGCGGCGCTCGGGCAGGCGCTCGCGGTCAACGCGATCCGGCTCTCCGTTCCGCCGCTCGGCCTGTGCACGGACAACGCCTCGATGATCGCGGCGGCGGCGCACGATCACCTGGCCGCAGGGCGCGTCCTCGGCCTGGCGGCGGATGCCGTACCCAACATGCGGCTGGGCGGCTAGCGCAACTCGGGGCGTCACTCGAATATCTGAGTGATTGACCATCAGATTCTTGTCGAAGCCACTTGCATTTGTCCGCCGTGTAAGCCTAGAATCACCTTCGGCTGGCACTCGGGGGTCCAGAGTGCCAACACGAGTCAGAACGGGTACATAGGTATCCGCGCGGTGCCCACGGTTCCGCGAGTGTCCATGAACCGATGTAGAGGAAAGTAGGAGGGTAGAGCATGAATCTGAAGCCGCTGTTCGATAATGTCGTCGTCAAGCCGGCGAAGGCCGAGGAGCAGACCAAGAGCGGTCTCGTGATCCCTGATTCGGCCAAGGAGAAGCCCCAGAAGGGCGTAGTCGTCGCCGTTGGTGACGGTCGCTGGGACGAGGACGGCGAGAAGCGTGTCCCCATGGACGTGAAGCTCGGCGACATCGTCATCTACAAGGAGTGGGGCAAGACATCGATCAAGATCGACGGCGAGGAGTACTTCATCATGTCGCAGAGCGACATCCTCGCGGTCTCGCAGGGCTAGAACCCGCCCCGCACGCATCCGACTCATCTGAAGGAGGGACTACACCCGCATGGCAAAGGACATTCGTTTTGATGAACAGGCCCGCCGCGGCCTCGAGGTCGGCGTCAACAAGCTGGCCGACGCAGTCAAGGTGACTCTCGGCCCGAGGGGCCGCTACGTGGTGCTCGAGAAGAAGTTCGGCGCGCCGACCATCACCAACGACGGCGTGACGATCGCGAAAGAGATTGAGCTCGAAGACCCCATCGAGAACATGGGCGCCCAGCTCGTGAAGGAAGTCGCCACCAAGACCAACGACGTTGCCGGTGACGGTACCACCACCGCGACCCTGCTCGCCCAGGTCATCGTGCGCGAGGGCCTGCGCAACGTGGCCGCCGGTGCGAACCCGCTCGCCATCAAGCGCGGCATCGAGAAGGCCGTCGAGACCGTCGTCGAGACGATCAAGGCCAACGCCAAGGAGATCGAGGACAAGGAAGAGATCGCGCACGTCGGCTCGATCTCGGCCGCCGATGAGGCCATCGGCAACAAGATCGCCGAGGCGATGGAGGTCGTGGGCAAGGACGGCGTCATTACCGTTGAGGAGTCGCTGACCTTCGGCATCGATATCGAGACCGTCGAGGGCATGCAGTTCGACAAGGGCTTCATCAACCCGTACATGATCACGGATGCGGACCGCATGGAGGCCGTGCTCGAGGATCCCTACATCCTCATCGTCAGCCAGAAGGTCTCCAACATCCAGGACCTCCTGCCCGTTCTCGAGAAGGTCATGCAGGCCGGCAAGGCGCTGCTGATCATCGCCGAGGACGTCGAGGGCGAAGCGCTCGCGACTCTCGTGGTCAACAAGCTCCGTGGCACGTTCACCTCGGTCGCCGTCAAGGCGCCGGGCTTCGGCGACCGCCGCAAGCGCATGCTCGAGGACATCGCGATCGTTACGGGCGGCCAGGTCGTCAGCGAAGAACTCGGCTACAAGCTCGAGAACGCCACGCTTGAGATGCTGGGTCGCGCCGACAAGGTCAAGATCACCAAGGACGACACCACCATCATCGATGGCAAGGGTGCCGAGGACCAGATCAAGGCCCGCATCACCCAGCTCAAGAACGAGATCGAGAACTCCGACTCGGACTTCGACCGCGAGAAGCTCCAGGAGCGTCTGGCCAAGCTCTCCGGCGGCGTCGCCGTCATCAAGGTGGGCGCGGCGACCGAGGTCGAGCTCAAGGAGAAGAAGCACCGCATCGAGGACGCGCTCCAGGCGACCCGCGCGGCGGTTGAAGAGGGCATCGTGGCCGGCGGCGGCGTTGCGCTCACCGACGCGGCTCCCGCGCTCGACGCGCTCGTGCTTCCGGGCGATGAGCAGATCGGCGTCACCATCATCCGCAAGGCGCTCGACGAGCCGCTGAAGCAGATCGCTGCCAACGCCGGCTACGAGGGCTCCGTTGTGGTCGAGAAGGTCAAGGCACTCGCCAAGGGCGAGGGGCTGAACGCGGCCACCGGCGAGTACGGCGATCTCGCGAAGATGGGCGTCATCGACCCGGTCAAGGTCACCCGCACCGCGCTGCAGAATGCGGCGTCGATCGCGGCACTGATCCTCATCACCGAGACCACCGTCTCAGAGGTCCCCGAGAAGAACGACGCTGCTGCCGCCGCTATGGCGGGCATGGGCGGCATGGGCGGCATGATGTAACACCGCATGCCGTGCGGCATGTGAGATTCGATCGGGGCCCCGGCTGAAGAGTCGGGGCCCCGCTTCGTGTGGCGCGTTCGTCGGCTGGCGTCGGCCTATAGCGCGCCGATGCCGTCGAGCGCGAAGCGCGCTCCGAGGTACAGGAGGGCGAGTGCGCACACACCGATGATCACCCGGTAGGGGCGATCCGCGAGCAGCGTTCGACCCCGGTGCGTTGCGAAGATCACCAGGCCGTACCAGCTCACATCGGCAAGCTGGTGCCCTAAGAAGAACGCGGCGATGCCGAGGGGACCGATCGCGAGACCGTCCGCCGCCAGCTTGACGCCGATCGTGGCCCACCACAGCGTCCAGTAGGGGTTGGACAGGCTCACTGCGGCGCCGTGCAGGATGGGCCCCATCTTCGACTCGGCCCGTGGACTGTCGCCTTCAGGGCTGATGGTGCCGGCGAGCGCCCCACGCAGGAGGGTCCATCCCATCCAGAGGAGCACCGCTCCGCCGGCGAGGGCGAGTAGGCGGGCCACGTTCGGGCTGGTCAGCACCCGCTGGAGTCCGAAGGCGAACCCTACCAGAAGCAGTCCCTCGAGCGCCGCGTGACCCACGAGCATGAGAGCCGCCGACAGCCGCCCGTGGGTGAGTGTGCGGGTGATGGTGACGGTGAGATAGGGCCCGGGCGCCATCGCGCCGGACAGCGCCACCACGAACGCTGCGCCGCCGAGCGCCAGCGCATCAATGAGGTCACCGCTCATCGCGGTGAGCCGTCGGTCCGGCGGTGTTCTCGTGACGGGGGTAGGTGTGTGTGCATGGTGGTATAGTATCGCAGCACGC
This sequence comes from Coriobacteriia bacterium, assembly GCA_034368805.1. Lineage (GTDB taxonomy): Bacteria > Actinomycetota > Coriobacteriia > Anaerosomatales > Anaerosomataceae > UBA2272. The sequence continues at coordinate 4,680 of JAXMLJ010000135.1, forward strand.
GTGCCCTAAAGGCGCGCCGAGAGGAGTCTGGCGTGGCGCTTTCCATCGGTATTGTCGGCCTTCCCAACGTGGGGAAATCGACGCTGTTCACCGCACTCACCCGCAAGCAGGTGGATGCGTCCAACTATCCCTTCGCCACCATCGAGCCCAACGTTGGGCTCGTCCCGGTGCCCGACTCCCGTCTCGACCGGCTCGCCGAACTCGCGAAGCCTCACCGTGTGGTCCCGGCGACCGTCGAGTTCGTGGACATCGCCGGACTCGTGAAGGGCGCAAGCGAGGGTGAGGGGCTCGGCAACCAGTTTCTGGCCAACATCCTAGAGTGCGATGCCATCGCCGAGGTCGTGCGGTACTTCCGCGACCCTAACGTGATCCACGTCTACGGCAA
>JAXMLJ010000136.1:0-14748 GCA_034368805.1 Coriobacteriia bacterium
GCCAAGGTGGCGCTCGGGGCGGGTCCGGACTTCGGCGAGCACGGGAAGGGTTGGGCGCGGCTCAACTTTGCGACGACGCGCGCGGTGCTCGACGAGGCGATCGACCGGATTGCGGCGGCGGCGGGTTAGACAGCTCCTGACGCCGTTGCTCTAGCCGCGGCTAGTAGGACAGGCGGATCAGCGCACCCTGTTCGGTCACGGAGACGCTCGGGAAGACCCTGCTGGCCGGAATCAACTCCCAGCCGTAGGGGAAGCCTAGATTCTCCCAGTACTCGTAGTCGACACGCACGTAGTAGGCTGTCGCGCGCACGGGGACGACGATATCGTTCACGCCGCTCCAGCCGGCCCCCGTGTCGCTCCCTGTGGCCACGATGGTGCCGGTGGCGCCGCCGAGACGAACGGTCCAGCTCGCCCATTCATCCTCAGCGGGACCGGGTTGTCCCTCGATGTCCGAGTCGCCCCAGACCAGTCTGATCGTTCCCGTCTGGCGGATGATCGTGAAGTTCGCAGTGTTGGGGCTTTCGACGTTGCCTGACCAGTCCTCGGACCAGAACGTGAGCGTGTGCGGAACCGCCCCGTCGAGGGCCGGGACGTTCACGAACGTGCCGGTCTGTGCGGGACCGCCATCAAGCGAGTAGTACGTAGCCTTCACGCCCTGCGTGCTCGCGTCGGTCGCCGTCAGGGTGATCGAGGCGTTGTACCAGTAGTAGGTGGTCTGAGCATTCGATGTTGTGACCGGGGCGGTCACGTCCTCGACGATCGTGAAGTCAGCGGTGTTGTGTGTCGCCTCGGCGAGCCCGTTCTGGTCGACCGACCAGAACTCGATCGCATGCTCACCGGGCGCAACGACGAGTGCGGTCTTGCCGGTGAGCACCGGCCCGCCGTCGACGCGATAGTACGTCGTGCCGATCGCTGCTTTGCCGCCCTTGGTGAGCGTGAACCGTATGAGCGCCGCGCCATCGTAGGTCGCCCGTGCGTTCAACGATGTCACGGGCAGGGCCGCGCTGGCCGGGCTGGCATGGCAGTTGAGGCAGTCCACCGGCCTCGGCCACCACCCCGACGGGTGGCACGAATCGCACCCCGCGTCGTACGCCTCCCAGTGTGCGTCGAACGGCCCGTCGTGATAGGTCACGTGACACTCACCCTGCTGGCAGCCACTGCCCCAGCCGGGTTCGAGCGTGTCGTACGGCGTCGCGTGGCATGCGACGCACCGGTCCGCGTGAACCGGCAGCAGGTCCGTGACGTGGCACGTGGTGCACGGGGCGTCGATGCCGTCATCGGGGCCCGACACGTCATCGTGCTTCTCGTCGAACACCTGAACGTAGCCGCTTCCCGGTGCCGCGTCATGCACGAGTGAGTGGCAGTTCAGGCACAGGCTGTTGGGCTCGGCAGGCTCGGGAGTGCGCACGAGGAGGTTCGCGCGGTCACTCTCATGCGGGAAGGTCTGGAACCGCGGGTTGTCGGTGGGATCCGCGTCCGTCCCGTACGCGGTGACGCGGAACTCCTGATCGACGTCGGTCAGCGTCGGGTTGGTCTTCCGGGCCGACGGACCCACATCGCGTCCATCTTCATGACACTGCTGGCACAGCGGAGCTGCGCCCTCCTGAAGAGGCGTCTTCAGGGTGGGTTCTCCAAGCGCCGGTCCGGGCATCACGTAGCCGCGGTTACTCTGACCGAGCGACCCGAGCTCGGTTGTGATGGAGCCAACGCCGGTCACGACGGGCAACTCCTCGTACGTGTAGGTGTCGTCGTCCATCACGGGGTGGTTCTGCATGGCCCCGGAGTCCTCGTCATGCTGGCCGAGTCGGCCTTTGTGGCACCCGGCACACCAGCCCGCCCCGTACTCGGTCACCGGCGAGTCGGCGCCGGTGGGTTGTGACCTGAGCAGACGGCTGGTCTTGGCGGCGTAAGCCGTCTCGCTTGCGGGCGTGCTTCGGAGCCGATCTCCGGTGAACGGTTCCACCGTCTGCGAGTCGTGAGGTGAGTGGCAGTCGGTGCAGGTGAGCGTGTCGCCCGCACCGGAGAAGGCGACGACTGCAGAGCTGCCGGCCGGGTCTCCGCCGGGAACGACGTTGGTCTGGCCCACGCGATGACCGGCGGTCGCGTCCACTCCCGTGCGGGCCTTGACCACGCCGTAGACACCCGTCCCGCCGGTGCCGTCGTGGCACGACTCGCAGACGCCCTCGATCGTCTGGGCGGGGAGCAGCCTCGAATCGGGTGCCGCGTGGATGTCGTGGCACGTCTGGCACTTACCGGTGGTCGTCCGGTAGTTGCCGTGAGGTCCCTTGCGGACGTCGGCGAGAAGAGCGGGGTCGGTCCCGGGATCGAGCAGGTCGGCCTGTTCGCTGCCGTGGCAGTCGGCGCAGCCGGCACGCGCCAGGCCTTCGGGGTACGTGGCGTCAGGGTTGGGGTAGGCAACCGCGGTCTGAGCACCACAGAGAACGGCCAGGAAGCAGAGCACAACCATCGTGCCCCACGCGGGTATCCCGGGCCTGGCCTGGGTCAGGTTCACGGATACGTGCCTCCGGCGGGTGCAGTTCGTGAACATCTCGCGAACAGAATGCATAAGAGTATGCCATATTCCGCAAGTTTCGTGCCGCTCGGCACGGCGAGGGGCTGTCGTTATCGGCCTGGAGGAGTAGTCTTTTTCGCGAGGACTGATCGGCCCGCCACAGCCACGCCGGCTACTGAAGACCGAGGACCATGACCCGCACCCTTGCCGCCGCCATCGTCGCTGGTATGACGCTTGACGAGAAGATCGCGCTTCTTGCCGGACGCGACATGTGGAATGTCGGCGGTGTGGCCGATGTGCCGCGCATCTGGGTCGCCGACGGACCGCACGGCCTGCGCAAGCAGCTCGGCTCCCCGGAGGCGGTCGGCATGGCCGCCAGCGAGCCTGCCACGTGCTTCCCCACGGCCGCCACACTCGCGTGTTCGTGGGACCCGACGCTCGCCGAGGAGGTCGGCCACGCGATCGGCGCGGAGGCGAAGGCCCACGGCGTCTCGGTGGTGCTCGGTCCGGGGCTCAATCTCAAGCGGCACCCGTGCTGCGGGCGGAACTTCGAGTACTTCTCGGAAGATCCGCTGCTCAGCGGCTCGATGGCGGCTGGACTTGTGCGCGGGCTGCAGCGCGTCGGCGTGGGCGCGTGCGTGAAGCACTTCGCGGTCAACAGCCAGGAAGCGAATCGGATGGTCGTGGATGCGGTTCTCGACGAGCGCACGCTGCGTGAGCTCTACCTCACGGGCTTTGAGATCGCGGTGACCGAGGGGCGGCCGTGGGCGGTGATGTGCGCGTACAATCGCGTCAACGGCGTCTACTGCTCGGACAGCCGGTGGCTGCTTACCGAGGTGCTGCGCGACGCCTGGAGCTTTGGCGGCCTGGTGATGAGCGACTGGGGCGCCGTCAACGACCGCGCAGCCGGTGTAGCCGCCGGGCTCGACCTCGAGATGCCCGGTCCCGGCGCCAGTGCCGGGGTGTTGCGTGCCGCAGTGGCCGAGGGACGTCTGGCCGAGGCCGACATCGACGCGTGCGCCGGGCGCGTGGTCGCCCTCGCGCTTGCGGGCGCCGCCGAGCTCGATCCGGACGCCACATGCGACGCCGAGGCACACCACGCGCTCGCGCGGCGTGCCGCAGCCGAGTCGACCGTGCTGTTGGCGAACGACGGTATCCTCCCGCTCGCCGCACCGGCGCACATCGCGGTCATCGGCGCGTTTGCCGGGCGCCCGCGGTACCAGGGCGCGGGCAGCTCGGAGATCGCGCCCACGCGTCTGGACACCGCGCTCGACGCGATACGAGCGCGTGCCGCCGGAGCCGAGGTGCACCACGTGGACGCATACGACCCGGTCACCGGCGAGGCGCTGCCCGGCGGCGAGGACGAGGCTGCCGCGGCTGCGGCCGAGGCCGACGTGGCGCTCGTGTTCGTCGGCCTGCCGCCCGTCTACGAGTCGGAGGGCTTCGACCGCGCCGACCTGCGGCTTCCCTTTTCACACGACCGGCTCGTGGGGGCGGCCTGCGCAGCCAACCCGCGCACTGTGGTGGTGCTCTCATGCGGGTCGCCCGCCGAGCTGCCGTGGGCCGAGAAGCCAGCCGCTATCGTACTCGGCTACCTCGGTGGACAGGCGGGCGGGTCCGCGATCTGTGATGTGCTCTTTGGCGACGTGGCGCCTGCGGGCAGGCTTGCCGAGACGTGGCCGCTGGCGCTTGCCGACGTGCCGGCCAGCGCGAACTTCCCTGGTCACCCACGGCAGGTGCAGTATCGCGAGGGGCTCAACGTAGGATACCGGCACTTCACGACCGCGGGCGGGCCGGTGCGCTTCTGCTTCGGGCACGGGCTGGCGTACACGACGTTCGCGTTCGGCACGCCGCGCCTGTCGGCCGTGCGCATAGCCGAGGGCGAGAGCGCGATCGTCACGGTGCCGGTCACCAACACGGGTGCGCGCGCCGGTGCCGCCGTGGTGCAGGTGTACGTGCACGACGTGGCGTCGACGGTGCCCCGGCCGGACCGGGAGCTCCGCGGCTTCGCTAAGCTTCGCCTGAAGCCGGGCGAGACGCGCGAGGCGCACGTCACGCTGGGGCCGCGTGCGTTCGCATTCTGGGACGTGGGAAGCGGCGCGTGGGGGACCGAGGGCGGGGAGTTCGAGGTGCTCGTGGGGGCGTCTGCCGAGGAGATCGTCGGGCGCGCGACCGTGACCGTGATGAGCGACTTCGTGCCCGAGACGCCGTTCGCGCGGTCGGCTCCGGTTGCCGACGGGGAGACCTTCGCAGCGATGCTCGGGCGTGTGGTGCCGGAGCCAGAAGGGCCGCTGCCCTACCGGCGGACGTCCACGATCGGCGACCTGGCGCAGACACTACGCGGCCGGCTGCTGCGTCGCGCGCTCATGGCGGTGGTGCGCAGGCAGTTGGCCGGCATCGCCGGGGACGATCGTACGCGTGCGGCGATGGTGGAGCGTGTCATCGAGGAGATGCCGCTGCGCGGGCTCGTTATGGCATCGGGCGGGAAGCTCTCGTTGCGCGCGCTCGACATGATCGTGCTGCTGCTCAATGCGGGGAGGCGGGGGTGACAGTGAACGTGTGGGTCTTCCTGCCGCATGTGACAGTTTGGCGCGCGTGAATAGCGGCAGAACGGAGAGAGAAGCAGTCATAGCCGAGTACCCTGCGGTGTCCTGCCCCTACCGCAGAGCCTCCTCTGACGCCCCTAGCCGCCGCGATATCTCGGCAGCCGCGTTGTGGACCGCCGACGCGAGGCCTCCCAGCCGTTCGAGCGACATTCGCGTTGCCGGCCCCGAGATACTGATAGCCGCTACCACGTCACCCCGGTGGTCGAACACCGGTGCTCCCACGCACCGGATCTCACACTCGTTCTCCTGGTCGTCGATCGCGTACCCCTCGGCACGAGCTCTCTCCATCTCGGCGCGCAGAGCTTCGGGGTCCACGATCGTGTGCTCGGTCCGCGCATGCATACCGTGTTGCACAACCGCGTCGAGCACGGATGTGTCCGAGTGGGCCAGAAGCATCTTGCCCATCGCGGTGCTGTACAGCGGTTGACGGCTGCCGATTCGGGAGACCGTGCGCACCGATAGCGGACTCTCCACCTTGTCGACGTAGACCACGTCCACTCCATCGCGCACGCCGAGGTGTGCCGTCTCCTGCGTCTCCGCCACGAGCGTGCGAAGGATCGGTTCGGCAACGTCATGTACGTCGAAGTGTTCGAGGTAAATCTGGCCGAGTCGCGCGGTCTGCGGACCCAGCCGGAAGCGTCCGGTGTCCTCGTCCTGCTCGACGAGTCGCGCCTCGGCCAGTGGCTGCAACAGCCGCGAGACCGTGCTGCGGTTCACGCCGCTTTCGGCGGCGATCTCCGTGAGTGTGGGCGAGTGTCCGCGCTCGCATGCTGCGGCCACGACGCCCAGCACGTCGAGCGCGCGCCTGAGTGACGATGATTGGTTTCTGCTCGTGGTCATGCGTGCTCCCGTGATCGTGATGTGGGCGCCAACTTGACGCCCACTGTCATTATAGGCACTATAGTGGGCAAGAGGCAAACGTGAGGTTTGCTATGCAAACAGATTCAAGGGGACAACAGCTTCATTACTCCGCCACGTCACCCCCCGACAGGGGACGCGCGTGGTCGTTGCGCTGCGTCTCGTGCAAGCAGACGTTCTCCGGCATGGCGTACCGCTGCACTCGATGCGGCGGAGTGCTCGAGGTGAACATCTCACTGACGCGGGAGCAATGGGACGCGGTGGAGCGTCCGCCAGTGGCCGCCACTCAATGGATGTACGGGGCGCGAATGCCCGTGGGGTTGGCTGACCCGATCACGCTCGGCGAGGGCGCCACACCGCTCATCAACGCCACATCTGCTCTGGCGGGACCCGGTCACCCCGGCGAGATCCTCCTCAAGGACGAGACCGGCAACCCCACGGGGTCGTTCAAGGATCGGCTCGTATCGGTAGGCATAAGCCGCGCGGTCGAGGACGGGTACGCCGCGATCGTGTGTGCATCCACAGGGAACGCCGGTGCGTCGGCAGCCGCCTACGCCGCGCGCGCCGGCCTTCCCTGCGTGGTCTGCGTCCCTGCATCTGCCCCTGTGGCCAAGCTGCGGCAGATCCAGGCCTACGGCGCTCGCTTCGTAGCCGTGCACGGCACCTATAGTGATGCGTGGGCGGCGGCCGACGCGCTGCAGCGCACCGGCTCCTTCGTCAACGTCACCACCACCTATCAGAACCCGTACGGAGTCTCCGCCTTGCGGGCGGTGGCCTACGAGCTGCTCGACGAGATGGGCGGCGAGGTTCCCGACGCGGTCTTCGTGCCCACGGGCTCAGGTCCTCTCGTGCGCGGCGTGCTGTGGGGTTACGAGGAAGCGCTCGCACTCGGCATCATCGACCGGGTGCCCGCAGTGGTGGCGGTGCAGGCCGAGGGGTGTGCGCCGATAGTGCGAGCCTTCGACGTGGGCGCCGAGGAGGTCGAGCCATGGGGCGAGCCGCACACCGCGGCCGCAGGCATCGCCGACCCTCTCGAGGGTTACGCGCAGGACGGTACATACACGCTTGCGATGGTGCGCCGCAGCGGCGGCTGGGCCATCGCAGTGTCCGATGATGAGATCCGCAGCGCCGCAGCCGAACTCTCCCTCCAGGTCGGTGTGTTCTCCGAGCTCAGCGGCGCTGCGGGTCTCGCCGGACTACGCGCCTCGCTGGCCCGCGGCATCCTCTCGTCTGAGGCTATCGCAGTAGTGCTGATCACCGGCTCGGGATTCAAAGACCTCGACCGTCGGGACCTCCCCTCGGGCGCGCGGCTCGACTTTCATCCGGCCATCGACGACGTCACCGAGTTGGCCGAGCGGATCAGGGCGGAAGGCCCCGGCAACGGCGGGGCATGACGAGGGACGGTGCGGATCGGGCAATCGAGCGAGATTGGAGTGAGATGATGAGGCACATGAGAAGGTTCCTAGGAGAGGGTGGAGGCGGACGACTGCGCATGCTGCTGGTGCTGTCCATCGTTCTGGCACTCGCAACTGCGGTGGGCTGCACCGAAACTGCAGTGGAAGAACCGGACGAGGGCGCCCCGCCTCCGGTCGTTGAGGAAGAGGAGACCACGCTCGATCGCATCAAGAGCGACAGCGTGGTGCGCGTGGGCTTCGCCAACGAGGCGCCATACGCGTACTCCACCCCCGACGGCAAGCTCGCAGGCTTCATGCCTGCGACGATGGAGTACATCTTCAGCCAGATCGGTGACATCAGACTCGAAGGCGTGCTCACCGAGTTCAGCGGCCTGATCCCGGGTCTGCAGGCAGGCCGCTTCGACTGCGTCGGCGCCGGTCTCTACATCAATGCCGAGCGCGCGGAGCAGGCCATCCCGGCTAATCCGCAATACACCGCTGCCGAGGGCATGGCGGTTCTCGCCGGCAACCCCAAAGGCATCACCAGCTACGCGGATCTTCTTAAGGACGGCGTGAAGTTCGGTACGGTCTCTGGCTCGATAAACCTGCAGTACGCAACTGACGCCGGCGTGGCCGAGGGCGACGTCGTGCTGTTCCCGGACGTGCCTTCAGCCCTTGCGGGTCTTGAGGCGGGCCGAGTGGATGCCATCGGCATGAGCGTGATCTCGTTGCGTGATGCGATGACGAAGTCGGGCACCACCAAGATCGAGGTCGCCGACCCGTTCACCGCCCCCGAGGGCGCGAACGCCTACGGCGCCGTGTACTTTGCGCTGGGCGATGAGGAACTGGCAGAACTGTACAATGCGGAACTCGCGAAGGCTGTCGAGTCCGGCAAGATCCTGGAGATCCTTGAGGCCCAGGGATTTGGCAAGGAGATGCTGCCGCCCGAGGGAGTGACTTCACAAGATCTGATCAAGTAACACCGGCCCGTCTGTGCACTGATGCCGCCGTCTCGCGCACAAGACGGCGGGGCGGTGGCATCACACCGATGACGAAGGACCGCGCCCGTGACGCAGTGGATACCACGTCTGCTCGACGGTCTGGCCATGACGGCACAGGCCACGATTGCGAGCTTTGCACTCGCGGTCCTGGTTTCCTTCGTGGTGGGACTTGGATCACGCATGCGGACACTGAGGCCGTTCTTCCGCATCTACGTCGAGGTCTTCAGGGGTACTTCCGCGCTCGTTCAGATCTTCTACTTCTTCTACGTTCTGCCACTTGTCGGCGTGCAGCTGTCGCCACTCGTTGCGGGCGTCAGCGCCCTTGGTCTCAACTTCGGAGCGTACGGCTCTGAGATCGTGCGCGGCGCGATGGAGGCGGTGCCCCGCGGCCAGTACGAGGCGTCCGTTGCGCTAAGCATGCCGCGCTGGCTCGCGATTCGTCGGGTCATCCTGCCACAGGCGGTGCGCACGATGATTCCGCCGTTCGGCAACATCCTCGTGGATCTCATGAAGACCACGGCGCTCCTGTCGATGATCTCGGTGGGCGACCTTGCGTTCGTCGGTAAGCAGGTCTTGCAGTCGGAAGGCAGCGCTGTGATGGCGTACCTGCCGGTCATGGTGCTGTACTTCGCGTTCGCCGTTCTGTTAGGTCGCGGTACCCACCGCATCGAGCAGCTCGTCGGCCGCGGGTGGAGCGAGGCGACGACGTGAGGGTCGACTACGAATACGCGCTTCGCGTCCTGCCCGTGCTGTTGCGGGGAGCGGTGACGACGTTCCAGGCCACCATCGGCGGGATGGCGCTCGCGCTTGTGCTCGGGCTCGTGTTCGTCGTGCTGCTCCGCTCCAAGAACGTGCTGATCTCGTATCCCACGCGGGCCGTCCTCGAGTTCGTACGCGGCACGCCGCTGCTCATCCAGCTGTTCTTCCTCTTCTACGTCCTACCCGAGTGGGGAATCAGGCTGGAGGCGCTCGGCACGGGTATCTTCGCCCTCGGCTTGCACTACAGCACCTACATCGCCGAGGTGTACCGCGCCGGCATCGAGTCCGTTCCGCGCGGGCAGTGGGAGGCTTCGACGGCACTGAGCTTCAGCAAGCTCGACACGTGGCGGCGCATCGTACTGCCCCAGGCGGTCATCACCGTGCTGCCTATGCTCGGCAACTACCTCGTGGCGATGTTCAAGGAGACACCGCTTCTGGCAACGATCACGGTGATCGAGATGCTCGGCGCGGGCTTGAGTGCGGCTGCTTCGAGCTACCGGTACTTTGAGGTGTTCACCCTGATCGGCCTCATCTTCCTTGCGATGAGTCTGCCTGCGGGCGCACTCGTCCGGAAGTTCGAGGCAATCAACAAGCGGTACGCGTAAAGGAGCACGATGAACGATCACCGAGACGTCCCGGCCATCAGGTTCACCCGCTGCAGCAAGGCCTTTGGCGAGACGGTCGTGCTCGACGACTTCTCGTGGGATGTGCCGGTGGGGCGACGCGTGGCGATTCTCGGACCGTCGGGCTCGGGCAAGACGACGCTCCTGCGGCTCGTGATGACGATCGAGCAACTCGACGCGGGCACTATCGACGTGTTCGGCCGCCCGATCGCAGCCGGTCGCGACGCACCTGCTGCCGAGCGTCTCTCCGAGCGTCAAGTCCGCGAGGTTCGTCGCGACGTGGGCATGGTGTTCCAGCAGTTCAACCTGTTCCCGCACATGACGGCCCTCGAGAACGTCATCGAGGCGCCGGTGCGCGTGCTCGGCAAGCACAAGAGCGAGGCCGCCGAGCACGGACGGCAGATTCTAAGGCAGGTGGGACTGCAGGGTAAAGAGGACGCGCACCCGCGGAAGTTGTCCGGGGGCCAGCAGCAGAGAGTGGCGATCGCGCGCGCACTCGCGATGGAGCCGAGGATCATGCTGTTCGACGAAGTGACGTCGGCGCTCGACCCTGAACTCGTGGGAGAGGTGCTCGAGGTCATCCGTGACCTGGCCGAGCACTCGAGCATGACGATGCTGCTCGTGACCCACGAGATCGGTTTTGCGCGCGACGTATCCGATGAGGTGCTGTTCATGGAACACGGTCGCGTGGTGGAAAGCGGGCCTCCCGAGGACGTTCTCGGCAATCCCGCCGAGGAGCGCACGCGCTCCTTCCTCCGCGCCGTGGGGCCCCACTAACGCCGCATGTGGGAGCTGTCCTGCCCACGCGAGATGGCCGAACGAAAGGGATGAGGCAGATGGAACTCACGATCCGCCCGGCTGACGGCTGCCTGTGGGACTGTGTGAGTCTCGGTGAGGTCATGATCCGCTTCGACCCCGGTGAGGGTAAGGTCCGCACCGCGCGGTCGCTTCGCGTCTGGGAGGGCGGAGGCGAGTACAACGTAGCCCGGGGATTGCGCCGCTGCTTCTTGTTGCGCACGGCGGTGGTGACCGCCGCTGTGGACAACGAGATTGGTCGGCTCCTCGAGGATCTCATGCTGCAGGGCGGGGTGGATCTCAGGCACGTGCGGTGGGTCGACTTCGACGGCGTTGGCCGCTTGGCGCGCAATGCGCTCAACTTCACCGAGCGAGGCTTTGGCGTGCGCGGTGCGACGTCGTGCAGCGATCGGGGACACAGCGCTGCCTCGCAACTCAGGCCCGGACAGGTGGATTGGGAGCACATCTTCGCCACCGAGGGTGCCCGCTGGTTCCACACTGGTGGCATCTTTGCCGCACTCGGCCCTCAGACGCCGGACGTGGTTGTGGAAGCGATGACGGCCGCACGTGCCGCCGGCGTAGTGGTCTCCTACGATCTCAACTACCGCGCGTCGCTGTGGAAGGACCTCGGCGGGCACGAGCGTGCACGTGAGGTGAACCGTCGCATCGCCCCGCTCGTGGATGTGATGCTTGGCAACGAGGAGGACTTTTCGGCAGCGCTCGGGTTTGAGATCCCGGGGGCCGACCTGTACGCCGAGCTCGATCTGGAGGCCTACGGCCGGATGAGCGCGGGAGTGGCCGCCGCCTACCCCGATCTCAAGTGCGTGGCCACGACGTTGCGTCGCGTGGCCTCGGCAACCTCAAACGACTGGGGAGCGCTGCTGTACGCCGACGGTCGGCTGTATGAGGCGACGCGCCGCGACGGACTGGAAATCATGGACCGCGTGGGTGGAGGAGACAGCTTCGCTGCCGGCCTCATCTATGCGCTTCTTCAGGGCATGGATCCCGAACAGGCGGTCGAATACGGCGCCGCGCATGGCGCGCTGGCGATGACGACGCCGGGTGACACCTCGATGGTGACGCTTGCCGAGGTCGAGAAGCTGGTGCGGGGAGGTGGCGCTCGTGTCGAACGGTGATGCAATCGCGGCCGTTCGGGCCGTCGGCGTTGTGCCCGTGGTGACGCTCCCGGATGCCGCAACGGCCGAGCCGCTGTGCGAGGCGCTTCTCGATGCCGGACTGCCGATCATCGAAGTCACCTTCCGCTCCGAGGCTGCAGTCGAGGCAATCGGACTCATCGCCTCAAAGTATCCCGAGATGTGTGTGGGCGCCGGAACGGTGACCGACCCGGCCCAGGTCAGCATGGCCCGAGACGCGTGTGCTGCATTTGCGGTGGCACCGGGACTCAATCCGTCGGTGGTTGCCGCTGCTCACGAGTCAGGACTTCCGTTCTGGCCGGGGGTATGTACGCCCACGGAGGTCGATCAGGCACTCTCTCTCGGCCTGAAGGTGCTGAAATTCTTCCCCGCCGGAGCACTCGGGGGAGCAAGGACCGTGAAGGCGGTGCTCGGTCCGTTCCTGCATCTTGGGGTGGAGGTCATCCCTACCGGACAGGTGGACGAGGACTCGGCGGTTACCTACTGGGCGCTCGACGGAGTGCTTGCGGTCGGGGGCAGCTGGATCGCACCCGAGGCGTTGGTGCTCGCGGGGGACTGGCGGGAAGTGAGCAGGAGGGCGAGGGCTGCGGTCGTACGCTACCACGCCGTGCACGGTCAGATGCCTTAGGCGGTCGGACACGATGACGGTCCGCTCGCCCGAGGTGCCGAACGGAGGGTGTTCATGTCGGCTGAAGCACGACTGATCGAACTGGGCATCGTTCTGCCGCCCGCGCCTTCGCCGGTGGCCTCGTACGTGACGATCGCGGAGACCGGCAACGTTGCATACACGGCGGGCCACGGCCCCCTACGGGCCGATGGCACCATGATCGTCGGCCGCGTCGGCGAGGATCTTGATGTCGATGAGGCGCGTGAGGCCGCGCGCGTGACGGCGCTGGGGCTTCTCGCCACGATCAGGCAGCACCTCGGCTCGCTCGACAGGGTGACGAGGGTGGTCAAGATACTTGGAATGGTGAACGCGGTTCCTGACTTCGGGGAGCACCCGGCGGTCATCAACGGCTGCTCGGACCTGTTCGTCGAGGTCTTCGGTCCGAGGGGTGTTCACGCACGATCCGCGGTGGGCATGGGGTCATTGCCGGGACGGATCCCGGTGGAGATAGAGGTCGTCATCGAGTTCGAATAGCGAGCCTCGTCGGACTCCGGCGTCTTCAATGCTACGCTCCACGCATCGAGCCGGTCGATCGGTGCCGGAAGGCCCATGCGCAAGACCATGCTCGCCCTCACCGCCGCTGTTCTTAGGTATCAGCGCCCCGACGGTCCGGTCCTTGCGCCACAGGACGAACGCCCACACCGTGAGCGCGGCCCGCAGGAATCCGCAGACGGTGTATCCAACTCAAGCACGGACCATTGATCGCCGTCCCGGGCGCTCGAGGCTCGTCGCACCGGCCCTCACGGTGCGCTTGACCTGCTCGGCCGAAGCTACAACCGCGGCTCGAAAAGGGTACCTACTAGCATCTGCACCACCCGCGTCTTCGAGGAGTGAGCACAATGCGGCCAGGCAGACTGACGTTGATCGAACTCGTGACCGTGGTGCTGCTGTCGCTTGTTGTGGCGGCAGGCTGCTCGGCCGGAGGCGACGGTGCCGGCGAGACTCCCGGCAGCGCCGGCACCACGGTGTCCGAAAGCGGGCTTGCTTTCAGCCCTCCCACACTCGAGGTGAACGCGGGCGACACGGTCACCTTCGTCAACGAAGACTCGGTGGATCATCAGGTGCTGATCGGCGGCGTCACGCTTGCCCGGCAGACGCCGGGCGAGAGCGTCACGTGGACTGCGGGGTCGGCAGGCACGATCGACTACATCTGCACGCTCCACCCGTCGATGCGCGGGCGGCTTGTGGTGAAATAGGGCCTAGCGTCCGGCTGACTCGTAGGAGCCCTTCATGCGCAAGCTCGTGGTCGCACTCGTCATCATCGCCGCGCTCCTCGTCGGCGGCTTCGTCTTTGCCACCGGCGGCACGCCCGCCCGCGAACCGGCCCCGTTCATCACCGCTGGCCCGATCGCGCACCGCGGTCTGTGGTCCGACAGCCCCGAGGCGCCCGAGAACTCGCTTGCGGCGTTTGCCGAGGCAGCCGCCAACGGCTACGCGATCGAGCTCGACGTGCACCTCTCCGCTGATGGCGAGGTCATGGTGATCCACGACGCCGACATCGGGCGCATGACCGGCACACCGGGCCTGGTGGCCGACATGACCGCCGCCGAACTCCAGGCACTCGGCCTGTTCGACGGCAGCCAGATCATCCCCACGCTGCCCGAGGTGCTTCGGCTCGTCGGCGGCGAGGTACCGGTCTTCGTCGAGATCAAGAACACCGGCCAGGTCGGTCGGCTTGAAGACGCCGTCGCGCGGCTCCTCAACACCTACGACGGCGAGGTGGCCGTGATGTCGTTCAACCCGTACTCGCTCGGCCGCATGGTCACCGTCGCGCCGGACGTCCCGCGCGGCCAGCTTGCGAGTGCGCTCGAGGGCGAAAATCTCGAGTGGTACGAGAGGTTCCTGCTCCGCAACCTCGGCATGAACTGGACGAGCCGGCCCGACTTCATCGCCTACGACATCGCCGAGCTCCCCTCGTCCGGCACGCAGCTGCAGCAGCTGCGCGGCCGACCGCTCCTCGGCTGGACCGCTGACGACGAGGCCGAGCGTCTCGCCGCCGAGGAGATCTGCGACGCGGTGATCTGCAACCCAGGTGCGCTGCCGTAGCGACCTGCGGCCGCGTCTGACATACGAGGTGCTCACACCCCGGCAGCACCTTCCAGCGCGGCCACCTTGCGCTTGACCTCCGCGAAGTACGACGTCGACACCCCGACCGCGTCGTAGCCGAGACGCACGAGTTCGGGCAGCAGTCGCTCGTCGCGTGCGCTCTCGCCTGCCGCGAGGCAGAACACGCCGTGTGCGCGGCACGCGGCCGCCACGCCTCCAAGCAGCTCGATGACCGCCGGATGCGACGGGTCGAAGAGCCCTGCCACATGCCTGCTCTCGCGGTCGAGCGCGAGCGTGCACATCGTGAGGTCGGAAAGGCCCACGCTCACAAAG
>JAXMLJ010000137.1:0-3609 GCA_034368805.1 Coriobacteriia bacterium
CGCAGCGCAGTTTCAATCCGGTGCCGTGGGTGCTCGGCCTGACCCGTGTTCGTCTGCAGCAGGCCCTCTCGGTAGCGGCGCCCAAAACGGAACTGCAGGGCGTCGAAGTAGCTCCGGAAGTGCGCGGCGGGAAACGCCTCCCACCGTGCCGCATACTCGCTGACATCGTCGAGATGCGCGCGGCAGTAGGCGAGCGAGCCGTTGAGCGCGTCGTTGACCGCGGCGACTGCGCCCGGCTGCTCTTCGGCAAACGAGCGACGCACCGCCCAGACGGCGTAGACCATCGGCAGACCGGTCCATGCACTCCATTCGGCACCAAGGTCGTAGGCGTGCAGGCCAGCGGGGGGCTCCCAGTACGCGCGCAGCGCCTCGTCGCCGATGAGCAGCGCCGCGTCGGCCTCGCGGAGCATCGCGGGCAGATCGGGTGGCATCTCGACATAGGTCGGCGATGCGCCCCAACGGCGCTCCAGCAGGACGCGGCAGAGCACCTGCGAGGTCCGCGAGGTGTCGGTGAGCGCGACGGTGGCGCCAGACAGCGCCTCGGCAGGACGCTTGGTCACGAGCAGGATGGACTGCACCTCGCCGTCGGAGGAGATGGCGATGTCGGGTAGCAGC
The DNA here is from genome assembly GCA_034368805.1 of Coriobacteriia bacterium. Classification (GTDB taxonomy): domain Bacteria; phylum Actinomycetota; class Coriobacteriia; order Anaerosomatales; family Anaerosomataceae; genus UBA2272. The sequence goes on from JAXMLJ010000137.1 coordinate 616, forward strand.
ACGAGTTCCTCGGCATGGCGGGCGTACTCGATCGCCGGAATGGGCGCGATGTCGAGCGTTCCGGCGAGGATGTCGGCGGCTAGTTCGCGCGGTGTCGCCTTGACGAGATCGACGTCGAGCAGGTGGTCGCCGCTCTTCACGAGCCCGTAGTACAGGGGCAGGCAGTTCAGGAACTGGATATGGCCGAGGCGCGGACGGGCCATGGCGCTACGCGCCCGCCTGGTCGTACGTGCGGATCACACGATAGAGCGTGTCGCGCTCCACCGGCGTGTGTCCGGTCTCGACGATCATGCGCACGAGCTCGTCTTTGGAGAGCGCCTCAGGCGTGCTCGCGCCGGCCATGTGCGTGATCCGCTCCTCGACCACCGTGCCATCGATGTCGTCCACGCCAAAGACGGTGGACAGTTGCGCCACCTTGAGGCCCACCATGATCCAGAACGCCTTGATGTGTCCGATGTTGTCGAGCATAAGGCGCGAGATGGCGAGCGTCTTGAGATCGTCGTAGCCGGTGGTGCCGGGGAGCGCCGAGAGCTCGGTGTTGAGCGGATGGAACGCAAGTGGGATGAACGCCAGGAAGCCGCCGGTTGCGTCTTGCTGCTCGCGCAGCCGGATGAGGTGGTCGACCCGCTCCTCGCGCGTCTCGATGTGGCCGTAGAGCATGGTGCAGTTGGTCTTGATGCCGAGTGAGTGGGCCTCCCCGTGGATGCGGAGCCAGTCGTCCGGCGATGTCTTCTTGTCCCAGGCCGCTGCGCGCGTACGCTGCGAGAATATCTCGGCGCCGCCGCCGGGGAGCGCGTCCAAGCCAGCATCCTTGAGTTGTTGCAGCACCTCACGTGTGGAAAGCCCGCTGATCTTGGCGTAGAACTCGATCTCTACCGCCGTGAACGCCTGGATGATCACGTGCGGGGGCAGCACCTCGCGCAGGCGCCTGACCATGTCCACGTAGAACTCGAACGGCCAGTCGGGGTGCAGCCCGCCGACGATGTGGACCTCGTGAGCGCCCTCGGGCACACACTCCTTCGCGGCAGCCACGATCTCGTCGAGCGTCATCTCGTAGGCGCCCTCTTGTCCAGCCGAGCGTGAGAACGCGCAGAACTTGCAGCGGTTCTCACAGATGTTGGTCGGGTTGATGTGCCGGTTGACCATGAAGTACACGCGGTCGCCGTTGATGCGGCGGCGTACGTGGTCGGCGAGCTGCGCCACACCGAGCAGGTCGGCGGTTTCGTACAGCGCGATGCCGTCCTCGCGGGAGAGCCGGGTGCCGGCGAGTACCTTCGCCGCGATCGGCTCGAGAGCGGGGTCGGTGAGATGGAAGGTCATAGGTCGGTCTCCTGAACGGGGTCGGATACCGCCAGAGTGTATGCCCTCGGCGGCGGAAGCGCCACGCTCGCGGGCGGGTCGGCCGGCGACACGGGTATCTACACACTCTGGCGTCCCAACGACCGGAGGCGTGTCACCGGCTGTGTACGTCGATCGGAACATCGGTCGTACGAGAGACGAGGGCGGTAACGCATGGAGCACTTCGACGTGTTCGTGGTAGGAACGGGAGTCGCCGGTCAGACCGTGGCCGGCGAGGCCGCCGAGGCGGGCAAGCGGGTCGCCGTCACGGACGTCCGTGAGTATGGGGGCACATGCTCGCGTCGGGGGTGTATCCCGAAGAAGGTGCTCTACACGGCGGCCGAGTCGGTCGAGCGCGTCCGGGCCCACGTGGGCGCCGGCGTGGCCGGCGACGTGCGCATCGACTGGGCCGAGCTCGTGGCCTTCAAGCGCACGTTCACCGAACCCGTGCCGGAGCGGATCGAGCAGTGGCTGTCCGGCCTCGGTGTGACCACGCTTCGTGGGGCGGCGCGGTTCGTCTCCGCGGAGGAGATCGAGGTTGACGGCCGCACGTACACCGCCGATCACTTCGTCCTGGCGCCCGGTGCGGTGCCGCGCCCGCTCGGCATACCGGGCGAGGACCTCGTGGTGGATAGCGAGGCGTTCATGGATCTCGACTCCCTCCCGGCGCGCATCGTCTTCATCGGTGGCGGGTACGTCTCGTTCGAGTTCGCGCACATCGCGGCGGCGGCAGGCTCGGAGGTCACGATCCTGCACAGGGGCGCACGTGCCCTGGAAGGCTTCGATCCCGATCTCGCCGACTGGCTGGTTGGCGCCTATCGGGAGCGGGGCATCGTACTGCGCACGGAAGCGCACGTGGACGAGGTGTTGCGCTCAGGCGGGGGGCTGGTGGTGGAGTGTTCGGACGGGCTGCCGGTCGTGTGCGACATGGTGGTACACGGCGCCGGCCGGGTCCCGGCTCTCGACGGACTCGCGCTTGACGCCGCCGGCGTCGTGGCCGGTCCGCACGGCGTGGAGGTCGACGCGTCGATGCGGTCCACGAGCAACCCGCGTGTGTTCGCGGTCGGTGACGCGGCCGCGTCGGGTGCGCCGCTCACGCCGGTGGCCACCATCCAGGGCCGGGTCGTGGTCGGCAACCTCGTTGCTCCCGGCTCGGCGGTCTTCGACCCTACGGTGACTCCGTCGGTCGTCTTCTCCGCGCCACCACTCGCTGCAGTCGGCCTGACCGAGGAAACCGCCCGGGCGGCGGGACTCGAGATCGAGGTCAAGCTCAACGACATGTCCGGGTGGGCGTCGTCCAGGTGGGCCCGAAGCGATGTAGCCGGCGCGAAGATCATCGTCGAGGCGGCTACGGACAGGATCGTCGGTGCGCACCTCATGGGGAACCATGCCGAGGAGGTCATCAACGTGTTCGCCGCCGCGATGCGAGGTGGCCTGACCGCTGCGGACCTTCGTTCGGCCGCGTGGGCATATCCCACGAGCGGCTCGGACATCGTCTACCTGCTGTAGATCGGCAGACCGGGGTCCTCACGTCTGCCGGTGGGAGAGCGCCGCATCGGGTACGCTTGTGGTATGCAGCAGCTAGCCGACATCGCTCGCAGTACCGTCGCCGAGCATGGGATGCTGCCGGATGGCGCGGCCATTCTCGTGCTCGTG
>JAXMLJ010000138.1:0-6931 GCA_034368805.1 Coriobacteriia bacterium
GTACGTCGGCTTGAGCGCCACGGTGCCGGTGAGCGCGCCGGGCTGGCGGATCGACCCGCCCGTGTCGCTACCGAGCGAGATGCTCGTCATGCCCGCGGCCACGCAGGCCGCGCTGCCGCCGGACGAGCCGCCCGGGACGCGCTCGAGGTCCCAGGGGTTGCGTGTGGGACCATACGCCGAGTTCTCGGTGGATGAGCCGAACGCGAACTCGTCCATGTTGCACTTGCCGATCGGCAGCGCACCCGCATCGAGCAGCCTGCGGACCGCCGTGCAGTCGTAGACGCTCTCGTAGCCTTCGAGCATGCGGCTCCCGCAGGTGGTCCGCGTGCCGATGAGGTTCATGTTGTCCTTGATGCCCGCGGGAACACCCGCGAGCGGCGGGAGCTCATCGCCCGCAGCACGCGCCGTGTCGACACGGTCGGCGGCGGCGAAGGCCAGGTCGGGGGTGAGCTGCAGGAAGGCGTGGATGTCGCCGTCGAGCGCCTCGATGCGCGCGTAGGCTGCCTCGGCGGCCTCGCGTGCGGTAAACTCTCCCGCAGCGATCGAATCGCGCACCTGACGCGCCGAAAGCGCGGAGAGGTCGATCGCGCTCACGACTCCTCCCCGGCGCTGGTGATCGACGGCACCACGAACGCAGTGCCGTCGGAGTCGGGAGCATTGCGCAGGGCCTCGGCACGCTGCAGACCGGGCACGACGACATCGGCGCGCATGGCGTTGGTCACCGCGAGCGGATGTGCGGTGGGCTGAACGCCGGCAAGGTCGAGGTGCTGGAGCTCGTCGATGTGGCCGAGCACGCCGGAGAGCTCGGCGGTGAGTATCTCGATCTGCTCGTCGGAGAGCGCGAGCCGCGCGAGCAACGCGACGTGTCGGACGTCGGATTCGGTGATAGCCATGCGGGTGCCTCCGGATGAGCGGCAGCACGGCTGCCGGCTGTCGGGACTGACGCGCACCATCATACCCGAGCAGACCCGCGTCCGGAGTCGCGCGTCGGCCGGCACCAGCCGGACTTAGGCAGCAGGCACCACGAGGAACGCCGCCGCCACGGTCATGGCGTTGTAGAGCGCGTGCAAGGCGATGGGCGGCCAGAGGCTCCCGCGCTCGTGCGCGAGGTAGCCGAGAACGACGCCGAGGGTAAACGTCGGGAACAGCAACCACAGGCTCCGGTGAAGGGCGGCGAACAGCGCCGCCTGCGCAACGATCGCGGGCCAGACACCGAAGCGCGCGGCAAGCCCCTCGAGCAGAGCCGCGCGGAACACAGCCTCCTCGATCACCGGCCCCACGAGGACCACCATCACGACCGCAAGCACGAAGCCTGTCGCGTCCGCACCGAACAGCGTCGGCAGATCGGCGCCCTCGGCGGGCATCAGCCCCCACGCGCGCGTGAGGTACGCATACACCGACGCGAGCAGGCGCGTGACGACCAGACCGCCCACCACGAGCCCTGCCGACGAGACCGCCCGCAGCACACCACCGCTGCCGCCCGATCTCAGCCCGAGGGCCGCGAGCGTGTCGCCACCCCTGCGCCGCACCAACCAGACGAGCACGGCGACCTGCACGGCGTAGTAGAGCAGGAGCACCCCGATGCGGGCGGGTGTCGCGAGATCCGGCGGCACGGCAGCCAGCGTCTTTGACGCCGCGATCGTCTCCTTGACCACGAACGCCGAGAAGGTGACCGACAGCATCGCGGCGGCCTCGAGCAGTGTCCACTGGAACCCGCCCCGCGCGCCCGTCTTGGGCGTCCCGCGACCGCCGAGCCTGCCGAGCAAGGGACCGAGCCCTCCTCCGGTGGTCGCCTGAGGACGCGCGGCCCTCATGGCAGAGCTCCTGCTCCGGGGCGTGGCCGAGGCCGGACGCGAAGCGGATCGGGCGCGGCTGCCTCCACCCGTCGCGCGCCTCGCGCTCCCCTTGAGCGCGAGCGCCCCCCGACCGCACGCCTTGACGCACGCGCCGCAGCCGTCGCAGACGGTCCAGTCGACCTTGAGGTACGTGCGTCCGACGCGCAGCGCGTCTTTGGGGCACGCATCCAGACAGCGCCCGCACCTATCGCACGCACGGGGGTGCAAGACGAGCGGCGGCCCGGATCTCACGCGGACGGCTCCGGAGCGGTACCACGCTCGAGCGTGGCGATGAGCTCCGCTTCGGACAGGATGCGGACGCCGAGTTCGCGGGCAGTATCGTACTTGCTCCCGGGATCGGCGCCAACGACCACGTAGGATGTCTTCTTGCTGACGCTGCCGGTGACCTTGCCTCCGAGCGCCTTGAGCGCGGATGCGGCCTCGTCCCGGCTGAAGTGCTCGAGCGCGCCGGTGAGCACCCATGTCGTCCCTGTAAGCGTCTGCTCGCGCGTCTCGCGCGCCTCATCGGCGGTACGCACTCCGGCCTTGCGGAGCCGCTCGATCACGGCGAGATTGTCCGGACTCGAGAGAAACGCGATCGCCGAGCATGCGATCCGTGGGCCCACGCCCTCGATCGCGGCAAGCTCCTCCTCCGAAGCGGCGATGATCGCGTCGAGCGACGGGTACACCGCCGTGATGAGCTCGGCCACCGTAGAACCGACGTGCCGGATGCCGAGCCCGAAGAGGAGTCGCGCCAGCGGTCGGCTCTTGGACGCCTCGATGCTGGCGATGAGCTTGGCGGCGATCGTCTCGCCGAGCGTGATCTCCGAGCCGTCCTTGCGCAGGCGCCCGGTGTCGAGCGCGGCAAGCGTGGCGGCATCCAGGCGATAGAGGTCGGCCACGTCACGCACGAGCCCCTCGTCTTCCAGCCGCGCCATGATCTCCTCGCCGAGCCCGTCGATGTCCATCGCTCCGCGGCTCGCCCAGTGGAGCAACCGCTCGTGCCGCTGCGCGGGGCACGCCACGTTGGTGCATCGGCGCACGGCCTCTCCTTCCGGGCGCCATGCGGGGGCACCGCAGCTCGGACACTCATCGGGCATCACCCACGCACGCTCGGAGCCGTTGCGCAGACGACCGACCGGGCCGACGACCTCGGGGATGACGTCGCCCGCCTTACGCACGATGATCGTGTCGCCGATGAGCACGCCCTTGCGCGCAACCTCATCGGCGTTGTGAAGCGTGGCCCGCGCGATGGTCGAGCCAGCGACGCTCACCGGCTCGAAGACCGCGTACGGCGTGAGTGCGCCGGTGCGTCCCACACTCACACGGATGTCGAGCAGACGCGTCGTCTTCTCCTCGGGCGGGAACTTGAACGCGATGGCCCACCGCGGCGCCTTGGCAGTGAAGCCGAGTTCGTCTTGCAACGCGAAGGAGTCGACCTTGACGACCACACCGTCGATCTCGTAGGGCAGGTCGCCCCGGCGTTCGACCGCGCGCGCGCAGTACGCGCGCACCTCGTCCGGCGTCGCACAGTATGCGATGTCGGGGTTGACTTTGAACCCGGCGCGTCCGAGCCACGCAAGGGCCGCCTGCTGTCCCGCGAGCCCCCGGGCGGCGGAGTCCGCGACCTGGTAGACGAAGGTCGACAGGTCGCGCGACGCGGTCACCGCCGGGTCCTTCTGCCGAAGCGAACCCGCCGCGGCGTTGCGCGGGTTGGCGAACGGCGAGAGCCCGGCTTCGTCCTGCTCCTCGTTCAGGCGCACGAAGCTCGCCTTGGGCATGAAGACCTCGCCGCGCACCTCCAGCGCGCCCGGCGCGGGAACGAGCAGGCGGAGCGGCACGCTCTTGACCGTGCGCACGTTGGCCGTCACGTCCTCGCCGGTGGAGCCATCACCACGCGTCGCTGCCCGAACGAGCACGCCGTCCTCGTAGGTCAGCGCCAGCGAACTGCCGTCGATCTTCAGCTCGCACAGGTAGCCGACCTCCCGACCGTCGGCATCGCGCTCCACCCGTGCGAGCCAGACCTCAAGTTCGGCCTCGTCCATCGCGTTGTCGAGCGAGTACATCCGCTGAGCGTGCACGACCGGCGCGAACGTGTCCGACGGCCCGGCGCCCACCCGCTGCGTCGGCGAATCGGGTGTGACGAGCTCGGGGTACGCGGCCTCGATCGCCATGAGTTCGCGCACGAGATCGTCGTACGCGGCGTCGGTGATCTCCGGGGCGTCGAGCGCGTAGTAGCGCCAGTTGTGGTGCCTGAGCTCGGCCGCCAGCTTCTCGGCCCTGCGTGCGGCGTCTTCAGCCGAGGCGGGCACCACGACACGCTCGTCGGTCATCGGCGGCTACTCCTCGGCCTTGAGCATCTGGACGTGCACGTCGTTGACCGAGTAGATGATCGTCTCGGGTACGAAGCGGTTCAGGCGCTCGGCCTCGTAGATCCACACGTCGGTGAGCGTCACCTTGAAGTAGATCCCGCCCGGGCCGGTCACCGGCTCGACGTCGACACCATTGGCCAGGTACGCCCGCAGCTCTGTCTCGATGTAGTAAGTGAAAACGCGCGCCGCGTCGCGATACTCGTTGTAGAGCGCGAGCCGACGCTCGGCTTCGAACATATCCAGTTCGTCGATGCTGTCCATAGAGTGGTCCTTTCCGAGTCGGTCAGTCGAGATCGGATAGCGCGTTCATCCCCCGACGGGCGCGAGCGTCACATCGCCTGCCGCGCCCAGCCGGTCACCTGCGATCACCACCGCGCCGCGCACGCCCGTGATCCCCCGCGCGAAAGCGAGCGCGGCCTCAACGTCCTCCGGGCCGTGGACGCGGTTGCCGGTCGCGGTTGCCACAGCATCGGCGAGCGCGCCGTCGGCCGCCACCACAGTCGCAGCGTGCGCCACGCCCAGACTCACACTATGCCCCACCCTGCCCGACGATGTGCAGATCGCGAGCGGGAGTGCGTCGGCGGCGAGCTCGATCGCCACGGTGCCCGACAGCGGCGAGTCACCGGCCACGAGCAGCACGCGTCGCGGCGAACGGCCAAGGAGGTAGAGATCGCCCCCGTTTTCCACGATCACCTCCCGGGAGTGAACGGCCAGGCCCCGTGCAACGCGCTCGGCAACCGCGCCTGCCACCGCAGCCATCGGCCCCACGCCCGCTGCGGCGCCGGCTGCGGCCATCGCATCCACGATCTCGGGGGCGCCTTCAGCAGCCTCAACCGGCACGAAACTCTCGGCGAACAGCGGATACCGCGCGATGTACCGCTCGAGGTCGACACGAAGTACGGCGACGAGCGCTTCCGCCTCGACGGTCAGGTCGCGAGACGCGCTGATGTGCAGGTCGGTCTCGGCCTGAACGACCTCGAAACCAACGAGCCCCGCGGCCCCCGCGCGCTGACGGTATGTTCTCGGCTCCCATGCCATATGACCATGGTAGCAGCCAGCGGGGAACGTACTCCTGTGGAATCGTTCATCGGCCGGAGGGAACGTTCGTGCGCGAGCTCCTTGAACTGTGTGTCGAAACGGACCGGCACGCCGAGCGGCTCTACAGCGGCCTGGCGGAGGTCTGCGAGGACTCCGATCTGGGCCACACGTTCGCGCAGCTCGCGCACGACGAGTCGGAGCGCACCGAGTGGTGGAGCGGACTGCTCGACGCCTGGGCGCAGGGACTCCTGCCTGACGTGGTCAACGACACCGCCTCGCTCGCCGAGCGGCTCGAGGTCCTGCACGCCGAGCTCGCGGCAATCGACCTGAGCCACCTCGCCGGACTGTCGCCCGACGAGATGCTGGCGCTCGCGGCGCGTCTCGAGTTCTACATGATCGATCCGGTGTTCGGCGAACTCATCGACCTCACCGAGCCGGCGCGAGCCGAGCGTCGGCACGTTGCGTACCAGGCGCACCTCCAGCGGCTGATCGACGCTATCGGCCGCCACTACCCCGCCGGCTCCCTCGCGGGCCTCCTCGCGCAGACGCTCTCGCGCACGTGGCGCGACAACCTGCGTCTCGCGGTCTTCGCGACGCACGACACACTCACCGGACTCCATAATCGGCGAGCCCTCTATACGCATCTCCCACAGTGGACCGCATGGTCGTCACGTTACGGTCACCCGCTGACGGTCCTGCTCATCGACGTCGACGAGTTCAAGGCGGTCAACGACCGGCACGGCCACGGCGTCGGGGACGAGGCGCTCAAGGCCATCGCGCAGGCCCTCACGCGCGCCGTCCGCGCCTCGGACCTCGTCGTCAGGTACGGCGGCGACGAGTTCGCCGTCATCGCCCCCGAGACGGACGCCGACGAGTACGCGCTTCTGTGCGACCGCATCCTCGAGACCGTACGCTCGCTCAAGGTGACCGGAGACGACCGTGAGCCGGTCCCGCTCACGGTGAGCGTTGGCGGGACGATCACGCGGGACCCCGCCGGTTCGGCCCCGCGCCGGATCGACAAGCTGCTCGCGGCCGCGGACCGGTCACTATATGCGGCCAAGCACGCTGGCCGCGACTGCGCTGCCCAACCGACGCCGGTCGGGCAGGTGGAGTAGGCCGTCAGTCGGCCACCAGCTCCGCGGCGTGGTAGCTCGACCGCACGAGAGGGGCGCTCGCCACGCCCGAGAAGCCCATCTTACGGCCCTCGCGCGCGAGAGATGCGAACTCGGCAGGCTCGATGAAGGCCGCCACGGGCAGGTGTGCCGAGCTCGGACGCAGATACTGCCCGAGCGTCAGCAGGTCGCAGCCCACATCGCGCAGATCGCGCATCACCGCGAGCACCTCGTCACGGGTCTCGCCGAGGCCGAGCATGAGTCCCGACTTCGTCGGCATCCCGGGTGCGCGCTCCTTCGCATGCGCGAGTACCGAGAGGCTTCTCGCGTAGTCGGCGCCGGGCCGCACCCCGGCGTACAGGCGCGGGACGGTCTCCAGGTTGTGATTGAAGACGTCGGGCCGCGCGTCGACGACAAGATCGACCGCCTCGGCCGAGCCGCCAAGATCGCTCACCAGCACCTCGACGGCGACGCCGGGAGCGGCTGAGCGGATCGCGGCGATCGTTGCGACCACGTGACCTGCCGCGCCGTCCGGCAGGTCGTCGCGAGTCACCATCGTCACCACCGCATGGCG
>JAXMLJ010000139.1:0-19497 GCA_034368805.1 Coriobacteriia bacterium
GGTGTCCACGCCCTCGAGATCGGGCAGGAGCAGTCCGCGCCGCCAATCGGTGGAGACGATGACGCCGTATGTGCGCGGATCGAGATCGGTCATCGTGGCAGGCTCGGCAGGGTGAAGCACGTCAACGGAGATCTCGAGGTCGCCGAGTTCGTCAGGCGCAAGGGGATCGAAGCGCGGGTCAGCAGTGGCGGCCTGGATCGCGTTGTGGATGATCTCCTCGGCCAGCCTGGCGCAGGTCGGCTCTATCGTGCCGATGCAGCCGCGGAGGTCCCCCCCTCTATGAAGGCTGACGAATGCGCCCGAACGAACTGCGAGAACGCCCTCGGCCTCTTCGGGCGGCGCGATGACCCTCCGTTCACGAACGTAGGTCTCGATCGTCGTGCGGGCCAGGGTGACCGGGGGTGACTCGGGTGCAGCGGCGTCGCCCGCCCCCTCGCCGGCATCGCGGTCACGGTCGAGCATGGCCATGAGTCGCGGTGAAGCGACCACCGCGGTGAGATAGCCGACACCCCACGGCCCCTCGTACGCAAGCACACGAGCGCGTGCATCGCTTCGGGCTACGTAACCGCCAAGCGTCACGAACGAGCGCAGTCCGCACTCTCCGGCCGCCTCGACCAGCGCCGGATCGAGCTGCTCGAGCCCGTCGAAGTCCCCTCGCGACAGGAGTCGCACGAGTTCGGCGTCGAACTCGGCGGCGTGCGGGGAGTAGCCTGCCGGTGCGTCGCGGGTGAGCCGGTGGCTGCAGTCGCCGCTTGCCACGAACGCGACCCTGCGCCCTGTCTCGCGTACCGCGGCCCTGATCGCCCGGCCGAACTCGCGGTGGGCCGACAGCGGTAGGAACGACAACGAGAGCTCGACGACAGGGTAGCGCCCTGCCCTGTCGAGGAAGCTGAGCGGAACCATCGCTCCGTGGTCGAGTGTCGCGGGTTCGAGGAGCGGGCTTTCGGAACGCGGCATGATGGGGATCGATGCTGCGGTGGCCCGTCGCATGATCGCGCCGGCGAGGTCCGGATCGCCCTTCACGCGGAACGCGACGCCGGGTGCGCCGAACTGCCCCAGGTCGCCCTTGAGCAGCGGGCCGTCCTCGATGACGAACGTCCCGCGTGCCACCGGCGCATGCGGTGACATCAAGACGAGCGTCTCCGGCTCGAAGCTCTCAAGCAACGCGGCTGCGTCGGCGAGCGCGCGTGCGGAGTCGGCGGTCACGCGGGCGCGCTCCCCTCCGACCTCGGGCACCATGATGGGCGGATGCGGGGCGACGATGCCGAGGATCTCATCGGTCATCGGACTCACCTCCAGGCATCGTGTCCATTCCCGCGCGTCACGACTCGCTAACGGGTCTTCCGGCGAGTTCGCCGGTCAGGAACCACGGGTGTGCTCCCGTTATGCGGATGTCGGCCACGGTACCGGCGAGAGCACAGGCCGTGTGAGCCGAGTCGACCGGGACGTGGACCAGCCGGTTCTCCGGCGTGCGCGCCGACAGGACCGACTCGTCCCGCTTCGACGAGCCCTCGATGAGGCATGCGCGAACCGCGCCGATCTCCCGCTCGTTGGATGCGAAGGACAGTTCCCGCACGAGCTGTGCGAGACGGTCGAAGCGCTTTTGGGCGAGTGCGCGAGGCACGCTGTCGGTCAGTGCCGCCGCCGACGTTCCCTCCCGGGGCGAGTAGATGAACGTGAACGCATGGTCAAAGGCCACGTCCCGCACCATGTCGAGCGTCGCGTCGAAGTCCTCGTCGGTCTCGCCGGGGAAGCCGACGATGATGTCGGTCGAGAGCGCTATTCCGGGCACCGCCTCGCGGAGTCGTGTCACGCGACTCAGGTACTCGTCGCGGGTGTAGCCACGGTTCATGGCGGCCAGGATGCGGTCCGAGCCGTGCTGGATCGGCAGATGGAGGTACGGCATGAGCGCCGGGACCTCGGCGAGCGCGCGTATCGTCAGGTCCGAGAGGTCTTTCGGGTGACTCGTCGCAAACCTGACGCGTCCGATGCCCGTGGCGGCGACCGCTCGCAGCAGCTCGGAGAAGCGCGGCTCCCCATAGCGATCGCGTCCGTATGAGTTGACGTTCTGACCGAGGAGCGTGACTTCGACGACGCCATCGGCGACGAGCGACGATATCTCGGTCACGACGTCCTCGAAGTCACGGCTACGCTCGGCGCCACGAACGCGCGGCACGATGCAGTACGCGCAGTGGTTGTCACAGCCGACGGTGATCGGCACCCACGCGTGCCACGGCTTTTCGCGCACCGATGGCAGGTCGCTTGCAAAGACCTCGCCCTTACCGAGTACGTGGATCGCAGGCCGGCCCAGAGCGGCCGCCCGGAGCAAGGCAGGGAGCTCATCGATGTTGTGCGTGCCGAACACCACGTCGACGTGCGGGACCTCGCGCAGGAGCGCCGCTCCGTCGCGCTGGCCGATACAGCCGCCCACGGCGATCAGGACGTCGGGTCTCCCGCCGGTCTTGATCGCCTTGAGCGAGGAGACCTGGCCGAGCAGACGGTCGTCCGCGGTCTCCCGGACGCAGCATGTGTTGAAGACGATGACATCGGCCTCCTCGAGCACTACCGCGGGAGTGAGTCCCTCGGCCTCGAGAAGGCCCGCCATGCGCTCGGAGTCGTGTTTGTTCATCTGACACCCGAACGTGCGGATCGCGTAGCTCTTCACCGGCCCGCCCCCGGGCCCTGAGACCGGTGCGCGGCACGAAGCGACACGAGGACTGTGTCGGGTACGTCAGCCGAGCCGAGCGGGTTGCCCTCGGCATCGTCACCGTGGAAGTCCGAGCCGCCGGTGCAGACGAGCCCGTAGGCGGCCGCGAGCCTGACGTAGCGTTGCCGGGTCTCATGGTCGTGGCTACCGTGGTACGCCTCGATCCCCACGATGCCGAGGGAGGCCAGGTGACCGATGAGGTCGTCGATGCCGCTCAGCGCCGGATGCGCCACCACAGCGACGCCACCCGCCTCGCGGATCCAGCCGATCACCTCGGCGGCGGTGCCGGTGGGTTTGGGGACGTAGTGCGGTCGCCCGCTGCCGAGCAGCCGGTCGAACGCGTCGGAGACGGACGCCGCGTGACCGGTCGCGACTAAGACGTGCGCGATGTGGGCGCGCCCGACCGCGCCCCCGTCGGCGGCGTCGAGCACGTCGTGGAGCGTGACGTCGAGCCCGCCACGCTGAAGCGACGCCACGATGCGCTCGGCACGGTCGATCCGCACTGAACGCAGGTGTGTGAGGCGGGTGGCAAGTGTCTGATCGGCGGAATCGATGAAGTAGCCGAGGATGTGCATGCCGCGGCCGTCGAGTCCCGCCGAGAGTTCGACCGCCGGGATGACTTCGAGAGTACGATCCCGCCCCGCTTCCAGCGCAGCCCCCACGCCGGCGACCGTGTCATGGTCGGTGATCGCGATGGCCGGAAGTCCGAGTGCGGCCGCACGAGCCACTATCTCCTGGGGTGCGAGTGCCCCATCCGATGCGTTCGAGTGTATGTGGAGGTCCGGGCCGGGCATGCCAGGCCCTACGGGTGGCGCGGCGAGCGTGGTTCGACGAGCAGCCGGATGGCGGTGCGCTCCTCGCCGTTGATCTCGATGTCCGCGAAAGCCGGCGTGCAGATGAGGTCCAGACCACTTGGCGCTACGAATCCGCGCGCGATGGCGATGGCCTTGACGGCCTGGTTGAGTGCACCGGCCCCGACCACCTGGATCTCGACGGCTCCCTGCTCACGGATGACACCGGCAAGTGCGCCGGCGACGGAGTTGGGACTGGACTTGGTCGAGACCTTGAGCACTTCCACGGTGCCTCCTGCGGTGTGTCAACACTGCTTCGATCACTGCTACGTTTGAGGTGCGACGGATGGCGTTATTGCTGGTGTGACCGCCGGAGGCGGTGTGCTGCAGAGTATAACCCATTGAATTCGCGCAGACGAACACGCGGTCCGATCGGCGGGGCTTGAGAGCGGAGGCGGAACTAGTCGTCCTTCTCGATGCCGAAGCGCACGTTGATGGTGTCTCGGCCGATCGTGACGCGCGGCTCGCCCTTGAGCGTCAGGTAGTAGCGGTCGGCAAGCACATCGAACGCACGCGTCAGTTCACGGCGGAACGCGCCGAGGTCGGAGTGGTGTATCCGTAGCGACCGTCGGTCCCGGTAGATATCGGGGGCCGCTTCGGGGGCCGGATCCTCGGATCCGGTGAGCTGCGCAGACAGCGCTTCGAGGCAGACGAGCTCGCCGCCGAGGATGCGGTGGGCGGTACGCTCGGAGACAGCGAGCCCCATCGCGGTGGCGACCTCGGTCAGCTCGGCGGCGTCGGAGCACGCGGCGGGTCTCTGCCACACGTGCAGACGCTCGAGGTCGTCGCAGAACATGAGGTCACCCACGTCGAGGTGCGTCCTACCGAGGCTGTACAGCGTCGACAGGACCTCGGTGGGCGTGCCGAGGTAGAGCTCGAGGGCGGGATGCTCGCAGGCGAATTCCACCACCCGGCGGATGATGTTATGCGGGCCGCGAGTGACCTTGAGCGCCCCGCTTTCATCGACGTCGACGGAAGGCCAGGTCGACTGATCGGCACGCTCGGGCAGCGTCGACGTATCGGCGACGACGGCGATGGCCGAGCCCTTGTGGGGTGCCGAGGCGGCCACCTTCGCCACGGTGACGTTCGACCTGACGGAGAACAGGGCCATGCCCCGGCCGTGGACACCCCATCGGTCCATGACCATGGTCTCGAGCTTTGAGGTGACCCTCGGCTCGAAGATCGTCTCATGAAGGGCGGTCGGCACACCGACGCCGTCATCGACCATCGTCAGGACGCGGTCGCTCCCATCGCGGGTGGTCGCGACGAAGATCCGCTGTGCGTGGGCGTCGCGGGCGTTGCGCAGCAGCTCGACGACTATGTCCTCAAAGCTCCGTACGTCGTGCTTTGCCTGTCGGCGCTCGGCTTCGGGGACACGCAGACGGACGTACCCGTTGCCGAGGGTCTCCTCGACTTTGAGGTAGCCGTCGCCCGATACCGCGGTGACGAAGTCTATGAGGGGGTCGGTGTCGCTCATGACGTCTGCAAGCGTGACACGGTACTCGTCCTATCTCAAGGCCGAGGGGACCTCAGCGGGTCCCCTCGGCGAACACGATACGGATCTCTGTCCCGAGAGACTCGGCGGTTGCACTACTTCGCGTACTCGACCGCGCGGCTCTCCCGGATGATCATGACCTTGATCTGGCCGGGATACTGGAGCTCCTCTTCGATCTGCTTGGCGAGATCGCGGGCCATGAGCGTAGCGTCGGCGTCGCTGATCTCGTCGGGCTTGACCATGACGCGGATCTCGCGTCCGGCCTGCATCGCATAGGACTTCTCGACTCCCGGGTGAGCCTCGGCGAGCGCCTCGAGCTTCTCGAGACGCTTGATGTAGCTCTCCAGGGTCTCGCGTCGGGCGCCCGGACGTGCGGCGGAGATGGCGTCGGCGGCCTGGACGATGACGGCCTCGACGGTCTGGGGCTCGACGTCGCCGTGGTGGGCCTCGATGCAGTGCACGACTTCCTTGTTCTCGCCGAGTCGCCGCGCGAGGTCCGCGCCGATGACGGCGTGCGGCCCCTCGATCTCGTGGTCTATGGCCTTGCCGAGGTCGTGCAGGAGTCCGGCGCGCTTGGCGAGTGTGGGATCGAGCCCCAGCTCGGCGGCCATGACGCCGGCGACGTATGCCACCTCGAGCGAGTGGTTGAGCACGTTCTGCCCGTAGCTTGTGCGGTAGCGCAGTCGCCCGAGCGTGCGAACCAGGTCCGCGTGCAGGTTGTGCACACCGGTGTCGAAGACGGCCTGCTCCCCTGCCTCGTGCACCTGCTGGTCGACAAGCACCTCGGCCTTCTTGAACATCTCCTCGATGCGCGCGGGGTGGATGCGACCGTCGGCGATGAGGTTCTCGAGTGTGATGCGGCCCACCTCGCGACGGACCGGGTCGAAGCTCGACAGAATGACCGCTTCGGGGGTGTCATCGATGATCAGGTTGATGCCGGTGAGCTGCTCGAAGGCACGGATGTTGCGGCCTTCGCGGCCGATGATGCGTCCCTTGAGGTCGTCGCTCGGGATGTGGACGACCGACACGGTCGACTCGGCGGTGTGATCGGCTGCGACGCGGCCGATCGCGATGCTGATGATGTTGCGCGCCTTGCGGTCGGCCTCTTCACGCGCTCGCTGCTCGCCCTCGCGAATCACGATGGCGGAGTCGTGGGCGACATCTTGCTTCACGCGCTCGAGCAGTACGGTCTTGGCCTGGTCCGAGGACATTCCGGCGAGTGCCTCGAGGCGCGACTTCTCCTCGGCTATGGCCTCGTCGAGTTCCTGTTCGCGCTTGACGATCTGTCCCGCCTGGCTGGAGAGCTGATGCTCGCGCTTGTCGATCGACTCGCCGCGCCGTTCGATTGACTCCTCACGCTGAAGCAGGCGGTTCTCGAGGGCGTTGATCTCCTTGCGGCGTTCCTTGATCTCCTCGTCGGCCTGTGCCTTGAGTTGGAAGATCTCGTCCTTGGCTTCGAGCAGCATCTCCCTGCGAGTCGTCTCGGCTTGCTTCTCGGCATCAGCCAGCGCGTGTTCGGCCGCCGTACGTGCCTGGTTCGCCTTGCCGGCGATCACGAAGCGGTTGATGACGAAGCCGAGGACGAAGCCGAGAGCGAGTCCGATGAGTGCGTAGACCGGGCCCATGGTGCGTCCCCTCCCTATCCGGGTTCATGTGTGACGGTGTTTCGGTGATGCGGCCTCCGGGCCCGGATGGTCGGACCGGAGGAGACGGCAGGTCGCAGACTGCTGGGTGCCAGACACGACGAAGCCGGACGACATCTCGTCCGGCAAGCGCGGCCCAGGTATGGGGTTCGTGGGTCCCACGTATACGCCAGCGGCCACCCCCATGGGGTGGCTTCAGGCGGTGAGTACATAAGAACCACATACGATACGACGCACCGCTATCATGCCGGCTGTCGTCTCGGTCACGTTTGCCGCGCCCATCGTACTCGCGAGGCACTGTCCCCGTCAAGATGGCAACGCCTCTGAGCAGCGAGAACGGTCCCCCCGTGTGCGTTCCTACAGATGCCCCTCGGGTTCGCCCGTGTCTACCCGATCGGATAGGGCGGACTCTGCCGCATCACGTGCGTCCCCGAACGAGAATCCGCGGCGCACGAGCCGTGCAGTGAGACGGTCGACCGAATCGCCGGAGCGGACTGCCCGTGTAGCGGCGTTGCGGGCGCGGGCGCG
Source organism: Coriobacteriia bacterium (assembly GCA_034368805.1). Taxonomy (GTDB): domain Bacteria; phylum Actinomycetota; class Coriobacteriia; order Anaerosomatales; family Anaerosomataceae; genus UBA2272. The sequence goes on from JAXMLJ010000139.1 coordinate 7,225, forward strand.
CTCGTCCTGTGCGGGCGCACACTCGTCGAGTTCTTTCATGGCGAGGTCATCCGGAACGCCCTTGCGGGCCATCTCGCGCAGTGCGCGCTGCCGTCCGAGACCGCGAACCGACACGAGGGAGTGCGCGAGTATCCGCGCGAACCGTTCGTCATCTACGAGGCCCGAACGGACCAGGTCCTCGATCAGTTCGGACACGACGGAGGAGGGGTACCCATCCGCGTGCAGCGTGTTTGCGAGTTCGGTGGTGCTCCGCTCGCGATACGCGAGGAGCCGATAGGCGCGCGCGCGTGCCTCCTCCGGCTCTATCGCGAGCGCTCGCGCGTCGATGTCCGCTGTGTCGATCACGTCGCCCAACGCGAGGCCGAGCTGCCTGAGAACCGGTGAGGCGATGCCCCGCCAGGCTTCGTCATCGAGGTAGATGATCCTTCGTGACGAGCCCCGCGTGCCGCGGATCTCGGTGACGGTTCTGAGATCCGCGGCCACGATCTACTCGGCGGGCTTATCGTCTTTGGCCGCGCCTCCGACGGGCGTGCCGAGCGAAACGCCACCGGGCAGCGACAGGTGCTCGCGGATGCGGCCCTCGATCTCGTCGCGGAGATCGGGGTGGTCGCGCAAGTAGTCCTTTGCGGCCTCGCGCCCCTGGCCGAGGCGTTCCTCGCCATACGTGTACCAGGCACCGGACTTCTGGACGATAGCCTCCTCGACACCGAGGTCGAGCAGACTCCCCTCTTTTGAGATCCCCAGTCCGTACATGATGTCGAACTCGGCCTGCCTGAACGGAGGAGCGACCTTGTTCTTGACGACCTTGGCGCGCACACGGTTGCCTACAAGCTCGGTACCTTGCTTGATGGAGTCGATGCGGCGCACATCGATGCGTATCGATGCGTAGAACTTGAGAGCCCGGCCGCCAGAGGTGGTCTCGGGGCTGCCGAACATCACGCCGACCTTCTCGCGGAGCTGGTTGATGAAGATGCAGGTGGTGTTTGACTTGCTGAGCGAGCCGGCAAGCTTGCGCATGGCCTGGCTCATGAGCCGTGCCTGGAGACCGACCGTGACATCGCCCATTTCGCCCTCGAGCTCGGCCCGTGGCACGAGTGCCGCGACCGAGTCCACAACGATGACGTCCACGGCGCCCGATCGCACGAGCATGTCCGTGATCTCGAGCGCCTGCTCGCCCGTATCGGGCTGCGAGATGAGGATGTCGTCAATATCGACCCCGAGCCGGGCAGCGTACGCGGGGTCGAGAGCGTGCTCCACGTCAATGAAAGCAGCAATGCCTCCTGCGTGCTGGGCCTCCGCCACGATCTGCAGCGCGAGTGTCGTCTTACCGGACGACTCCGGTCCATAGATCTCGACGATCCGGCCGCGTGGAACACCGCCGATACCAAGCGCGGCGTCGAGGGCCAGTGACCCGGTGGGGATCGCATCGATCGTCTGAAGCGCCGCGTGCTCACCCAGGCGCATCAGGGAACCCTTGCCGAACTTGCGCTCGATCTGCTCGCGTGTGAGATCGAGCACCTTCTCCTTCTCGCGTTCCATGCTCACTTCTGCTCCTTTACGCCGTTCGGACGACCCCCTGAAGGTCGTCACGACCGTACACGAACATACGTTCGGTGTCAATCATCCGCCGAGGGGTAGCGCCGCGATCTCCCGGTAGACGGGACCTGTTGGCGTGAGGACGGACGAGTAGAGGGTAACCTCCTGCACTGACATCGACCGCGAACGTTCGTCGGCGCGGTTGAGCGCATGCTCGAGAGCATCGAATACCGGCGGAGCAAGGCGCCGTGGATGACGGGCACGACAGAGGGTGGCGTGGGTTCGGAAGCGTCGCCTGTCCGATGGCGGTACGAGACCCTCGAGCGCCGCGTCGATCACCGCTGCAAGCGCTGCGGTGTCTGCGGCTCCGGGCCCACCCTCGGCCCATATGAGCGACGCGACTCGCAGGCGCGGTACGATGGCCACGCGGTCCAATGTGAGCCGGTAGGGCTCGATGCCTCGCACCGCGGGAAGGAGGCGGGAAACGGCCTCATCGGCTACCGACGTCTCGACGTCACCGAGAAAGCGGACGGTGACGTGCAGGTTCTCCTCGGCCACCCACTTCTCGCCGCGCCACGACGGGTCCGCACCTATCGCGGCGATGCGACATGCGGTGAGCGCCTGGCGCGTGCGCTGAGGTAGTGCCAGGCCGAGGAAGGCGCGCATCACACATCGTCTCCGGGTTCCGCAGGCGGGCGTACCGCGCGGAGGAGCAGGTCGAGGGCGGTCACGGTCGCGCGGATCCGCACGCCGTCGCGGTCTCCGGGAAGCATGCGGCGCTCAGCGTGCGTGTCCGCAGGCGTCGCAATCGCGAACCACACGGTACCGACGGGTTTGGCGGGGCTCCCGCCTGTCGGCCCGGCGATCCCCGTGGTGGCGACAGCGATGTCCGCGCCGAGGCACGTCCGGGCCCCTTCGGCCATCGCGATCGCCGTCTCGGCGCTGACGGCCCCGTGTGCTTCGAGAGTCGCCGACCTCACCCCAAGGACGGCGGACTTGACGGCGTCGGCATACGCGACGACCCCGCCGGCGAAGGCCGCCGAGGAGCTGGAGACGTCGGTGAGGGCGGAAGCGACCATGCCGCCCGTGCAGGACTCAGCTGTGCCGAGGCGCAGTCCACGCCGTGCGGCGGCGCCTACGATGGTCTCGGCGAGCGTGGAGCCGTCGGTGCTGTAGCACGCGTCGCCGAGCACCGCAGCCGCGGCGCGGGCGGCGGCATCAAGTGCGGACTCGCCTGCCCCGCCGTCCCGCAAGATCACGTCTACCAGTCCGGGAGATGCGAGGATGGTGAACGCGATGCCCGACGATCCGGCGAGCGCCCCTTCGACGAGCAGTTGGATGTCGGACTCGGGGTGCCCGATGGTCCGCAGTATCCGCGGGGAGGCGTGGATGGACCGGTCGCCCAGGAGCATCCGGAGCATCGGCCTCATCTCGTGGGGTGGTCCCGGAAGCAGCGCGAGCGTGCCGTGCTCATGCTCGAGCACCTGACCCGGCGCGGTGCCGAGCGTGGGCGTGAGGATCCGGGCGCCGTCTATGATCTCTGCCTGGCGTAGCACCCGGGCACCAGCCTCGGCACTCCCGTGCCTGGCGACGGCCGGACCGAGGGACTGGAGCAGTCCCTCGTCGCACGTGAGTGTCCGCCCGAGGGCTCGCGCGGCAGCTTCGCGGGTCACGTCGTCGTGTGTCGGCCCGAGCCCGCCCGTGACGACGATCAGGCGGTGACGTGGAAGCGCCCGGGTGAGGAATGACGTGATCGCGTCGGCGTCATCGGGAAGCGCGGTCACCGAGCGAACGTCGTAACCGGCGTCCTCGAGAGTGCGGGCAACCTCCGGGCCGTTGGTGTCAGAATGCAGGCCGCTCGTGAGCTCGGTGCCGACGACCAGGACGGCGGCGGTCGGCGATGCGGGCTCAGGATCCATCGCGAGATCCACGCTCCCACGGGCCAGTGAGGATGTCCCGCGCATGGTAGAAGTAGTCGATCATGGACAGCATCGTCATGATGACGGCTGCCGCCATGACGAGCCATGACAGGGTCTCGAACGCCCCCCACAGCGGCGGGGAGAGCCACTCCTCGAGCGTCGCGCTCCCCCGCACCAGAAACGCGACGATCGCGACGATCTGGAGGACGGTCTTGATCTTCCCGTAGTCAGAGGCGGCGATCACCCGGCCCTCGGCAACCGCGACCATCCGGAGGCCGCTGACGACCAGCTCACGGCTGATGATGACGAGCGCGACCCACGAGGGAATCCGGCCGAGGTCCACGAGCGCCACAAGTGCGGCGGTCACGAGCAGCTTGTCCGCGAGCGGGTCGATGAACTTCCCGAAGGTGGTCACCTGGTTGCGCGAACGTGCGATGTACCCGTCGACCGCGTCGCTTGCGGCGAGTGCGACGAAGATGGCTGCCGCGAGCCATGGTTGTGCCAGAAGCCACCACTCGGGTGCGCGAATCCCCTCAGGGAACGAGCCGAGGAGGACTACGAGGAACACCGGAATGAAGACGATCCGCGCGAGCGTGATGCGGTTGGCGAGGTTCATGTTGCGGATCACTCGATCACCCCCACCAGATCGTAGCCGACGGCGTCGGTGATGCGCACCTGTACGAACCCGCCCGGCGCTGCATCAGTGGAGATGAAGGTGATGCCGTCGACTTCGGGCGCCTGCCCGCACGTCCGCCCCCACAAGGCGCCGTCCTCGTCCACTCCTTCGACGAGCGTCTGCTGGACCGTGCCGATGCGCGCAGTCGCGCGCGCGAAGCCGACTGCATCGGCCAGGTCACGGAGTCGCTGGGCACGCTCGAGGCGCACGTCTGCAGGAATCTGGCCGGGCATGACCGCGGCGCGGGTGCCGTCTTCGGGTGAGTACGCGAACACGCCGACATAGTCGAAACCGGCCTCGGCTACGAACGCCTCGAGTTCGGCAGACTCCGCCTCGGTTTCTCCCGGGAATCCCGTCATGACCGTGGTCCTGAGTGAGACGCCGGGAAGCGCTTCGCGGATTCGGCCGAGCAGCTCAAGGTGGCGCGCCGGGTCGCCGGTGCGGCCCATCGCGTCGAGCACGCGCGCCGAGGCGTGTTGCAGGGGGAGGTCGAGATAACGGCAGACTCGCGGATCGGCGGCCATCGCCTCGAGCAGGCGCGGTGTGATGCCGTCGGGCTGGACGTACATGAGGCGGACGCGAAAGTCGCCCTCGAGCGAGCCGAGACGCTCGACGAGTGAGGCGAGGTCGCCGTCGTCTGAGTCCCTCCCCCACGAGGAGATGTCTTGCCCGATGAGCACGATCTCGCGTGCTCCACGTCCGACGAGGAACGTTGCCTCGGCGAGCAGCGTGAAGACTGGTGCGGACACGAACGGTCCCCTGATCGTCGGGATCGTGCAGTATGCGCAGCGGCGGTCACACCCCTCGCTGACTTTGAGGTATGCGGTCGTTCCGGGCGTCGTGCGGCCTGGGACGGAAGCACGTGGCGATGCGGGGACTCCCGTGATGCGCTCTACGACCTCGAGCAGGCTTCGCTCGTCGGCCACCGCCACGAAGGCGTCAGGCTCCGGCATCGCGTCGGCTAACTCGTCTCCGTACCGCGAGACCATGCAGCCGGCCACGATGAGTCGTCTGCCGGTGCGCGCGGGACGCCATGAGTCCGCGAGATCGAACGCCTCGGCGATGGACTCCTCGGTGGCCGCCTCGATGAACGAGCAGGTATTGAGGACGACGACGTCGGCCTCCGACGGGTCGGCGACCAGGCGATACGCCGATGCTTCCACCGCAGCCGCCATCCGGTCGGAGTCGACCTCGTTCTTCGGACATCCGAGGGTGACGAACGCGATGGCTGGCGCGTGGGGCATGCGCGACCCTAACGGTAGTTCGTGAACTGGAGCGGGATGCCGTAGTCGTGCTCCTTGATGAAGGCGATGACGGCCTGCAGCTCGTCGCGGCTGGCGCTGAAGATGCGCAGTTTGTCGCCTTCGATCTGGACCTTGACCTTGAACTTCTGGTCGCGCACTTCCTTGTTGATTCGCCGCGCGATCTCAGCGTCGATCCCGTTGACCACCGTGGCAGTCCGTCTGGCAGAGCCGCCCGATCCGGCCTCGATCTTGCCCCAATCGAGCGCCATGAGGTCGATGCCACGTCGGACGAGTTTGCCGTCGAGGATGTCCTTGACCTGCCCCAATACGAAATCGCTCGGCGCGGTCAGTGAGATGGTACCGGCGGCACGATCGAAGCTGACCGCCGAGCCGGTTCCCTTGAGGTCGTAGCGCTGCGCAAGTTCCTTCACCGTCTGCTGCACGGCGTTGTCGACCTCTTGCATGTCCACCTGGGACACGACATCAAAGCTCTGGTCCTTGGCCATCAGGACACCTCCGTCATGTGGTGTGCGGTCATTCCTCCGCGCTCAGGCGTACCTCGGCAGTGCCGGTGCCGAGCGGGACGTCAACGGCAGTGCCGTCACGGGTGACGGTCACCGCGGCGGGCTTCCCGATCCGCACGGTGGCTTCGTCGGTGACGCTGTAGCTCTTCTGTTGCCCGCCGGGTAGCGTGCCTTCGTAGGCGGTCAGTCCGTCGACCTCGATCTTGAGCCACGACGACTGCCCCTCGGCCACCGAGACCACGAGCGTGAACGCTCCGGCAGCAAGGGTACCCTCGGCGCCGGCTGTGGGCGTCGCGATATCCGCGCCGGTCACTCCCGGCACCGTGGCGGTCGCCTCCGGACTCTCGGACGTTGCGGGTGGGATCGGCGGCGGGGTGTCGTCTTTACTCAGGAGTACCGTGACGCCCCAGATGGCAAGACCGGCGACGGCCACGACGACAACCAGCAGGATCCAGACCTGCCGTGGCACCGAGTGTATCTCGCGCTGCTGCGGGACGATGGTCCTGCCGGGGATGCGCGTGAGTCTGGGTGCGGCCGTTGCGGCGCCGAGGTCGGCCGTGTACTCGGCAAGCAGGGGTGCCGGATCGATACCGAGCGCCTGGGCGTAGTTCTGGATGTAGCCCTTCACGTAGACCTGGGACGGCAGGTCGTCCCAGCGCTCGTCTTCGAGCGCGTTGAGCGTGCGCCCCATGATGTGCGTTGCGGCCGATATCTCAGCCAGGGTCTTGCTCTGGCGGCGGCGCGCGGCGGCGAGTGTCTTCCCAACGGGCACGTTCACGCCTTCCTACGACGGCAGGGCACGACCGGTTCAGGCATCGGGATCGCGCTCCTCGCGCTCCTCGCGCTCGAAGAGCTTGAGCGCTTCGAGGTCCTCGATATCGACCTGGACTTCCCGGGGGCGGCTGCCATCGGGAGGTCCGACGATGCCCTTGGATTCGAGCATGTCCATGATGCGTCCCGCTCGAGCATACCCGACCTTGAGCCGCCGCTGGAGAAGCGACGTCGAGCCCATGCCGCTCGTGACCACCATGTCGGCGGCCTCCCAGAGGAGCGGATCGTCATCGTCGCTGCTCTCGAGACTGCCGGAGGCGCCCGTCACCTTCAGGTGCAGGATCTCCTCGTGGTACTCGGGTTCGGCCTGCCCCTTGACGTGCGTGACGATCGTCTCGATCTCTTCCTCGGTCACGAACGCGCCCTGAATGCGGCGCGGTTTGGGCCACGCAGGTGTGGAGAAGAGCATATCGCCGAGCCCGATGAGCTTCTCGGCACCGGCCGTATCGAGGATGACGCGGCTGTCGATGCCGGAGGACACCGCGAACGCGATGCGGTGCGTGATGTTGGTCTTGATGAGCCCGGTGATGATGTCGGTGGATGGCCGCTGTGTGGCGACGATGAGGTGGATACCGGCGGCACGGGCGAGCTGTGCGAGGCGCACGATCGAGTCCTCGACCTCCTTGGCGGCCACCATCATGAGGTCCGCGAGTTCGTCGATGATGATCACGAGGTACGGCAGCTCGTCGGTGCCCTCGGGCGCCTTGCCGGTGCGGACGTTCATGTTGTACTGCGCGATATTGCGGGCACCGAGCTTCTGGAGCTTCTTCAGGCGAGCATCCATCTCCCCCACCGCCCAGTGCAGAGCCGAGGCAGCCTCCTTGGCCTCGGTGACCACGGGCACGTAGAGATGCGGAACTCCGTTGTAGAGGTTGAGCTCGATGCGCTTGGGGTCGATGAGGATGAGCCGGACCTCGGCGGGGGTCGCCCGCATGAGGATCGACATGATGAGCGCGTTGATGCAGACGGACTTGCCCGTGCCGGTGGAGCCAGCGATGAGCATGTGCGGCATCGCGGCCAGGTCCGCCGCGATTTGCTCGCCTGCGACATCCTTTCCGATGGCGAGCAGGAGCGGGCGCGGATCGGCGATGAGACCGGAGTGCAGGACGTCGCCGAGGGTGACGGTGGTCCGCCCGGCGTTGGGAACCTCGATGCCGACGTAACTCTTGCCGGGGATCGGCGCCAGGAAGCGGATCGTCGGCGCGGCGAGTGCCAGGGCGAGGTCATCGGAGAGCGCTGTGACGCGATTGAGCTTCACGCCCTTGGCGATCTCCAACTCGAACATCGTGACCGTCGGGCCCGGTACCCAGCTGACGACACGCGAGGCGATGTCGAACGTGGCGAGCGTCTGCTCGATGAGGTCGGCGGTCTGGCGAAGCTCCTTTTCCGAGGCTTTGTGCTGCGCGGCGGTCTCGGGAGTGCACTTGAGTGCGCCGACGGGCGGTAGTTCGAAGCCTTCGAGCGATCGCGGGGGCGCCGGTTGTGCCGTGGGTAGCGTCTCGCGCGAGGCCTCGGGATCCGAGGTGCCGCGCCTGCGTGCGGCGGGGCGCTGGGACGTGCGGGCAAACTCGGACTCGGCCTCGAACTCGGCAAGCGGCGTGGTCTTTGCGGCCCGGCGCCTGGATGCCTGCACCGGCGTCTCGAACTCGGTCTCGGCGGGGCTGAGCTTCTCGCGGAGCCGATCGAACAGCTCGGAGATCGAGAGTCCTGCGATCACGAGGCCGACGAGGATGAGTGCGATAGAGACGACATAGGCGATCGGAGTGCCGAGGAGGCTCCTCAGCAGCCACGCGGATCCTCCGCCGATGTAGCCGCCCGTGCCGGTGAGCGTGAGCGGCTCCCACTGGGTGACGGGGTCATTGCCGACCGACAGCGACGTGATGGCAGCCACGAGCACGACCGCCAGACCGAGGCCGACACGCACCTCGTCGACCCGCACCGAGCGGACGAAGAACGTGACCGCCCACAGGAGCACGATGACCGGTATGGCGTAGGCGCCGAGGCCGAACCCGAGGCGCATCGCGCCGGAGATCGCCTGTGGGATGATGCCGCTCGAATGTGTCAGTACTGCGATCGCCAGGGCTATCGCAGTGGCCGCGAGGACGATGCCGAATATCTCGTGCCGGCTGTCGGTGTCGAGTACCGGCGCCGGCGCCGGTCCGCGCTTCGATGTCGGGCGTGACGGCGAGGATCGTTTCGTCGTCTTCTTCTGAGTCGCCATCAGTATCGGGACCTCATCCCAGCAGCTGCCACACGATGATGCCGAGTCCCGCAACCGCGCAGTACGCCGCGAACGGGTAGAGCGGTCGCTTGCGCAGGTACGCGAGCAACCCTGCGATTGCAGCATAACCGCTCACAGCGGCCGCAAGGAACCCGAGAGCACTCACGCCGGGCGACGGCATGACGACGCCCCCACCAAGCAACTCGCGAGCGGCCCACGCACCGGCGAGCAGTATGCTCGGCACGGAGAGCAGGAACGAGAAGCGCGCGGCCTGCTCGCGGTCGAGTCCGATGGCGAGTCCCGCAGCCATCGTGGAACCGGCCCGTGAGATCCCGGGCGCTATCGCCGCTCCCTGTGCGACGCCGATGAGCGCCGCCTGCCACCAGCGCATCTCGGACGGGTCGTGCGCTCGCTGGCGCGACAGCCATTCGGCGAGCGTGAGGATAACGGCGGTCACCATGAGGAAGACACCAACGTACAGCACCGCGCCGAAGAGGCGCTCGAACACGTCGTCGAACGCGAGGCCGATCAGGCCGGTCGGGATGGTGCCGATGATGATGAGCCATGCAAGCCGGCGCTCGGGGGCTCGTTCGGGAGCGGTGGAGAAGAAGCCGCGCACCATGCGCCACAGGTCGGCCCGGAAGTAGACGATGACGGCCAGCAGGGTGCCGAGGTGCAGAAGCACGTCGAAGGCCACAGCCGGCTTGTCCCACCCGAAGAGCGCGGGGACGATGACGAGGTGTCCCGATGATGAGATGGGCAGGAACTCGGCGGCCCCCTGGGTGAGACCGAGGATGATCGCCTCGAGGACCGTCACCTAGACCTCCATGACGATAGGGATGATCATCGGACGTCTGCGTGCGGTCTCCCAGACGAACTGCGAGAAGGAGTCCCGAAGAGCCTTCTTGATCACGGCCTGGTCGGTGACGCCCTCCCCCGACGTGCGGTTGAGGATCTTGTCGAGCCGGATGCGACCGGCCGCCAGCGCGCTTTCGGTGTCCGAGCCGAGGACGAGGCCGGCGGTGACGAACTCGATGTCGCCTGCGATAGCACCCGTCCGGGTGTCCAGCGCGACGACGATGACCGCGATGCCGTCGCTGGAGAGCACCTGCCGGTCGCGAAGGATGACGTGGCCGAGGTCGCCCACGGCCAGTCCGTCTACGTACACGACGCCGGAGGTCACCTGCTCGCCGAGACGGACGCCGTCCTCGTCGATCTCCAGGCATCGACCGTTCTCAAGGATGAAGATGTTCTCCTCGGGGATGCCGACGTCGCGGGCGAGTCCCGCGTGGGCGTAGAGGTGCCGGGTCTCTCCATGGATGGGCATGAAGTGGGTCGGCTTCACAAGGTTCAGCATCATCTTGAGCTCTTCTGATGCACCGTGACCCGAGACGTGGACGCGGGCCATGCCCTTATGGACGACTTTCGCCCCCGCCTTGTACAGGCGGTTCATGACGCGGCTGACGGCCTTCTCGTTGCCGGGTATAGGGGTCGCCGAGATGACGACCGTGTCACCCTCCTCGATCCGTACGGTGCGGTGATCGCCGTTGGCGATCCGTGCGAGCGCCGAGAGCGGTTCGCCCTGGCTGCCCGTACACATCACGACCACCTTGTCCGCGGGGAGGTCGCCCATCTGGAAGGCATCGAGAAGGTCCTCGTCGGCGATGTGAAGGTAGCCGAGTTCGCGCGCGATCTTCGTCGTGTTGATCATCGAGCGACCGGTGACGACGACCTTGCGCCCACAGGCCACGGCAGCGTCGCAGACCTGCTGGACGCGGTGGATATGTGACGCGAACGACGCCACGATGATGCGCTGGTCGGCGGCGGCGAAGATGTCGCGGAGGGTCTTGCCCACCACCGCTTCGGAGGCCGTGCTTCCGGGACTCTCGGCGTTCGTCGAGTCCGACATCATCAGGGTGACGCCGGCCTTGGATGCCCGCGCGAATGCGGCGTAGTCCGTGAACCGCCCATCTATCGGGGTCTGATCGAGCTTGAAGTCACCCGTGTGGAGAATCGTCCCCACCGGGGTGCGTATGAATATGCCGACACCATCGGGGATCGAATGGTTCACCGCCATGAAGTCCATGCCGAACAGCCCGAGGTTCACGTGGCCTCCGGGCTTGATCTCGCGGAGCTTCGGCTTCTTGATCTTGTGTTCGTCGAGTTTGCCCTGGATGATGCCGAGCGTGAGCCTCGTGCCAAGCACGGGCACCGGCTGACCAAGGTCTTTGAGCAGGTAGGGCAGCGCCCCGGTGTGATCTTCGTGGCCGTGAGTGATCACGATGCCGCGAAGTTTCTCCTTGCGCTGCACGATGTAGCTATAGTCGGGCAGGATCAGGTCGATCCCGGGGTGGTCGTCGTCGGGGAACATGAGGCCCGCGTCGATGACCACCATGTCGTTGCCGTACTCGAGCACGGTCATGTTCTTGCCGATCCCGTCGAGCCCACCGAGCGGGATGAAGCGGAGGCGGTTCTTCTTGGATGTCATCAGGTGTTGAGTCGTACTCCTTAAGTCGTGGTGCATGTGCAGGTCACGCGGCCCTTTCGAGGTCGCGTATCGGTCAGGTGATGAGGCCGAGGTGACGCATGATGCGCGTGAGCTCGGCGGTCTGCTCGTCGGTGGCGGGAATCAGCGGTAGACGGCACTCCCCCACCGGGAAGCCGACCAAGTCGAGCGCCTTCTTGACCATGATGGGATTCGCCGTCATGAACAGCGCCTTGAACAGCGGCATCAGCTCGAGGTGGATCTTCAGCGCGCGCGTGTGATCGCCGGAGGCCTGCGCGTTCAGCATCTCGGCAAGCTGCGGGCCCACCACGTGCGAGGCCACGGAGATTACGCCGGTAGCGCCGAGTCCCATCATCGGGAGCGTGTCCTCGTCGTTGCCCGAGAGCACCTCGAAGCCCACCGGCGAACCGTCGATGATCGAGGCGATCTGCGTGAGGTTGGAGGAGGCCTCTTTCACGGCGACGATGTTCTCGAAATCGGCGGCAAGGCGCAGGGTGGTGGCCGACTCCAAGTTGATCACCGAGCGTCCCGGGATGTTGTACATGATCACCGGCACGTCCACCGCGCTGGCAATCGCGCCAAAGTGGCGGTACAGACCCTCTTGCGGCGGCTTGTTGTAGTACGGAACCACCGCCATCACGGCGTCTACGCCCAGCTTGACGACCTGCTGCGCAAACTTCACCGAGTCATCCGTGCAGTTGTCGCCGGCGTTGGCGATGATCGGCGCCGAGCCGTCGACGGCTTCGAGCACCGCCTGGAACAGGCGCAGCTTGTCGTCGTAGAAGACGGTCGGCGACTCGCCCGTGGTGCCGCACA
>JAXMLJ010000140.1:0-7075 GCA_034368805.1 Coriobacteriia bacterium
CAGGACACGAACACGTACTTGAGCCATGCGGGCAGGCCGAGCGCGCGCGCCGTGTCCACCATGCAGGCGTAGCGCGGCAGCAGCTCGGCGATGGCAAAGTCGGGTGCCACGAGCGGTCCGTCGGTACCGGCGAGGTCCTCGGCGAGCACGATCGCGCGCGCGCCTGCCCGCGCCCCACGAGCGACCTCGGCCACAAGCGTGTCGAGTCGCGGATCGAGCTCGGAGCCGATCTGTTCGGGCCGGGTGAGCGTCTCCCGGAGTCCTTCGAGCGGACCGCGCGCCGCGATGACCGGCCATAGCGGCCCGGAAAGCGTCCACATCGGCGCCACACCCGCGTCGGCGAGCGCTGCGACTGCCGACTCGGCCCACAGCTCACCCGCAGGCACGAACGCGAAGGAAGCACGGAGCGCATCGCACGCCTCGACGAGGTCGGGCACCGGTCCGTGCGAGGCGCCAATGACCGGGCCGAGGACCGCGGCAGGCACGAACGTCAGACCGAACGGGAAGGGGGCGCCATGCAGTGAGAGTCGGTCCATGGCTAGATGCTGCGCACTCCGAAGCCGACGAGCTCCGAGAGGCCCCACACGATGAAGAACGCGCTCGTCACGCCGAGCGAGACCGCGAGAAACGCGCGCTTAGGTTCCATGTCGAGCAGCCACGCCGCGGCCGTGCCCGCGTAAGCGCCGGTGCCGGGAAGCGGGACTGCGACGAAGACCGCGAGTCCGATGAAGCCGTACTTCTCCACGAGCGGGTGGGCCTTGGTGCGGATCTTCTCGAACTTGCGGTGCAGCCAGCCGCCTTTGGGGAATCGCTCGTAGACGAACTCGAGGAAGTAGTAGCCCGGCCAGAAGATGGCGAGGCTCGCCAGGTAGATGATCGGCAGGTAGACCTGCTCGCCGGCGGCGACCGCCCACGGGATGGCGGCACGCAACTCGATCGTGGGGATCCAGGACACGAACACGTACTTGAGCCATGCGGGCAGGCCGGCCAGGAACTCGGGCATCGCTTACCTTTCGGGGGCGAAGACGTCGTAGATGCGCTCCACTTCCGAGCGCCAGTACGCTTCAGGGTCGGACACGTCGCGGCCGAGGCGGGCAGCGTTGCGGAAGTAGCCGTCGCCGGGCATGCCGGTGTCGGCGCGGACCACGAGCGAAGCGAGCATGATGCCATGCGCGGCGTCGGCCTCGGTGCAGATCTCGTTCAGGAAACCCATGATCGCCCAGGAGCGAGGCTTGAGATCGACCGCGCTCACGGCCCGGCAGATCTCGGCGTAGGTGATCGTGCCACGCTCGCGCGCGCGCTCCTCGAGCAGCGCGTTGGCCTGGGCCTTGGCGGCCTCCCAGGCCTCTGCGGGGAAACCGTATCGTGTGTTCTCGGACATGGGAGAGAGTATGCCACAGCCCCGCGGTAGAATGGCCTCAGCCGATGGACACTCGTTACCACATCCCCGCCGACGATGCAGACCTCCTCGCCGAGTGCGAGGTGCAGACCTTCCGCGCCACCGGACCGGGCGGTCAGGGCGTGAACACCACCGACAGCGCGGTGCGCCTGCGACATCTGCCGAGCGCGATCACGGTGGTGTGCCGGCGCGAGCGCAGCCAGCTGCAGAACAAGCGGCTGTGCCTGGAGCGGCTCCGCGGCAAGCTCGAGGCGCACAATGCGGCGCTCGATGCGCCGAAGCGCGTACCCACGCGCAAGAGTCGCTCGGTCAAAGCGCGACAGGCCGAGACCAAGCGTCGCCACGCGCGCGTGAAGCGCACCCGTGGACGGGTGGACGCGAGCGAGGAGTAGGGCCGACGGCGGGCGGCTTAAGACCCATCACCCCCCGCCCCGCGCACGACAACGCGCCCGCCCGCGGGTGTGCGGACGAGCGCGTGGTTGCGTGTGGTGGAGGCGCGGAGAATCGAACTCCGGTCCACGACAGCCCCCTGGGGAGCATCTCCAGGCTCAGTCACATCTTGGCATTCGGTCGGGGCGACACGGTGTGACGAGCGTGCCCGTTCCTAGCTGGTTCGGTCTTTCGCGTGAGCATACCGGCTACGTCTTACGCGGCAGTCCCCTTAAGTGACGTCAGATCCGGTGACGGGGACACGCACCGGGAGACGTCGCTGCACTATTTAGGCAGCGAGAGCGTAGTCATTGTCGACGTTTGAGCGTCGTTTGCCCCTGTTTAGCGAGGTAAGGCGACCTCGGCCTGCTTCTCCCCTCAGAACTACCGTGTCGAAACCAGTCGCCCCCGGCAGGTGAGGTATGTGAAGGTGCGTCCGGGCCCAACGCCCGGGAGCACAGTATAGCGCGCGTCGTGCCACCCTACGAGCAGGACATCGGGTATCGTAAGCGGAAGAAGAACGGAACCGAGTGCCGAAGGAGCGAGGCCCATGACTCTACGAGCCGCCCGCACACACATCCGCGCGCTCACGATCGCCCTCGCGATCGCCGCGCTGCTCGCGCTTGCCGCCTGCGATTCGCTGCCCGAAGTGGTGACCGAGGTGCTGCCCCTCAACACCGCGACAGCCGAGGACGACGGTCGGATCGCCGTGGTTGCCGACTACTTCCGCGCGCACGCCGCCGCGGACACGCGTGCGCTTGCCGACACGGTCGTCGCCGACGCCCGTGAGTACCTTGAGACACCCGGCCTCGAACGCGTCTCCACAAGCGCCGCGGGCCAGATCATCGACGAGGTCTGGGACGAGTCGACGGTGACCTTCACGATCGACTACCCGTCCGGGATCAAAGCGTACTCGCGCCTGATACTGCCCGATTCCTCGACCTCCCGCACCATCCGCTTCGAGAACAGCAACGACGCAGGCGCCGCGTACGAAGGGAACGTCAGCGTGACGCTTGAGGGTGAGCGGTGGGTCGTCGACGCCATCGACGGCGTGCCTATCGCGATGGTTCTCAAGGGCGAGTTCAGGGCACCGTAGGCCGGCTCTCGGCCGCTACTCGCCCTTCGTCCGCTCCCGAAGCGCCCTCTCGACGTCGCGCTTCTGGTCGCGCTCGGCGATCGCGTCGCGCTTGTCGTAGTTCTTCTTGCCGCGGGCCAGGCCGATCTCGACTTTCACGAGATTGCTCGAAGACAGGTAGATCTTGAGCGGCACGAGCGTGTACCCGCGCTCCTTGGTCTTGCCGATGAGATAGCGGATCTCCGCCTTGCGCAGAAGCAGCTTGCGCTCGCGGTCCGCACGCACATTGCTGCGGTTGCCGTGGCTGTAAGGCGCGATGTGCACACCATGGAGCCAGACCTCGCCCTTGCGGATCGTGGCGAACGTGTCGCGCAGGTTCGTCTTGTTCTCGCGCAGCGACTTGACCTCGGTGCCCGTGAGCACGATGCCCGCCTCGAAGGTCTCATCCACGAAGTAGTCGTGGAAGGCCTTCTTGTTGGTGGCTATGGTCTTGACCTCGCGCGCCACGGTCTCTCCTCGAGAATGCACCTCGGGCGCCCCGTGCGGGACGCCCGAGCATTCTAGCATGCGTGCTTCACGTCTCTATGGCGTGAAGTCGCACCCCGGCTCGAGCCGGCGCACGAACGCCGCAAGCAGCTTCGCGGTATTCTCCACATCTTCGAGCGCGAGCACCTCGGTGGGCGTGTGCATGTAGCGGAGCGCCACGCTCACGAGCGCGGCCGCCTTGCCGCCACGGGAGAGCTGGATGGCGTTGGCGTCGGTGCCGGTGCCGCGGGGCGCGCCTTCGATCTGGTACGGGATCTTCTCGGCCTCGGCTGCCTCGATCAGAAGCTCGAGCACCTTCGGGTTGATGTTGGCGCCACGGGAGAGCACGGGGCCCTTTCCGCAGCAGACCTCGCCGAACTTGCGCTTGTCCACGTCGAGGTAGTCGGTGGCGTGCGTGACCTCGACCGCGATGCCCACGGCCGGGTCCTGGCTGTACGCCGAGGTGACGCCGCCACGCATACCTATCTCCTCCTGCACGGTGCCGACCGCCACGAGATCACCTGCGGCACCACCAGCCTCCTTCACGAGACGCAGCGCCTCGGCACAGATCCACGCGCCCATCTTGTCGTCGAACGCGCGCGATACGGCCATGCCGTCGCCGAAGGTCTCGAGGCCGACGCCGTAGGTCACGGGGTCGCCGACCCGCACGCGCTTCTTGACCTCCTCGCCGCTCATACCGAGATCGACGAACATCCGGTCGATCTTCACGACCTTCTTGCGGTCCTCATCCTCGAGCAGGTGGATCGGCAGACGGCCGAGCACGCCGCGGAGCACGCCGTCTTTGGTGTGGACATCGACGCGCATGCCGGGCAGGATCTGCGGGTCGTGACCGCCGATGGGCGCAAACGCGCAGTACCCGTCGTCGGTGATGTAAGTGACCATGAAGCCGATCTCGTCGATGTGACCGGCAAGCATGACGCTCGGACCGTCGGCAGTGCCCTTGAGCAGCGCGTGGACCGAGCCCATGACGTCGGTTGTCACCTCATCGGCGATCGGCGTGACGTACTCGCGGTAGACCTTCGCCGCGGGCTGCTCGTAGCCGGACGGTGACGGGGCCTCCACGAGTGTCTTGAAGAATTCGAACGACTCGGGGCGCATGAAACGGCCTCCTCAGCGAATAGCGGACGTAGTGAGACAGTGTAGCGCCGGGTAGACTCAGGCGCCAGACGAGGCGGCGGCTCTCGCCTCGGCCAGCAGCCCGGAGAGGCCGAGACGTTCTGCCCACGAATCGAGATACTCCTCGTCGAGTACGCCGCCTTGCACCTCATACACGCCGACGGCGTCGCGCATCTGACGCTCGCTCCCACCGCTTGCCGCGGCCCAGCGGAGCTTCTGCAAGATCGTGTCCTCGGGCGATGAGACCCACAGGTTCAGGCCGAACGCCTCGACGCTGACCCGCCGGGCGAACCTGCTCGCATCGAAGGGGTCGTCGGTGAGCATCCAGAAGTCGATCTTGTCCCCCGCGGTGGTGTCCAGAAGGTTGAACATCGCCCGCCGCCCGAGCGCGTCGCGCGCCGCACGTGGATCGAAGAAGTAACGGTCCGTGCCGAACGCCTCGGCGAGCGCGTCGATGAGCCGGGCATCCACCTCCACCACGAGATCGATGTCGTGCGTCGCCCGTGGTTCACCCTGCAGGCTCGAGGCGAGCGACCCGCTCAGGAGGTAACGCACGCCGACAGATTCAAGCGCCCGGACTGCCCCGGTCAGCAGATCGATCTGCGACACCGCTCCAGCCTCTCCAGATACCGCGCATGCAGCTCGGCCTCGTCAGCGGACGGGAACCGTTGGCGCAAGCCCACGCGCAGCGCCTCGTGCGTCATGTCCGAAAGCTCGATGGCCTTCGAGAGCCGTTGCTCCGGTGTCATCGCCCTGAGCACGTCGACATAGCGCGCGCGGTTGGGCTGTGTCTTGCGCTTGGTGGACATGCGCTCCTCCTCGGCAGTGAGTCTAGCACCCTAAGACGACACCGCGGCCAGACGCCTACGCCAGCTCGAAGTCCAGCCGCCGCTCGGCCACGTTGGCATCGAGAATGCGCACGCGCACCTGCTGACCAAGGCGGTAGGTGACACCCTTGTTCTCGCCCCAGAGCATGAAGCGCTCAGCGTCGAGGCGGTAGTAGTCGTCGGCCATGGTCTCGACGTGCACGAGTCCGTCGGCGGTGTTGTCGAGCTGCACGAACAGCCCGAAACCCATGACGCCGGTGACGATGCCATCGAAAACCTCGCCGATGTGGCTGGCCATGAGCGCCACGAGCTTCACCTTCTGCGATTCGTTCTCGGCGGACTCGGCTTCGCGCTCCATAGCCGAGGCGTGTTCGGTGAGCCACTCGAGTTCGGGCACCATGAGCGCGCTGGGCGGCTTGTCCAGGGCGCGCGCGAGTTGCGCCTTCAGCAGCCGGTGCACGATGAGATCCGGGTAGCGGCGGATAGGGCTCGTGAAGTGCGTGTACGCCTCGCTCGCAAGGCCGAAGTGCGGGCCGAGGTAGTGGACGTACCGTGCACGCTCGAGCGCGCGGAGCAGCAGCGAGTTGATGAGCCGCTCTTCGGGACGACCGTGCGCGAAGGCCACGATCTTCTGGAACGTGCGCGGGCTGGCGCCGTGCACGTCGCTGATCGGGTAGCCGAACTCCTTGAGCACCACGGCGACCTGCGCGAGGGCGTCGGCGTCCGGGTCCTCGTGGATGCGGTAGACCATCGGCGCTTTGGCCGAGGTCATGTGCCGGGCCACGACCTCATTGGCGAGGATCATCGCCTCCTCGATCATGTTGGTGGCCTCTGTGCGTGAGCGCAAGACGACGCCGGTCGGCTCGCCGCGGTCATCGAGCGTGACGCGCGCCTCCACCGTCTCGAAGTCCAGCCCGCCACGCGCGACGCGCCGCGTGTGGATGGCGTCGGCTATCGTGCGGAAGTCGGTGAGCGCGCGCTCCATCGTCTCATCGGGGAAGCCGCCGTGATCGAGCCAGTCCTGCACCTCGTCGTAGGTGCAGCGGCGGTCGCTCACGATGACCGACGGATAGCACTCGTAGCGCTCCACGAGCCCCGTCCTGTCGAGCAGCATCTCCACGGTGAACGTGAGGCGCTCCTCGCCCGGGTTGAGCGAGCAGATGACGTTACTGAGGTGCTCGGGAAGCATCGGCAGCACGCGGTCGACGAGATACACGCTCGTGGCGCGATGGCGGGCCTCGACGTCGATGGCCGAGTCCCACGGCACATAGTGGCTCACATCCGCGATGTGCACCCACACGCGGAAGCCCTTGCCCTCGCGCACGATCGAGATCGCGTCGTCGAAGTCGCGCGCGTCGGCGGGGTCGATGGTGAAGGTGAACAGGTCGCGCACGTCGCGCCTGCCGCGCCCAAGCTCGCCTTCGATATCCTGGCCGAGCGACTCGGCGGCTTCGGTCACCTCGGGCGGGAACTCGGTGGCCAACCCGTGCTCGCGGATGACGATCTCCACGTCCACGCCCGGCGCGTCTTCGGGTCCGAGCACCTCGGTGATGACGCCCTGCATGGCGTCGCGGCGATCCGCGTAGCGCGTGATGCGCGCCACCACGATGTCGCCCGGCCTGGCCTCGGCAGGCGCGGCCGCGAGGTCCACGAAGAGGTCGCCTTTGATGCGCGCGTCGGTGG
>JAXMLJ010000141.1:0-7111 GCA_034368805.1 Coriobacteriia bacterium
GCGGCCCCGCCCAGTAGGTGAGCCTTCCGGAGCGGAGCACGTCGGCGACCGCTTCGACAGATCTGTCGTCGAAGACCGGCCAGGGCGCGAACGGTTTGCTGCGCAGCGGCGTGCCACCGTCGAGGGCGAGGAGTCGGGTCACGTCGCGTCCTTGACCGGATGCAGCGGGCGGGACGGAACGCCGACGCACACCATGCCGTCCGGGAGGTCGGATGTGACGGCACTGCCGGCACCCACGACGCTCCACGCGCCGACCGAGACGCGCGGCATCGCACACGCGCCGACGCCGATGAGCGCGCCCTCGCCGACGCTCGCTCCGCCGCAGAGGTTCGCGCCGGGGCCCACGTGCGCGTGATCGCCGATGACGCAGTCGTGATCGACCGTGCAGGCGGTGTTGAGGATGACGTTCGCGCCGATGCGCGCGTCGGGGTTGACCACGGCGCCAGCCGCTATGAAGGCGCCTGGAGCGATGTCGGCCGAGGTCGCGACGATCGCCGACGGGTGTACCACCGCCGCCGGCACGAGCCCACGAGCCAAGTACTCGGCGAACAGCGCCGCTCGCGCACGGTTGTCGCCGACCGCGACGATGAACGTGTCGGCTGCTACCTGCGCGGCATCGGCGACGACCGGCACGCCGCCGACGTCGGTCACGCCGCCAGTCCCGGCTACCGCTCCCACGACGGAGATCCCGCATGCGAGCGCCGCGTCCACGACCACCTTCGCGTGGCCACCGGCGCCGATGACGATGAGTCTCACGGACCCTCCTCGGTGGTGCGGTCGGGCTCGAACGGTTCCATTGTCGCATGTCCCGCGCCCGAGACGCCCCTGCGCGACAGGGCCGTAGCGACCGTCATGCCGAGGATGCGCAGGTCGAGTGCGAGCGACCGGTTGTCCACGTACCACACGTCCATCGCAAACCGCTCGGGCCATGGCACGGCGTTGCGTCCGTTGACCTGAGCCCAGCCGGTGATGCCGGGACGCACCTCGTGGCGGCGGGCCTGCTCGGGGGTGTAGCGGTCGAGATACGCGACGAGCAGCGGACGCGGTCCGACGAGACTCATGTCGCCGATCAGTACGTTGTAGAGCTCGGGCAGTTCGTCGAGTGATGACGCGCGAAGGAACCGTCCGAGCCGGGTGAGCCGTTCGGCGTCGGTCGCTACAGCATCGGCGTCGGGCAGTCCGCACGCGGTCGTCATCGAGCGGAACTTGTAGAGGGTGAACACTCTCCCTCCTCGGCCGGGGCGCAACTGCCTGAAGTGCGCCGGGGGGCCGAGGGTCCCGCGCACGAGCAGTGCCGTGACCGCCAGGACGGGAGAGAGCACCACGAGGAGCATCGCCGAGACGACGATGTCGCCGAGCCGCTTGACGGCGTCATACACGCGATGCGAGCGCTTCACGGTAGAGCTCCTCGTAGGCATCGATGATGAGCGGCAGGTCGTAGGTGCGCCGGGCAAGCGAGCGGGCGGCCACGCCCCGGCGGGCAACCTCGGCGGGGAAGCCCGCGGCGTCATCGATGGCCTTGGCGAGCGCGGCGGGATCGTTCTTGGGTACGAGCCAGCCGGTCCCCTCGGGCAACGCGTCGGTGATGCCGCGCGTGCGCGTGCCGATCACGGGTCGGCCGGCGGCCATCGCTTCGAGCACCGAGCGGGCGAGGCCCTCACGTTCCGAGGCGAGCAGAAGTGCATCGGAGGCGGCGAGCAGCGCCGGGATGTCCCTGCGATAGCCGGCGAAGCGGACGCGCTCGGTCAGGCCGAGCCGCTCCACCTGCTCGCGCACCGCGCCTTCGAGCGGGCCGTCGCCGGCGAAGACGAGCACCACGTGGTCGCGCCGCACACGGGCGAACGCGTCGACGACGAACGCATGGCGCTTGACCGGCATGAACTCGGCGATCATGAGGAGCACGAACGCAGCGGCGGGCAGCATGAGCTCGTGGCGCACGGCGTCGGCTTCATCATCGGTCACCGCATCCTCGGAGAAGCGCATCGTCTCGACGCCGATGCCGGGGATGAGCCGTACGCGTTCGCGGCGGATCGTGCCAAACGAGCGCGCCGCCTCGAAGTCCTCGGCGTTGATGGTCACGAGGTAGTCGGTCCACCGTGCGGCGCGTCGCTCGAGCGCGCGGTAGAGTGCGCGGAGGTAGAACCGCTGACCCCGGTAGAAGTGGAACCCGTGCGCCGTGTAGACCACCACCGGCCGCTGCCCGGCCGGCAGACGCCGCAGCGCGAAGCGTGTGACGAACGCCGCGATCGGCGTGTGCACGTGGACGAGGTCGTAGCCCTCGCGGGCAACGAGCTCGCGCACGCGCCTGGCTGTGCCGATGAGGTTGCGCGGCGAGAGGGGGTTGCGGGTCCACGGCGCGTCGTGGCGCTCGTCGAAGATCCCGGCAAGCGCGGGGGTGGTGGTGGCGCCGTTGGCGAGCGCATCGATGCGCCACCCCTGCTCGCGAAAGTGGTGCGCGAAGGGGGCGAGGAACACCTCGAGTGTCACGGGCACGGTGGTCACGAACAGTGCCGAGTGGGTCACGTTCCAGATCACCTGCCCTTCGAGGTCAGTCTCGTGTCTGCACGCACCGATGATACCGTGTCGGAGCCGGTGGAGCCCCACCGGGTGGTGTGGTCTATCATGCTGGTGAGACGCTTGCGGCCGCGCATCGGAGCCCACACGTGAACCAACCTGCTATCGACAGCACCGCCAAGGGCCCCGCCCGCCGCCTCGCGTACTTCAGCGCGCAGGCCGTCGTGGAGGGCCAGGACTCATGGGCGGCCGTGACCGAGGTCGTCGGCGGCATGGAGCGTGCCGGTTGGCAGGTCGATCTCTTCTGTCCGGAGTACGACACCGGCAAGACGCCGGGTGTGCTCGTCCGGCTGCGCCGCATCCTCGGCGCTGGGCGGCGCTTGGCACGGAGGCTTTCGCTTTTCGACGCCGTGTACATCCGCGTGCACCCGCTGGCGTGGAGCGTCGCGCGGGCGGCACGGCGCGCGGGCGTGCCCGTTGTCCAGGAGTCCAATGGCTCGTGGGAAGATGCGTTCGTCGCCTGGCCTTCCATGCGCGTGATCGCGCCGCTCGTGATCGCCGTTCAGCGCGCTCAGTACCGTACGGCCGATGCCGTGATCGCCGTCTCGGACACGCTTGGTGAGTGGATCGCCGCCGAGACCGGACGCACCAACGTCGTGGTGAGTCCCAACGGCGCCAATGCCCGTCTGTTCCGCCCCGACGTGGCTCTCAGGGCCAACATGCCCGAGCGCTACGTGGTCTTCTTCGGCCAGTTCGCGCCCTGGCAGCGCATCGAGGTGCTACTTGCCGCGTTCAGGCGGGAGGCATGGCCGGAGGGCGTGCATCTCGTGTTTGTTGGTGACGGTGCGCTCCGGCTCGTGGTCGAAGGCGCCGCGGCCAACGACCCGCGCATCCGCTACCTCGGCGCGCTGCCGTACGCCGAAGTGCCACGGGTCGTCGTGGGGGCGCTCGCAGCGGCGGTGCTCACCTACGCGCCCGACCGGGCCGGGTACTCGCCGCTCAAACTCTACGAGGCCATGGCGTGCGGGGTGCCCGTGATCTGCTCGGACACGCCCGGCCAGGCCGAGTACGTACGCGAGCACGAGGCCGGTATCGTGGTGCCTCCCGAAGACCCGGATGCCGTCGCGGGTGCGGCCGCGGCGCTGGCAGCCGACCCCGACGGCGCCCGGGCCATGGGTGCGCGGGGGCGGCGGGCGGTCGAGGAGCGGTACTCGTGGGATGCGCGTGCCGCCGAACGGCTGCGGGTCGTCGAGCGCGCGGTCGTCGCGAAGGCTCAGGCCGGGGAACCGGCCTCGTAGTCGTCGGGCCAGCGCTTGTTCCACGAGAACAGCTGCCGCCGCAGGAGCGCCCACTTCGACGTGCGCACGTCGGTGAACGCCAGTTCGCGCGGTACCTTCGGGATGAGCAGCGCCCCGGCGGCGCGCCGCCATGTGTAGAAGCCCCACGACAGGATGCGCTTTCCGGGCGGGTAGCCTCGCCCGTGCGTCTGAGCGAGACGGCCGAGGTCGGCGTGGAGCACGTCGGTCATCGTCACGCCCTTGCGCTGGCGCTGATGGCGGTCGACTGCGGTGATGCGACCGATTCGGCGGAAGCGACGACCTTCGCGGGCGAGGCGCAGCCACAACTCGTAGTCCATCGTGAAGTCGTACGACTCGTCGAGCATCGGCTGGCTAAGCGCCGAGCGCCGGATGAACGCGACCGGCTGACCGATGAAGTTGACGATGTTCAGCAGCCGTCCGGAAAACCGCGGCACCCAGTTGAGCCAGATGATGGTCCCGTCCTCGGCGACCTGCGCGAGATGACCGTAGACGACGTCGGCCTCCGGATGCTGCTGGAACGTGCGGACCACGTCCTCGATCACCCGGCAGTCGAAGTACGCGTCGTCGCTGTTGATCCAGCCGATGATCTCGCCGTGCGAGGCGGCAAACGCCTTGTTGACGGCATGTGACTGCCCCCGGTCGGGTTCGCTCGTGTAGCGAAGCGCGACGTGTGCGTCCGAGCCGTCCACCGCGCGCGACGCCGCCTCGGCGTCGAGGACCGCCAAGCTGCCGTCGGTCGAGCCGCCGTCCATGACGATGTGCTCGATTGACGGGTACGTCTGGCACGCCACGGATCGCAGGTTATGAGGTAGCCACGCGGCCTGGTCGAACGACGGCGTGAGGATGGAGACGAGTGGTGTCCGGCTCGTGTCTATGGAGGGCTCCCGGAGTGTCGGCGCTACGCCATCAGTCTAACGGTACGCTCCCAATGTGCTAGCATTCCTGGCCAGGCATCACCGCGTCACGAGGAGGCCACCGTGAAGTTCTCCGGCACCGCTCATCGCTACGGGCGCGACGTCGACACCGACGTCATCATCCCGGCGCGCTATCTCAACACGTCGGACCCCGACGAACTCGCGCTGCACTGCATGGAGGATCTCGATGCCGGCTTCGTGGGCAAGGTGAGCGCGGGAGACATCCTCGTGGCCGAGGAGAACTTCGGCTGCGGTTCGAGTCGCGAGCACGCGCCGATCGCCATCAAGCACGCGGGCGTCTCGGTGGTCATCGCCAAGAGCTTCGCCCGCATCTTCTATCGCAACGCGATCAACACCGGTCTGCCGATCATGGAGGCGCCCGAGGCGGTCGACGGCATCGGTGACGGTGACGAGGTCACCGTCGACGCCGATACCGGGACGATCACGAACGTCACGACCGGCGCCAGCTGGCAGGCGCAGCCGTTCCCGCCGTTCATCCGCGATATCATCGAGGGTGGCGGTCTCGTGGAGGCCGCACGAGCCAGACTCGGCGCGAACGCCGGGTAGGAACGCCGTCGCGGCACGCGCTGCGACCCGTCCGGACCGGGGCGACTGCCGTGGACCTCAACCGCATCATCAGGGGCCTCGTCATCGCTGCAGTAGCGAGCGTGCTGCTCTACGTCGTGCTCGCGGTGCTCGCGGACGGCCACGCTACGCTGGCGGCCATCCGCCTCTTCCCACCGGGGCTGTTCGTCCTCATGATGGCGCTCGCGGCCTTCGGCTTCACGCTGCGCGCGCTCAGGTGGGGCTGGCTCATGCGGCGCTCGGGCACGCCGGTCTCCACTGCCGACGCGCTGTATCTCCACTTCACCGGTCAGGCCATGAGCGTGACGCCCGGCCGGGTGGGCGAGGTCGTCAAACCCTGGCTGTCGCGCGAGGTCACGGGCATGCCGATGTCGACAGGCGTCGCGCTGCTGTTCACCGAGCGGGTCGCGGACCTCATCGGCGTGTGTGTCCTCTCGCTCGTGGGCCTCACGGTGCTCGGAGCAGGCGGGCTGTGGCTCGTGATCGGGCTTGCCGTCGTGATCGCCGCGACCGCGCTCGTTGCATGGCCCCGGTTCCACGCGCTCGTGCTTCGGCTGCTCGACCGCTTCTCGCTCACCGCTCGCTTCGCCGGGCCGGTACGCTCGGCTTTCAGGGTGATGGAGGGCTCGCTCTCCTGGCGGACGCTCGCGGCGGCCACGCCGGTGTCGGTGCTCGCCTGGGGAGTCGAGGGCGTGGGCTTCGTGCTGTGCGTCCGCTCGCTCGGCTTCACCGATGTAGGTCCGGCCGCGCTCGTGTCCATCTACGCCGCATCGACGATCATCGGGGCGTTCACCTTCCTGCCGGGCGGCATCGGACTGACCGAGGCGTCGCTTGCCGGCATCCTCGTCGCCGTCGGTATGGCGGCGCCTGCGGCCGCGGCTGTCACGATCGTGGTCCGTGCCGCCACCCTGTGGTGGGGGGTCGCCATCGGCTGGATGGCGCTCGGCACCCGCCCCGCCGTGCTCGCACGACTCAAGCGGAGCCGACCGGTCACGTGAACCGCGCGCCAGGCCATCCGCCGCGTGGTGGTGTATCCTGCTCCCACATCGCACGTGAGAGGGAGGCTTTCGTGACCACCTACCGCATCTGTCTTCTGCCCGGCGACGGCATCGGTCCCGAGATCACCGCCGAGGCGGTCAAGGTCCTCGGCGTCATCGGCGAGGCGCACGGCGCAAGCTTCGAGTTCTCCGAGGCGCTTTTAGGCGGCATCGCGATCGACGAGACGGGCACCGCGCTTCCGGAGGCCACGCTGGAGGCCGCGCACGCTGCCGATGCCGTGCTGCTTGCCGCCATCGGCGGACCGAAGTGGGACACCACCGATCCCGACAAGCCGCGGCCCGAGCAGGGGCTGCTCGGCATCCGTAAGGCGCTCGGCCTGTATGCCAACCTCAGGCCGGTCAGGATCTTTGACGCGCTTCGCGACGCGTCGAGCCTCAAGCCCGAGTTCCTCGAGGGCGTGGACATGCTCATCGTCCGCGAGCTCACCGGCGGCCTCTACTTCGGTGCCCGGGCGCGCGAGACCGGTGTCGAGGGTGCCGCCACCGGCGGTGGGCCCGGCATGCGCGCCTACGACACGATGGAGTACCGCGAGTTCGAGATCGAGCGCATCGCCCGCACCGCATTCGAGGCCGCCCGCACCCGGCGCGGGCGTGTGCACTCGGTGGACAAGGCCAACGTGCTCGAATCCTCGAGGCTCTGGCGCGAGGTCGTCCATCGTCTGCACGCCGCCGAGTTCTCCGACGTGGAGCTCATCGACCAGCTCGTCGACAACTCGGCTAT
>JAXMLJ010000142.1:0-5166 GCA_034368805.1 Coriobacteriia bacterium
AAAAGATGAAACGAATGATCGGAACCATGGCACTAGTGGTTTTTGCGTTGTTGTCGGGCTTCGCCGCGTCGACAGCCACAAGAGAGTTGGCCACCGCGCACGCGTTGTCGTTGTGCGCGTGGATGCCGAGCGTCACGCCCGGCAGCGCCTCGGCCATCTCGCGGACCACCTTCGCCACAACGTGCGGTAGCGTGCCGCCGTTGGTGTCGCACAGCACGACCGCATCCGCGCCTGCCACCGCGGCGGCGCGACATACCTCAAGCGTGTAGGCGGCGTTTGCCGCGTACCCGTCGAAGAAGTGCTCGGCGTCGAAGAACACCGTGCGACCGGCAGCCTTCAGGTACGCCACGGTGTCGCGGACCATACGCACGTTATCCTCGAGCGTGGCATGGAGCGTCTCGGTCACGTGCAGGTCCCACGCCTTGCCGAAGACGCACAGCGCCTCGCAGCCGGTCTCGAGCAACGCACGCAGGCCCTCGTCGTCGGCGGCCGCCACGCCCTTGCGGCACGTGGCCCCGAACGCCGAGATCACTGCGGTCTCGAGCTTGAGGCCGCGCGCGCGCTCGAAGAACTCGCTGTCCTTGGGGTTCGAGCCGGGGAATCCCCCTTCGATGTAGTGCACACCGAGGTCGTCGAGGCGCATGGCGATGCGCAGTTTGTCGTCGACCGACAGCGACAGCCCCTGGCGCTGGGTGCCGTCACGGAGCGTTGTGTCATAGAGGGTGACCATCGGACACGGCCTTTCGCTGCTGTGACCTGCGATGGTCCATTGTAACCGACCGGGCCAGGGCGGCGACGAGCCGGGCGGCCGACGCCATCAGTGCTCCAGCGTGCACAGCTCCTCCGAGATGGCGCCCGGGGGAAACGCCAGCTCCATCGGCTCCGGGCAGTCCGGACGTGCGATCTTGAGTGAGCCGGCGCACAGCGTGTAGACCTGGTTCGCCGGCCCGGGACCGACATTGCCCTCCGCATCGGATGCCGGTTCGGGCTGGATCGGACCCGCGGAGGCGACCTGCATGAAGCCCTTCCACACCTGTGCCGGGAAGCTCCCGCCCGTCACCCGGATCCCGTGCACGTTGTCCATCGCAACCTGAGCCTTGGGGTAGCCGACCCAGACCGCTGCGCTGAGATCGCCGGAGTATCCCACGAGCCACGCGTCTCTCCACGACTGAGCGGTCCCCGTCTTGACCGCCGCCCACTGACCGAAGTCCGCGCCGCTGCCGGTTCCCCGCGCGTACACGGAGTTCAGGACGCCGGCGAGGGTGGCGGCAACGGGTTCGGAGATCGCCCGCGAACCCGTTCGATCGGGAGCGTAGACGAGGCCACCCGCATCGTCGGTCACGCGATCGACCCCTGACGGGACGATCGCCACTCCCTTGTTCGCGATGGTGCCGAACGCCGAAGCCATCTCGAGCGGGCAGACACCTGTCTTCAGTCCTCCCAATGCGATGGCGGGGTCCGGGTCAAGCGGCGACGTGATGCCCATGCGGTGCGCCACGTCCACGACCTTGTCCGGACCGACGGCCGTGATCAGGCGCGCGTAGATGGTGTTGATCGACCAGATGGTGGCGGTCTCGAGCGTGTAGGACCCGGACGTGATGCTGTTCTCGTAGTTCTCCACGTGCCAAACCTCGTCCTTGACCGGTGTCGAGAACGGGGATGCGTCCCACACCGAGTCGAGCGTGTGACCCTGCTCGAGCGCCGCGGCCAACACAAAGGGCTTGAACGCCGAGCCGGTCTGCCGTTTGCCCTGCGTCGCGAGGTCGAACTGCTCGGCTTGGAAGTCCCGTCCCCCGACGAGGGCCACGACGGCCCCGTCGCTCCAACGCACCGCCGCGATCGCCACCTCGGGGTCGTCCGCATCCGGCAGGACCGCCCGGGCTGCTGTCTCGGCCGCACGCTGCGCGGCCGGATCGAGCGTCGTGTAGATGCGGAGCCCGCCGTGGTAGAGTCGCTCGGAACCGAGGCGCTCGAGCAGATCACGCCTGACGTACTCTACGAAGTAGGGGGCGACCGGCGACGTGGCCGGGGCGTCCTCCTTGAGCCCGAGCGGTTCGGCCGAAGCCGCCGCCGCGACCTCCGGCGTCACGTACCCCTGCTCGCGCATCTCCCTCAAAACGACGTTGCGGCGCTCGAGGGCGGGCGCAGGATTCACGAACGGGTCGTACCTGGTCGGCGACTGGATGCACCCGGCAAGAAGTGCGCACTGCGAGAGCGTCAGGTCCTGCGTCCTTGCTCCGAAGAAGCGGCGTGCGGCGCTCTCGACACCGTAGGCGCCACGGCCGAAGTAGACCGTGTTGAGGTAGACGCCGAGCACGTCCTCCTTCTCCGCCCGCGTCTCGAGCGAGAGCGCGAGCAGGGCCTCCTCGATCTTGCGCGTCAACGTACGCTCACCGTCGGTGAACAGCATCTTCACCGTCTGTTGGGTGATGGTCGAGCCACCCTGACGGACCTCACCGGCCTGCGAGTTGACCGAGAGCGCACGCCCGATCGCCTGTGGATCGACACCCCCGTGCTCGTAGAAGCGCTTGTCCTCGATCGCAACGGCCGCCTGCTTGAGTTGCAGGGGTATGACGTCGTTGGCTACGACGACCCGGTCCTGCTCGTCGTACCACTCGGCCAGCACACTGCCGTCGGCAGCGTAGACGATGGATGTCTCGGCGATCCCGAGCTCTCCCGAGTCAGCACTGAGGTCAGGAAGCCTGCCCGAGAGGACCACGAGCGCAGCGGACAACGCCAGAAGTATCACGAGGAAGACGGTCAGCACGATCAGGACCGAGGAAAGCACCCTGATGGCGCGCTGCCTGCCGCTCATCGTGATTCGCTCCAGACGTCGCAACGGCGTGATGAAGAGTTTCGTGCAAACACCGTGCCCGGGTGAGTGGCTAGACCCGCTCCAGCCACTCCTCGTACTCGGACACCCGACCGTGCACGACATCGAAGTACGTGCGCTGAAGCTCGAGTGTGATCGGACCGGCATCGCCAAGCACGCGGCCGTCCACCGAGCGTACGGGGACGATCTCGGCCGCCGAGCCGGTCATGAACATCTCGTCGGCCGTGTAGAGGTCGGTGCGCACGAGCGACTCTTCGATCACAGGGATGTCCATGTTATCGGCGATCACCATGATCGAGTCGCGGGTGATGCCCTCCAGCAGACCGTCGGACACGGGCGGCGTGGATATCACGCCATCGCGAACGATGAAGAGGTTCTCCCCGGTGCCCTCGCAGACCCTGCCCTCCTCGTTCAGGAGGATCGCCTCGTTGTAGCCGTGGCGGTTGGCCTCGATGCGCGCGAGCGAGGAGTTGAGGTAGTTGCCGGTGGCCTTGATCGCCGGCGGCAGCGAGTTGATGCCGCGCTGGCGCCAGGACGACACGCCCACGTCCACGCCGTGGACGAGCGCCTCCTCACCCATGTACGTCTCCCAGGGCCAGACGGCGATCGTGACGTTCACCGGCGCGGGGATCGGATCGAGCCCCATGACGCCGTAGCCGCGGAACGCGAGCGGCCGGATGTAGCACGCTGGCAGCTTGTTGGCACGGATGGTCTCCTTGACCGAGGCGACCATCTCCTCTACCGGGTAGCCGAGGTCCATGAAGAGCATCCTGGCCGAGCGCTCGAAACGCTCCATGTGCTCGGTCAGCCGGAAGACCGCAGGACCGTCATCGGTGGCGTAGCAGCGTATGCCTTCGAAGACACCGGAGCCGTAGTGGAGGGCGTGCGTGAGGACGTGTACCTTGGCATCGGCCCAGGGCACGAGCGCGCCGTCCATCCAGATGAATTCCACCTCGGGCAGTGCCATGACCGTCTCCCCTCGTGCGGTGCGCGGTATCGGGATAGTGTAGCGCAGCAGACCGAACGAAGTGAGCGGTCAGACCGCTTCCGCGAGCCAGGAGCGGAGTTCGGCGAGCAGACGCGGGATGTGGTCGAGCGCGATAGACCACACCATCGCATCGTCGATCGCATCGTAGCCGTGTGCGAGACGGTTGCGAAGCCCGACGATCCGGCCGAGGTCGGTCACTCGCTCCCGGGCATCGGGACAGGCGCCCTCCAGAGCATTGAGCGCCTCGCCGATGATCAGAAGCTCCCGCTCAATAGCCGAGCGCAGCATGCGGGTCGTCAGGTACTCGTCCATCGTCGTACCGGAGACGATGGACCTGATCGAATCCGCGGCCTCGATGGCGTCGACGAGCAACACCGCAGGACTACGCCGCATAGAGAGCCACTCTCGTGCGCTCCAGTTCATCAGCGAGGTACGGGTTGGTCACCGCATTCACCATGACCACGTCGACGCAGCGGCCGAGTATCGCCTCGAGTTCGTCAGAAAGCGCCCAGTACGGGTGATCGAATCCCGATGCCTCGACGGGTTCGAACTCCACCAGGAAGTCGATGTCGCTCGTGGGGGTGAAGTCATCCCGGAGCACCGAGCCGAAGACGTCGAGCCGCCTGACGTGATGACGCCGACACGCGTCTACGATCTCAGCACGATGGCGCCTGAGAAGTAGTAACCCTGCGCCGGATTCACCCGCAGCGGTCTCTTGCACGCCACCGTGCGCGTCGCGCGTCCCCAACCACGCCTCGAGATCGGCCTTACGCACACGCCACAGTCGGCCGACCTTGATCGCCGGCAGCTCACCGGAGCGTACGCGGTTGTAGACCGTACGATCGGAGACGCCCAGGTACTCGGCGACTGCTGCGATGTCGAGAAGCTCGTCCATGCGGCGATTGTAGCAGGTACAGGAATCTATAGGAAGCTACCGCCTGACGCCCGTCAGCCGCTCGGCCACCAGATCGCCCATCGCGCTCGTACCGACCATCTTCTGCGGCAGCGTCGAGGCATCCGCGATATCGCGCGTGCGCCACCCCTCGGCAAGCACACCCTCGATGGCAGCGGCCAGCGCATCGGCAGCTTGGTGCATCGCGAAGCTGTAACGGAGCATCAGCTCGACCGAGAGCAGCATCGCAAGCGGATTCGCGACCCCCTGCCCCGCGATGTCGGGCGCCGAACCATGGCTCGGCTCGTAGAGCGCAGTGCCGTCGCCGAGTGACGCGCTCGCAAGCATGCCGAGCGAGCCGGTGAGCATGCTCGCCTCGTCGGACAGGATGTCGCCGAACATGTTCTCGGTCACCATCACATCGAACTGCGCGGGCGTGCGGATCAGCTGCAT
>JAXMLJ010000143.1:0-13554 GCA_034368805.1 Coriobacteriia bacterium
ACGATCTCGGCGACATCTTCGACCCGGAAGCCGATCCGGTTCATGCCGGTGTCCACTTTGAGGTGGTAGACAGTCTCCCGCCCGAGGGAGACCGCGACGCGGCCGAGCGACTCGGCGAACACCTGCGTTGTGACGGTGGGGATCAGGCCATGCTCGACGATGGCCTCGGCTGCCTCCGGGGGAGGCTCGGCGAGCAGGTGGAGTGGTCCGCCGATGCCGGCTTCGCGTAACACGACCGCCTCGGCAAGCGTGGCCACGCCGAGCCGCTCGGCTCCCGCCGAGAGCGCCGCGCGCGCGGCTACAATCGCACCATGCCCATACCCGTCGGCCTTTACGACCGCCATGAACAGGGTGCCCGGACGGGTCAGCGAGGTAAGCGCGCGGACGTTGCGCGCGATGGCGGCGGCATCGACCTCGACCCAGGCGTGACGGGGATACAAGGTGCCGCTACCCCTCCGAGATGAGCGAGCGGACGATATCGGACTTGCTCACGATACCGACCAGATGCTCGCCGTCGAGCACGGGCACACGGCTCACCTCGCGGTCCACCATGAGTGTCGCGACATCGGCCACCGAGGTGTCTGCCTGCACGGTCACCGGGTCGCCGGTCATGACGTCTTCCACGGTCGCGCCCACGGCCTTCTTGAGTTCGCTCTCGAAGCGGGCGGTCGCCGGCGGGTACATGATGAACCCGTCGAGCAGGTGCAGGTATGTGGGGAACTCGACCTTCACGTCGCGCATGATCAGGTCGCCCTCGGTGACGATGCCTACGAGCGCATCACCGTCGAGCACGGGCAGCGCGCCGATGCGGCGCTCCACCATCATGCGCGCCGCCTCGGTCACGGAAAGGTCGCGCGTCACGCTCACGGGATCGGACGTCATGATGTCCCGAGCGGTGAGATCAGCCATCGTGCCTCCACATCGTAGTCGCTGGCGGTGCACACGCTGCACCTGACCAGATTCTACCCGCCCAGCAGCTCCCGCACAGCCTCAGGCAGGAACGTCGTGATATCGGCCGAGGTGAAGCAGGTCCCGGTAAGCGCTGCGGCGCCGATCTCGCCCGCTCTGCCATGCAGGTGAGCCGCGAGCATCCCCGCCTCGTACGCCGGGAGGCCCTGCGCCATCAGCGTCCCCGCCATTCCCGCGAGTACGTCACCGGAACCGGCGCGGGCAAGGGCACCGCTTCCCGCAAGGACGACGCCGGGGCGTCCCTGTCCGGCGACGATGGTGTGCGGGCCTTTGAGTAGGCAGACGGTAGTCGCGCCCGCTAGCGCACCCGCGGACCCCACGCGGTCATCCTGAATCGCGGTCACGCTCTCGGAGAGCAGCCGCGCGGCCTCGCCAGGATGCGGAGTGATCAGCAGCGGGGCTCGCCGCTCGACGAGCGGACGGGGATTCCCCGCGTAGACGTTCAGGCCATCCGCATCCAGCACAAGCGGCTGTGGGGCCTCTGAGACGAGCGCGCGTACCGCAGCGATAGAGCCGGCCCCCGTCGTAAGTCCCGGGCCTGCGACGATCGCATCGGCGTCGGACACGGCGCTGAGAGTCGCATCCGCGGATGCGAACGATCCGTCGGCCGATGCCGGCACCGTTCGGACGATCACGTTGGGAAGTGCACTGCGTACCACGTCGCCGATCACATCGGGCACGACGGCGAAGACGTATCCCGCACCCAGGCGCAGCGCACCCATCGCAGTCAGCACTGCCGCACCGCTGTAGGCGAGCGAGCCCGCTACGACCGCCACGCGTCCGCGCGAGCCCTTGTGGTCCTCGGGTCGTACTCGCGGCATCAGACGGTGCAGATCGCCGATGTCCAGCACCTCGAGGTCACCGGGACCTCCGAGGACAGAGGGGGGCACACCGATGCCCGCCACAACGGCCTCACCCGCATACGCCGCCCCGGGGTAGATGAGCAGTCCAGGCTTGAGCGCCGAGAACGTCACGGTCACGTCGGCGCGGACCGCACAACCGCGCACCACACCGGTATCGGAGTCGACACCCGACGGAACGTCCGCCGAGATGACGGGGCTACCGGCGCGGTTGATCGCGTCCATCACCTCAGCGTAGGACTCGCGCGGTGGTCCCGCAAAGCCGAACCCGAAGATCGCGTCGATGATGACCGCTGCACCCGGGAGTCCTCGCTGGATCTGATCGTCATGACCCCCGATCGAGCCCCAACGGACGCCTGCGGCGACAGCCGCCTCGGCAGCCTGCCGTGCCTCGGCCGCCAGCCCCTCGGGCTCTCTAAGGGCCAGAACAGCGACGTGTCGGCCCTGGGCTGCGAGTAGCCGCGCGGCGACCCACCCGTCCCCACCGTTGTTGCCCGGGCCGCACACAACTGCCACACGACCGTCGGGCCACCGCCGTGTCACTTCGGCAGCCAACACGCCACCGGCTCGCTCCATCAGCTCCCGAATGGTGGTGGCGCCGCGGGACACGGCTTCGTTCTCCGCGGCGCGCATCCGATCGGCGGTGATCGCGAACCGCACCGGTCAGACCTCCTTCACCTGCAGACAGGGCCGCGCACCTGGCGCGGCCCTGTCATCATCGCACGTGCGTCTATCTCTGGTCGTTCCCCACGTCGTCGAGCATCGCGCGCGCGCTCTTGAACGACAACGCCAGCCGGTCGGCGGGCGTCTCCGGTTCGGGATCGCGGCGAGGGCGCATGCCCTCGGTGATCGCCATCGCGGAGGCGACCGCGTTGGTATGGGTGAACGACAGCGAGAGGTGCATCTCCACGACGCCGGCAGCCTCGGCCACCTCGGCAGCCCTGCCCGAGAGTCTGGGCACAGGCCGACCACGCTCGTCGCGGACAACCTCGACATCACGGAACGTCATACCCGAGAACCCTGTCCCGAGCGCCTTCAAGACGGCCTCTTTGGCCGCGAAGCGCATCGCATAGTGGATCTCCGGCTTGTTGCGCGCATCGCAGTAGGCGCGCTCCTCCTCGGAGAACAGCCGCTCTCTGATGCGCGGATGCCTCCGCAGCGCTTCGCGCATGCGGTCGATCTCCACGATGTCGACGCCGAGCCCGGCGATCTGCTGATCGGGAGCCATCATCTACTCCACCGTGACCGACTTGGCG
The DNA here is from genome assembly GCA_034368805.1 of Coriobacteriia bacterium. Classification (GTDB taxonomy): domain Bacteria; phylum Actinomycetota; class Coriobacteriia; order Anaerosomatales; family Anaerosomataceae; genus UBA2272. Next base: position 3,086 of record JAXMLJ010000143.1, read on the forward strand.
AGGTTGCGCGGCTGGTCCACGTTGCAGCCGCGCATCGCTGCGATGTGGTAGGCGAGCAGTTGCAGCGGAACGGTCGCGGTGATGGCCGAGAGACTCTCGCTGGTCGCCGGAACGTACAGCACGTGCTCGGCGTGCGCCCGGATCTCGTTATCGCCGTGGGTCGCCACCGCGATGACGCGAGCGCCGCGCGCGCGGACCTCCTGGATGTTGCTCACGACCTTCTCGTACGTATGCCCCTGGGTCGCCACGGCAACCACGGGCACCTCAGGCGTGATGAGCGCGATCGGGCCGTGCTTCATCTCGCCGGCCGGGTACGCCTCCGCGTGGATGTAGCTGATCTCCTTGAGCTTCAGGGCGCCTTCCATCGCAACGGGCACGCCGATACCCCTGCCGAGGAACAGCGAGGAGACGACGTCGGTGTACTCACGGGCGCATGCCTCGATGTCGTCCGCGCTGCCGAGAATGGCCTCCACGGCCTCAGGGAGGCGGATCACCTCGTGCCAGATCCGTTCGACGCGTGACTGCTCGAGCGTTCCTTTCGCTTGTGCGAGCTTGAGCGCGAGGACCGTGAGCGCCGCGATCTGGGCGGTGAAGGTCTTCGTCGCCGCCACACCGATCTCCGGACCGGCGTGCGTGTAGATGACGCCGTCACTCTCGCGGGTGACGCGGCTGCCCACGACGTTGGTGATCGCGAAAGCCTTCGCGCCGCGGCTGCGAGCCTCACGCACCCCGGCAAGGGTGTCCGCGGTCTCGCCCGACTGCGTGATGGCCACCACGAGTGTCTCCGCGTCGACGATCGGATCCCGGTAGCGGAACTCACTCGACACGTCGACCTCGACGGGGACACGCGCCCACTGCTCGATGAGTGTCTTGGCGACGATCCCGGCGTGATAGCTCGTACCGCACGCGACGATGAACACCCGGTCGATCGCTGCGATCTCGGCCTCGCTCATCGCAAGCTCGGAGAGTTGGATGATGCCGTCGGCACCCATCCTGCCGCGGAGCGTCTCGCGGAGCGCCTTGGGCTGCTCGTGGATCTCCTTGAGCATGAACGTCTCGTAGCCGCCCTTCTCGGCGGCGTCAAGGTCCCACTCGACCGACAGGTGCTCCGGCTCGCGGACCTCACCGTTTGCGTCGCGCACGACAACGGCGGCGGCAGACACGACGGCGACATCGCCGTCTTCCAGCACGAGGACGTCTCGCGTGTACTCGAGGACCGCGGGGATGTCGCTCGCAACGATCATCTCCCCCTCACCAACGCCGATGATGAGCGGCGAGTCCCTGCGCGCCACGACGACGGTGTCCGGCTCGTCGACGTGGAGCACCGCCAGCGCGTAGCTCCCGTTGAGACGCTTCACAGCGCGGGCGACCGCCGTGGCGAGGTCGCCATCGTAGTAACTCTCCACGAGGTGCGCCACCGTCTCGGTATCGGTCTCCGAGCGCAGAACGTGCCCGGTCGCCGCAAGCTCCTCGCGCAGCTCGAGGTAGTTCTCGATGATTCCGTTGTGCACGACGGACACCGAACCGGTGCAGTCGGCATGGGGATGGGCGTTCTCTTCGCTCGGACGGCCGTGTGTCGCCCACCGGGTGTGCCCGATGCCGACGGTGCCGACGAGGGGGTCGGTCGCCACGGCCTCGGCGAGGTTGACGAGCTTGCCGACGCGACGCGTGACGGCGATACCGTCAGCACCCGCGATGGCCAGACCGGCGGAGTCGTAGCCGCGATACTCCAGACGCGCAAGGCCCGCAAGCAGGACGTCACTCGCCTGCCGCGGCCCACTGTAGCCGACGATTCCACACATAGGTAGAGTCCTCCCGTGAGAAGGGTTGGGTTCGAGGTGCGCGATACTGCGCACGGACAGGCGCGATCGCGATGGTGACTCTCCCGGTCCGATGACGCTTTGTCCACCGCGGTCACCCGCGGGCTTTGTCGTCATCGTCTCGACCCCGGGACTACGGGCCGGAGGGCCATCCGCCGAATGTCTCGATAGACCCTCACCTCGTCACCTGACGGTTCGTCAGGCCTGGCGCTTGCGTTCAGTCAGGGTGCGCTCCTCCTCTCAGCCGATCGGCCAGCGTGATTATATCAGTGATACGCGCATCCATAGCGCAACGAGCGGATGACGGTCACCGAAAGGACGAGCCCCGGCAAACGCCGGGGCTCGTCGATAGACCATATGTCACAGGTCTACGGGAGTATCTCGGCAACCTGCGCGCGCGTCACAGAAGAGATAGCCGAGAGCCCGCCGATGAACTTGACGTGTCCGATGGCGAACTTGTTGGCCGCGATGGCGGCAGCGGGCGCTGAATCCAGGTATGCGGTGGGGGTCAGCAGCATGAGCTGGTTGATCTGACCCTGCGCGGCACCTGCCGAAAGCGCATCCGGGAAGTTCTCGCCGGTCGCGACAGCCACACCGTTCCAGCTCAGTCCGAGCAGGTTAGCGCCGAACTGGGCGACGGCCACGGCGGTCGCATACCGGTTCATGCCGCCGATGCGCTCGACTTCGAGGATCCCGACCTCCGAGCCCTGCGCGACGATCTCAGCCGGCACGACGCCGGTGCCGCCGAGCACGAGCATCTTGGTCACGCCGAGGTCGTCCATCGCCGTCTTAGTCGCGGCCGAGACGCCGTCCGCATGGCTCAGGAAGATCGGCCAGCCAGCCTTGGCGGCTAGCGGCGATGCGGCCAGCGCGTCGGGGAAGTTCAGGCCGGTCGTGACGAAGGCCACGCCGTCCCACTCCATGTGCGCGGCCACGACCTCTTCTGCGACGAGGTTCGCGGTCTCGTACCTATCGAGGCCGCCGAGCCGGGTGACAGAGCCGGTCAGCGCCGCTACCAATTCGTCTTCGACGTCTTCGGAGACTGCAGCGGGTCCGCCAATGACGAACGCATCGACGGCTTCGAGGCGCTCGATCTCGGCGAGTACGTCTGCCGGGAGCGCATCCGGGCGGGTGAGCAGGATCGGTGCGTCGTACACACCGGCGAGTGCCGAGGCGCCGAGGGCGTCAGGCCAGTTGGCGCCGGTCGCAACGATCACGGTCTCCGCGCCATTCGGGAACGTCCGCTGCGAGACCTCGACCGAGGTGCCGTAGCGGTCAGATCCGGCGGCCGTCACGTACTCGGTCGCGATCTCCTCGAGCGGCATGATGAACATGTCAGGATAGCCCGCCGCTGGCATGTAGCGGTTGAACGAGACCCACGCCCCGGAGATCGCCGGCCGCCCGTCACAGTACGGGTCCATCGTCAGGCGCACGGTGGCGCCGGATGCGAGGTCGTACATGTAGAGGTCGCCGTCACCGGTCGTCTCATCACTCCAGATGAGGCGCCCCTGATCGATCGCGAGTCCGTCGATGTCAGAGTCGGAGGTGTAGACCTCTTCCTCAGTACCCCCGGCGATGCTGTAGATGTAGATGGAAGTCGAGCCGTCGTCATTGCGATCATCGATCCACGCGATCGTGTCGCCTTCGACCACCGGGTCCCACTGGTAGTCGTCAGCGGTGCACACCTCGAACTCGGTGTCGGTGGACAGGTCGTAGGCGTAGATGTCCGAGTCACCGTTGCGCTCGTCTTCCCACACGACGATGTCACCGTCGACGCGGGGGTTGTACTGCCAGCCGGTGTCATCGGTGACCTGGGTCTCCGTGTCCGTGCTGCGGTCGTACGCGTAGATGTCCCAGTCCGCCTTGTCGTCGTAGTCGTACTCGGCCCAGACGACGACGTCGCCGGAGATGTCCGGCACCTCCTGGTCGGCTTCCCGATCGGCGATCACCGTGTGCTCATCGGCTTCGATGTCGTACACGTAGATGTTCGTGTTGTTCGGCCAACCGTCACAGTCCTGATCGCTTTGGTACACGACCACGCCGTCACTGATCCGTGGGTTCTCCTGCTTCTTCTCTTCTGTGGTGACCTCGAACTCCTCGCCGGTAGAGATCTTGTAGCCGTAGATGTCCCAGGCTCCGCAGGTGCCGTTGCGGCCGTCACGCCAGACGACGTAGTCGCCGTCGATGTCCGAGCGGTTCTGCGGATAGGAGTCGTTGGTGAGCTGGATCTCCGTCAGGGCGAAGTACCCGTTAGCCGTCATCGGGCCGGCGAACGCCCCCAGAAACGCTGCAAACAGTGAGGCGACGAGCAGGACGCGCAGAGATCTTGAATGCATGAGCCTCTCCCCCTTCGGCGCGGTTGTGCCGCACCACTCGCGGTTCCTATCCGATTACGCACACCGCACCGATAGCCGCAACGGGCCACCCCCAGCCTCTGCAGCCACCATCACACGAAGAGTATACCTAATGGTCGTGGCATATGAACGGTCACCGAAAGCACGATCCGGGGTGCGCTCTCGTGCCGCAGCGACCGAACCGCATCCTTACCCGAGTTCGCGGGTCACGACCTCGGCGATACGCGCGACGATCGCACGCGCCTGCGCCTCGTCGGCAGCCTCGACCATCACGCGCACGAGCGGCTCGGTGCCCGAAGACCGCACGAGCACACGACCGGTCTCGCCGAGTTCAGTCTCGGCAGCGAGGACCGCGTCAGCGACGGCGGCGCTGCCCGAGAGCATTCCGCGGTCGGCTACGCGCACGTTCTCGAGCACCTGCGGGTAGCGTCTCATGACCCTCGCGAGCTCGGACAGGGGACGGCCGGTGCGCTTGATGGTGGATGCAAGCTGCAGCGCGGTCACAAGGCTGTCACCGGTGGTGGCGTGGTCGAGGAAGATCACGTGCCCGGACTGCTCGCCACCAAAGGTGGCGCCCGAGGAACGCATCTGGTCGAGGACGTAGCGATCCCCGACACGGGTCTTGACCACGGCGATACCGTGCTCGCTCAGCGCGCGCTCGAAGCCGAGATTGCTCATCACCGTAGAGACCACCGTGTTGCCGGGCAGAGATCCCCGGCCGGCCATGTCCACGGCGCAGATGGCCATGATCTGGTCGCCGTCGAGTTCAGCGCCGCTCTCGTCGACAGCGAGCACGCGATCGGCGTCGCCGTCATGTGAGATGCCGAGGTCGAATGAACCCGATCGGACGAGTTCCGCCACGACCTCGAGGTGCGTCGAGACGCAGCCGGCGTTTATGTCAGTACCTGTCCAGTCGCAGTTGACGCTCGTGACCTCGGCACCGAGCCGCTCGAACGCGTGGGGCGTCGTGAGCGCGGATGCGCCGTGCCCACAGTCGAGCGCGACGCGCAGTCCCGAAAGATCGCCGCCGACGGTGGAGACCGCATGCGCTATGTAGCGCTCGACGGCGTCGGCCACGACAGTGGCCCGACCGACCCGCGCGCCCGTCGGCCGACTCCAGTCGCGCTCCGAGACTAGATACTCCTCGATCTCGTCCTCTATCTCGTCGGGCAGCTTGAAACCGCCGCGGTCGAAGAACTTGATGCCGTTGTACTCGGCCGGGTTGTGAGATGCCGAGATGACCACGCCGCCGTCGGCCTCGAGATCCCGCGCCAGAAACGCGACCGCTGGCGTGGGCACGATACCCGCCCTCAGCGCATCCGCTCCCGAGGAGCAGATGCCGGCGACCACGGCCGCCTCGAGCATATCGCCGCTCAGGCGCGTGTCCATGCCGACGACGATCCTGCCCTCGCCCCGGTTGGCGAGGAAGTGGCCAGCCGCCTCGCCGAGCTTGAACGCGAGCTCCGGCGAGAGGTCCGCGTTCGCGATGCCGCGGACGCCGTCGGTGCCAAAGAGCCGGACCATGAGGTCGCCCCCTTCCCTGCACGATCAAGGCCCGCCACGAGGGCGGGCCTTGAGACTGGTCGATCGGAACGCCCCGCTGCTCTAGCGCTTGGAGAACTGCGGGCGCTTGCGAGCCTTCTTCAGGCCGTACTTCTTGCGCTCGACCATACGCGGGTCGCGGCGCAGCAGACCGGCACGCTTGAGCTCGGCACGATAGTCGTCGCCGGCCTCGAGCAGCGCACGGGAGATAGCGTGGCGCAGCGCGCCAGCCTGGCCCGAGATGCCGCCGCCTTTGATGTTGGCGAAGACGTCGAAATGCCCGACCGTCTCGGTCACGCGGAACGGCTGCTCGACGAAGCCCCTGAGCACGGCCCGGCCGAAGTAGTCGTCGAACGCCCGCCCGTTGACCACCATCTGGCCCGTACCCGGGATGAGGCGGGCCCGCGCGACCGAGGTCTTGCGGCGGCCGGTGCCCCAGTAGACTGCCTTGTTCTCAGCCATGCGCTAGACCTCCAGGGTGATCGAACGGGGGTTCTGGGCCTCGTGCGGGTGCTCGGCGCCGCCGTACACCTTCAACTTCTTGCCCATGGCCCGCCCGAGGGTGTTCTTGGGAAGCATTCCCTTGACCGCCATCTCGATGACGCGCTCGGGACGGGTCGCAAGGATCTCGGAGATCGGGGTCTCCTTGAGGCCGCCCGGATAGCCCGAGTGGCGGTACTTCATCTTGGTCGCGAGCTTGTTGCCGGTGAGCTTCACCTTCGACGCGTTGATGACGATGACGAAGTCACCGGTGTCGACGTTCGGCGTGTACTGCGGCTTGCGCTTACCCTTGAGGATAGAGGCGACTTCGCTCGCCAGTCTGCCGAGCGGGATGTCGGTGGCATCGACGACGAGCCACTCGCGCTCCACCTCGCCGGGCTTGGCGTAGTAGGTCTTCAACGGTTCCTCCAAAAGCACTGTGGACGTGTGTCGTTCATCGAGTTCACGGGGCTCTCCAAACGAACCCTTACACTTTAGCGGCGGCATCAGGGGGTGTCAACAAACGCCACCGGGCGTATCCATCGGGCCCGCGCGACGCCTCCGCACCCGAAGCGGGTCACAACCAGCACTCGTCCGGATAGGACACGTGCCAGAGCACGAGCCCGTGCGGAGGGGCCGTCGGCCCCGCACTCGCGCGGTCACACGCAGCCAGCGCCTCGGCAACCCAGGTAGCGGGTCGTCTCCCCCGTCCCACCTCGACGAGACTGCCCACGACGACCCTCACCATCGAATGCAGGAACGCGTTGCCGCTCACGCGCACGACCACCGAGTGCTCTCCGAGCACCGTCTCCGTGCCGATATCGATGAGGTCGAGCCTGCGCACCGTCCTCTGCCCCTCGGCCGACGCCGTCACGCAGAAGGACTTGAAGTCGTGCTCGCCTACGAGCGCGCGGGCAGCCTCACGCATCGAGCCCAGATCGAGCGGCCCTTTCACCCACCACGCGTGTCGCGCGAGGAACAGCGGGGGTACCGGCCCCGGGACCAGCCGGTACCGGTACTCACGGCCGACCGCCGAGTGCCGCGCGCTGAAGTCGGCGGCCGCCTCGCGCATACCTGTGACGACGATGCCCTCACCCACCAGCGCGTTCAGCGGCCGCAGCAGTGCCGAAGTGTCGAGCTCCGTGCCGTCCGACGCGAAGCTCATGACCTGTCCGAGCGCGTGCACTCCCGCATCGGTCCGCCCGGCCCCGACGGTGTCGACCTCGCGCCGCAGGATCGTGGCGAGCGCCTCCTCGACGCGCCCCTGCACGGTCGCCAGGCCCGGCTGACGTGCGAAACCCGCAAAGCCGCTGCCGTCGTAGGAGAGCGTGATAGCGATGGTTCCGGTCACGGGACCTCCCTAGAGCGCGACGCCGACCGCGATCATGAACGCAGTGGCGAGGGTGAGCGTCATCCAGTCCGCGGGCCGCATCACGGACGCGTTCAGGCGGGTTCTACCTCTGCCGCCACGATAACACCGCGACTCCATCGCGAGCGCGAGATCCTCGGCACGCCTGAAGAGGTTGATGAACAGCGGCACGAGCACGGGGACGAACGCGCGAGCACGGCGGATCGGCCCGCCCTCGTCGAAACGCGCGCCGCGTGCGGTCTGCGCGATGACGATCTTCTCGGCCTCGGCAGCGGTGGTGGGGATGAACCGCAAGGCGATGGTGAGCATCATCGCCACCTCACCTGCCGGGAACCGCACGACCTCGAGCGGCCGCATGACGCGCTCAAGTCCGTCGGTCAGCTGGACCGGCGTCGTCGTCAGCGTGAGCAACGACGTCCCGACGACGAGCAGCATGATGCGAGCCGCGAAGAAGACGCCGGTCACCAGGCCAGGGCCGTCGACCGCCAACGGACCCAGACGAACCAGCGTGACGGTCGCGGGGTTCCAGCGGAGCCCGTGCGCGAGCAGCGTGAACGCCAGGATGAACGAGAGCGCCCGGACGCCCCGGACGGCGATACGCCACGGCACGCGTGAGACGACCACCGCAGCGACCACCACGAGCGCCATCACCGCCAGGCCCGTGAAACCGTCCACCATGAACACCCCGGCGGTGAACGCCGCGACGAGCCCCATCTTCGTCTTGGCGTCGAGCGCGTGGATCGGCGACTCCACCGGCACGTACTGACCGAACGCGACCGGCACTCTCATCGACGATCACCCCGTGCCGCCATGAGAGCCCGCGCGGCTTCCCGGGGCTCGAAACCGATCGCCGGGATGCGCGCACCTCGCTCGCGCGCGAGGAGCTGCGCGCGGACGACCTCGGGCAGGCGCAGGCCTGAGGACTCGTACTCCCGGAACGCGTCGAACAGCGCCGCGACCGATCCGCCGAACACCGGCGCGCCCTCGCGGAGCGCGAGGACGTGGTCGGCGTGACCCAGGAACTCGTCGGGGTCGTGCGTGACGACCGCGACACCGGCGCGCGCGCGTTCAGCAGTGATAGCCGCGATGACATCGCGCCTCCCACGCGAGTCGAGACCTGCTGTAGGCTCGTCGAGCAGCAGATATGGCGCTCGCATCGCCAGTGCGCCGGCGATCGCCGCGCGCCGCGCCTCCCCTCCGGAGAGCGTCAGCGGTGACCGTCCCCCGAACGTGTCCGGGTCCAGTCCGACAGCTGCCAATGCGCCCGCCGCCACCACGTCGGGATCTCCGGCGCCCAGGTTGCGCGGGCCAAAGGCCACGTCGGCCAGCACGGTCTCGGCGAAGAACTGCGACTCCGGGTTCTGGAACACGATCGCCACCCTGCCTCGGGCGGAGCGCGCATCGGGAGCAGCGCCGTCTACCGTGACCGAACCGGCCAAAGGCCGAAGCAGGCCCGCCAGCAACCGGAGCAGCGTGGACTTGCCCGAACCCGTGGCACCGGCGATAACGAGCAGCTCGCCCGGTGAGAGATCGACGTCGACACCCCGAAGCGCGTCGATGCCGAAGCCGGTTCCCTGACCGTAGATGTAGCCGAGTCCGCGCGCGATCAGCGCCATAGCGCCTCCACAACCGACTCCGCGTCAAGAATGCGCGCAGGAACATCGATACCCCGGGCCCTGAACTCAGCAGTCAGCACCGCCATGTGTGGCAGGTCGACGCCGTAACGCGCGGCGCGCTCCGGCTCGCCCATCAGGCCGAGGGGGGAACCCTCGTAGACGATCCGGCCCTCGGACAGGACGAGCAGCCGATCGGCATTGGCAGCCTCGGCCAGGTGGTGGGTGATGTGCAGGATACCGACACCCTCGTCACGCAACGTCTTCAGCACCGCCGCGACTTCGGCCCGCCCGGTGCCGTCGAGCATCGCGGTCGGCTCGTCGAGAACGAGGTACGCAGGACGCATCGCGAGCGCCCCGGCGATGGCAAGCCTCTGCTTCTGCCCGTCCGAGAGCAGATGGGGCTCCCGTCGCTGCATCCCGGCGAGCCCGACAGCCTCAAGCGCATCGTCGACGCGACGCCGGAGCTCCCCGGCAGGCACGCCCAGGTTCTCCGGCCCGAAAGCCACGTCTTCCTCGGCCACCGTTCCGACGATCTGGTTCTCCGGATTCTGCTGAACGAAGCCGACGCGACTTCGCACGTCCCAGAGAGCCTCGGTGTCACGCGTGTCCATGCCGTCGACGCTGACCGTCCCGGCCGACGGTAGCAGGAGCGCGTTACACAGGCGCGCAAGCGTGGACTTGCCCGAACCATTGGCACCGAGCAGGGCGACGGACTCCCCCGGCGAGAGCGTGAGCGAGACGCCGTCGAGCGCCGGGCGCTCGGCACCCGGGTAGACGACCATGACGTCCCGCGCATCGATCATCGGCTTCCTCCTACGCGACGGAGGGCCCCGCAACGAGCGAGACCCTCCGTACGCCAGACCCTCGCGGGCCGATACTAGTCCACAAGCTCCATGATGACCATCGGAGCCGCATCGCCCTTACGCGGGCCGAGCTTGAGGATGCGCGTGTAGCCACCCGGTCGCTCGGCGAACCGCGGGGCGATGTCGTCGAAGACCTTCTTCACCAGCGCCTGATCGCCGAGTTCGGCGAGTGCCAGACGACGGGAGTGGACGTCACCGCGCTTGCCCCAGGTGATGATGCGGTCCACGAGGGTCCGCACCTCCTTGGCGCGCGTCTCGGTCGTCTTGATTCGCTCGTTGGCGAGCAGAGCGGCGGCGAGGCTGCGAAGCATAGCCTTGGTGTGGCTCGCGTCGGTACCGAGCTTGCGCCCCTTCTTCGCGTGTCTCATGTCCTCACGTTCTCCTAGCCTGCGAGACCCAGGCCCATGGCCTGGAGCTTGTCTTTG
>JAXMLJ010000144.1:0-18203 GCA_034368805.1 Coriobacteriia bacterium
CCTCGGCGACCTCATCGGCCGGCAGTACCTCGGGAAGCGGCGCGCCGCCGACTCCGGAGAACCGCGGCAGCGGGACCATCGTGTCTCCGTGCGCGCCGATGACCACCGCCTCGATGTCAGAGACAGGAGCGCCGGTGGCCTGCGCGATGAAGTAGGCGAACCGTGCGGAGTCGAGAACGCCGCCCATTCCGAGCACGCGCCCGGACGGGAAGCCCGACACGCGCCAGGCAAGGTGCGTCATGACGTCGAGCGGGTTGGTGACGCACAGCACGACCGCACCGGGAGAGGTCGCCCTCACCTCGGCGATCACCGAGCGCACGATCGCGCCGTTGGCGGCCAGGAGGTCCTCACGCGTCATACCCGGCTTGCGTGGCAGACCGGCCGTGATCACAACGACGTCGGATCCTGCGGTGGGCGCGTACTCATTGGTGCCGGTCACCGAGGACGCGAAATGCTCGATCGAACGCGCGTGCATCATGTCGAGCGCTTTGCCCTGAGGAATCCCTTCGGCGACGTCGACGAGTACGACATCGGCGGTGCTCCTGAGCGCCATGAGGAAGGCAGCCGTGGCGCCTACCTGACCGGCGCCGACGACCGTGACTTTGGGCAGTGACATGCGAAAACGACCCCTCTCGCGCGAAGAGCGCCGCCTTGCCCGGCGACGCGGGGAACAGCATGCATCATGGCCCGGATTCTACCATGCACGCCCGCCCGGGCAGCCCGCTCACACGTCGGCGGGGTAATCGACCGGGAGCTTGCGGCCCTGATGCGTAGCGAGCCGTTGCTCCAGGAGACGCGGCAAGAAGGGCAGCGCACTTCTCGGCTCAGGAGGCCCGGCCGGGAGATCGATGTCGAACAGAAGCATGTCCGAACCCGTCATCGCCTCGGCGATGACCTGGCCCATGTGCACGACCGCCGAACCCCCGTGCCCCGGCTCACCGATCTCAGCACCGTCCGGCTCGGCGATGATGACGAGCGAGACGAGCGACGTGCTGAGCCCGATCGCGAACTCGAGGATGGCCTGTGCCTGGAGCTCCGACTCGGATCGGGGCGCCAGGACCGCGATGTCGGGTACGGCCCGCATGACGTCGGCGAGCGCTTCGGTGTCGAGGCACGCGTCGCCGGAGAGGAGCGCGACCCGACCGAGCCGACCGATCTCGGTGACCGCGGCGGTGCGGGGCCCGGCCGACTCGGAGCGCGAGACGAGCACGGTGACGCCGGGTACGGTGTCGTCGAGCCTACGCCACAGTTCGTCGACCAGCGGCCCGTCGATGAGGGCGGGCGCCTCGGGAAGAACGACTGCCCCCGCGCCGGAGGCGGCAGCCGCAGACGCGGCGAGCACGAGTGCCTCGAGGTCCTGCGCGGGCGCGGGCCTGAGCGAGTGCTGGACGACCGCGATCCTCATCGTACGCTCCTCGCTACCGATGGATATGGGGAGTTGATGCCCGCGAGGAGCGGAACGCTCACGATGTGGGCTTCTTCTTGCCCCCCGCGCTCTTCTTCGCGGCCGATGCGCCCTTGGTGCCGCCGGCCTTGCCCGTGCCCGACTTCGCCGCGCCCTTCTTAGCGGGAGCACGACGACCGCTCGCCTTCGATCGCTCCGGCTTGAGCGGACACTCGGGGTCTATGCAGATCTTCCACGGGCCCTTCTTGGTGTGGACGATCACCTTCGGCGTACCGCACTCGCACCGCTCGTCTGTCGGCTCGAGGTCGCCCTGCTGCGGCAGCGGGTACGACGTCTTGCAGTTCTCGTAGTTGGTGCACCGCACGTAGCGACTGCCGACCCCCGAGTACTGCACGACGAGATCGCCGCCGTCGCCCGTGGGACATGCGCCCCGTGCGATCACGATCTCGGGGCCCTTCTTGGTGGGACAGTCCGGGCTCAGGCACATCACGCGCGGGCGCTTCTTGAACTGGATGATGCGAACCTGCGGCGTGCCGCACACCTCGCACAGCTCATCGACCGCCTGGTACTTGGCGTTCTTGGGCAGCGGGTAGGTGACCGAGCACTCCGGGTAGCCGGTGCAGCCGACGAAGTAGCTGCGGTTGCGCGGCGAGAACTTGATCAGCAGGTCGTGTCCCGACTCCGGGCACTTCCCGACCTTGGCGTCCTCGTCGATCGCGTCTTTCAGCCGCTCGGCCACCTCTTCAGAGCGTGGCAGGAGCTCCTCGAGCACCCGGGCAAGATCGTCCTGGGACAGCGCCACGACCTCCGGAAGCGTCGCACGGCCGTTGGCGATGTCGTCCATCTTGCGATCGAGGGTCACGGTCATCTCGGGCGTCGTGATCTCACTCGCGTACAGCGACAGTGCGTCGATGACGCTTCGCCCTTTGTGCGTGGGTTCCACCGGGTCGTTGGTGACGTACTTGCGATCGTACAGGGTCTGGATGATGTCATGACGCGTGGCCTTGGTGCCGAGGCCGAGCTTCTCCATCTCCTGGATGAGCTTCCCCTGCGAGAACCGGGCCGGTGGCTGCGTCTGCTTGGCCTCCATCTCGGCGCCGAGGAAGGCGACCGAATCGCCTTCTGCCAGTGCGGGCAGATGCTCGTCCTTGCGCAGGCCGTACGGGTAGATCGCACGGAACCCGGGCACCTTGACGACGTCGCCCTTGGCCACGAAACGCTCGCCCGCGACATCGAGGTCTACCCGCGTGCCTTCGATCACCGCGGCGTCCGAGAGCGTGGCCATGAACCGGCGCGCAACGAGATTGTAGAGTCTCCACGCCTGCGGATCGAGCTTGTCCGGGTCGGCCGCGCCGGTGGGGTGGATCGGCGGGTGGTCGGTCGCTTCCTTGTTGCCGCGCGTGGGATGCAGCGGCGCCGAGAGCAGCTTGTTGGCGTGCTCGCGGTAGAACGGGACGTCCGAGAGAGCCCGCAGGATCGCCTTCAGGTCCAGACTTGGCGGGTATACGGTGTTGTCCACGCGCGGATACGAGATGTAGCCGCTCATGTACAGCGACTCGGCCACGCGCATCGTCTGCGCGGGCGAAAGACCCTCGGAGGCAGCCGCGGCCATGAGCGCGGTGGTGTTGAAGGGCGCCGGGGGAGCGACCTTGCGCGTGGTGCGCTTGACCGCGGAGACGATGCCTTCGGTCGTTCCCGCCACTGCCTCGAGGACCGCACGCGCCGCGGCCTCGGTCCCGAAGCGCTCGGTGGAATGCGATGCGCCGAACTCTTCGCCATCGGCGGCAAACCCGGCGCGTACCGTCCAGTAGTCCTCGGGGACGAAGGCCTCCCGCTCCTTCTCGCGGTCCACGATGAGCTTCAATGTGGGCGTCTGCACGCGGCCCGACGACAGCACATCGCCGAACGGCTTCTTCGTGACCTTCTGCAGCGTGAGCGTCAGGTAGCGCGTCAGAACGGCGCCCCAGATAAGGTCGATCTCCTGCCGGGTCTCCCCCGCCTGCGCGAGCTCCTCGGAGAGCGTGTCCTCCTCGGCGAATGCTCGCTCGATCTCGTCTTTGGTTATGGCCGAGAACCGGACGCGGGTGACGGGCACGGTCTTGTTGGCCGAGCGCACCACGTCTCGCGCGTCAGCGCCGATGAGCTCACCCTCGCGGTCGAAGTCGGTGGCGATGATGACCTTGTCCGCCTTCTTGGCGAGGCTCTTGATCGACTGGATGATGCCCTTCTCCTTGGGCACCTTCTCCACGTGGACCCGGGCCAGCACCGGCAACGTCTCGAGGCGCCAGCGCTTGAGGTCGAGTCCTTCCTCGGCCGTGAGGAGGTCCCCGGCGCCACCGACGAGCACGCGCGGATCGGCGTCGGCGAGCGCACGGACGTCGGCGGCAGCGAGCACCGGCGCGAAGTCGACCTCCATTATGTGGCCCTTGAGGCCGATGGAGACCCAGTCCTCACCGTCCCGGCGGAACGTGTAGACGGGGGTGGTGTAGACCTTCTCAGCCGTCGGCTTGCCGACCGCCATGATCTCGGCGATGCGGCGGGCGGCGATGTTCTTTTCCGAGATGATGAGGCGCATGAAGGCGGTCTCCGACCGATGTGGGGGCGATTCCTGCCGAGTATATACGGCACGTCAAGCCGGAAGCATAACGCGCCCTTCACGGGATGTGGCCCAAGCGCGCCCGACGGAGCCCTTAGAGGCCGATCTCGGTGGCGCGCGCCTGCATGGCGGCGAGTGCGAGCCCCAGGAACTCCTCGCGCGTCATGCCCAGCTCCTCACACGCGGCCATCTGCTCGCGGCTGGCGCCCCGGGCGAACGCCTTCTCCTTCCACCGTTTGAGCAGCGAGCGCACCTCGACGTTGGCGAGCGCCTTGTCCGGGCGCACGAGCGCTGCGGCGACGATGAAGCCGGTCGTAGGATCGGCGGCGAACAGCGCCTTGTCCATGAGGCTCTCGCGCGGCGCCTTGCCCGCATGCGCGAGGATCGCGTGCAGCATCTCGTCGTCGATGCGGCCCTCGAGAAGCTCGGCTGTCACCACGCCATGGCGCTCGAAGTCCTCGGCGGTCTCGGCGTAGTCGAGGTCGTGGAGCAGCCCCGCGAGCGCCCAGCGCTCGACGTCAACCTCGGGCAGATCGAAGTGGCGCGCGAGCGCCTCCATGATCACCTCGGTCGCCACACAGTGGTTCACGAGGTTCTTGTTCGGGATGCTCGCGCAGGTGAGTCCGAACGCCTCGGCACGGTCCATCATGAGGAGGTCCCCCTCGCGCCCTCGATGCGCGCCGCAAGCCACTCGGCCCACGCACTCACACCGTCGCCCGTGGTCGCCGACATCGGGAAGATCGGGGCGTGGGGATTGAGGTCGTTCACCACCGAGCGGAACTCGGCCTCGTCGAAGTCGAACACCGCGAGTGTGTCGTACTTGTTCAGGATGACGGCCTCGGAGACCTGGAAGATGTTCGGGTACTTGTACGGCTTGTCGTGGCCCTCGGGCACCGAGAGGATCATCACCTTCGCGTGCTCGCCGAGGTCGAAGTCGGTTGGGCAGACGAGATTGCCGACGTTCTCGATGATGATGAGGTCGAGTGTCTCGAGATCGAGGGTGTCCACCGCGCGAGCGACCATCGCCGACTCGAGGTGGCACGCGCCGCCGGTGTTGATCTGGACGGCCGGGATCCCGTGTGCGCGAACCTTCTCGGCGTCGACCTTGCTCGCGATGTCACCTTCGATGACGGCGATGGCGTAGCGGTCGCGGAGCGCCTCGATGGTCGCGAGGATCGTGGAGGTCTTCCCGGCGCCGGGCGAGGCCATGAGGTCGACCACGAACACGCCCGCCTCGGCGAACCGCGCCCGGTTGGCCTGCGCGAGCTCGTCATTGGCGGCCAGTATCTTCTGTTCGATGTCGACCCGCACGCGTCGCCCTCCCTTAGTCTATGTCTATGCCGTCGATGACGAGCTCACGCCCGGTCACGAGCTCCACGACGTACCCCTCGCACGACGGGCACCGAGTGCCGTCGTAGCGCCCGTGGCCGAACTCGTGCCCGCAGTCCAGGCAGCGGGAGCGGGCGGGGATCATCGTCACGGCAAGCGTCGAACCCTCGGCGATGGTGTCTACGATCGCGGCGTCCCAGGCGAACTGCAGCGCGTCTTCAAGGACCTCGGTCAGCACGCCGATGGTCACGTCCACCGTGACGATCCGACTGCCGCCCGCCTTCCCGGCGGCATCGATGGCCGAGGTCATGATCCCTGCGGCGATACCTGCTTCGTGCATGTCCGCCCCTACTCGACGCCCGCGAGCTTCTGCGCCTTGATCTTGCGCGCGAGCACGATGCGAACGGTCGCCATGCTCGCCTCGAACAGCGCGACCATGGCACCGGACAGTGCCAACATGCTCCACGGGTTCCAGTCTGGCGTGATCATCGATGCCACGATCACGATCACGACCCACACGACCCGCCAGTTCTTGCGGAGCTTGTCGTAGGGCACGACGCCGAAGTAGACGAGGTAGAAGACGACCACGGGGACCTCGAAGGCCAGGCCGAAGCCGGCGAGGAACCACATGGCGAACGTCATCGCACTTTGCGCCCGCAGCAGCAGTTCGAAGGTCTCGCCACTTTGCTGAACGAGCCACTCGGTACTCGGCTCGAGGATGAGGAAGTAGCAGAACGCCACGCCCGCCAGGAAGAGCACCACCGCGGCGATGAACGTCCAGACGAACCAGCGACGCTCCTTCGGCCGGAGCGCCGGCAGGAAGAACGCGAGTGTCTCGTAGATGATGATCGGGCTGCCGACCACGAACGCGCCGAACAGGCCGAGGCGGAAGCGGTTGGACATCGCCTCCAGGATGTCGAACACGTACGAGCTCTGGTCGCCGATGACCGGCTGCATCGGGCCGATGAGAATCATGAAGATCTGATCGGAGAACAGGTATCCGACGAGCGTGAGTACCGACAGGACGATCGCGACGACGGTGAGCCGCTTGCGGAGCTCGTTCAGGTGACCCATGAACGGCATGCGCTTGGGGGTTATCGGCATGGCACTACGGGGCGGCCTTTAGGCCTTGTCCCCGTCTCCCCCCTCTCCGCTCGAGTCGTGTCCGGGCACCCAGCCGAGATCGGCCTGATCGATGGCGTCGAGGTCGACATCGTCATCGATGCCGATGTCCTCGCCGGCCTCGAGAGCGCCGTGCAGCGGATGATCGTCCGGCAGTCCGGTCGGCCGGGGCTCCGCGTCCGATGATGCGTCCTCGGCGTCGGCAGAAGCCGGGACCTCATCGGTTTCGGCGTCGCCTACAGGAACGTCCTCGCCCGACTCCGGTTCCCCGGCATCCCCGTCGGCCTCGTCAGCAGGCTGCTCGCCCTCATCCTCGAACTCTCCGGACTCGACCCGCTTGCGGAACTCCTTGCCCTTCTTGAAGGGGTCGGGCTTGTCCGCCGATTCGGTCGAGTAGATCTCGGCACGGATCGTGGACTCCATGAGGTCCTGGTACCGCTTGAAATCGCGGATCAGGCGCCCGATCGTACGCGCGAACTCAGGCAGCTTGTCCGGCCCGAACAGCAGCAGCGCGAGAACCGCGATGAGAAGGAACTCCCAGCTGCCGATGCCGAACAAGGGCCAACTCCTTGGTAGTAGTGAACCGACCGGACGATTCCAGGCGACGCGTGCGCGCCCGCCGGGAGGTGCCTAGAAGCCCCGCGCCTCCTCGATAGTGGAGAACAGCGGGAACACCTTGTCCAGCCCGGTGATGCGGAAGATCTTGAGGATGGACTCGTTCGTACACACGAGCCGGAGCGTCCCGCCGTGCTCCTTGGCGTGCCTGAGCCCACTTACGAGCACGCCCAGACCGGAGCTGTCTATGAAGCCGAGCGCATCGAGTTCGACGACGATGTCGAGACATCCCGCATCGATCCGGTCGAGCAGTTCCTTCTTCAAGCGGGGCGACGTATAGACGTCGACCTCACCGGTCAGCGAGATCATGCACGTCGCACCCGACTGCTCGGTCTTGACGTCGAGTTCCATCTTAGGGGCACCGCTTTCGGCCGGGGACTCCTGGCGTCCTCGATTGTACCCGCAAGGCCATGCGGGTGGCCAGCGACGCACGACCGACGTCGGCGCCACGCGCGACGAGCGGTCGTGAGAAGCCCAATCGTGGCGGGTACGTACGGATCGACGGCCGCATCTCCGGGGGGACATATGGCTCTATCTATGAGACTCGAGGAAGAGCAGGATCGCTGGACGCTCGTGATGAGCGGAGACCTGGACTACAGCGAGTGCGCTTCGTTCAGGATGACGATCGACCGCATTCTCAAGCACGGACCGCCGGCGACGGTGATCGACCTGTCCGCAGTCGATCACCTCGACAGTTCGGGACTGGGGCTGCTGCTGTCGTTGTCGAAGGAGTACGGCGCCAGCGGAGGTCGCCTCATACTCGTGACCAACGAGTCCGTCGACAGCATCCTGGACCTCACGCGCCTGTCGACCATCTTCTCGTGTGCGAGATCGGCAGATGAGGCCACCGCCATTCTCGGCGACGCCCGCAACTGAGGCGAGAACCCGACGAGAACGAAAACGGCCGACCCTGAGGGGCCGGCCGTCGCATGGCGTGAGCGCACGCACTTAAGGGGCGGTGGTCACCTCGTCCGAGGGCGCGGGTGCGCCACCGAGTTCGGCCAACATACCGCGTGCATTCTCCACCTGGGCCGCAAGTACGGTGCTGTCGGCCGCCTGGTCGATGAAGGCCTGGAGCGCAGCCGGCGCGTCGGCACTCTGCCCGTAGTACAGGGCGAACGCTTTGTTGCCGAGTGCCACCTCGTCGTCAGGCCTGAGCGCAAGCACCTGGTCGTAGTACGTGACCGCGCTCAGCCAGAACGGTATGGAGGCCGCTGCCTGGCCGCTTTGATAGATCTCGACCGCCCACTCGTAGTAGGCGTGGGCTACCTGGATGACGATGTCAGGGTTGGTGGGGTTCGACTGCGCTGCAACGAGCGCCGCGTCGACGCGCGGCTGGTAGGTCTCCGAGAAGATCCCGCTCGTGCCCGCGGCACCGTCGGTGGTGGTCGTACCGCCACCCGCGCCACTCAGGCTCGCGATGACGACCGCGATACCACCCACACCGAACGAGGCGACGACGAGGATGATCACCACGCGCATCCACATGGGCGTCTGTGATTTGTTGACCGCCATTGGCGACTTCGATGCCATTCTGTCCTCCAGACACACAGGAGGCCCGACCGACTCACGCGGCCGGGCCTCGCGGGTTCGGTTCTACTCGCCCTCGGCACCCTCGGCCGGGGCAGTCTCGGTCGTCTCACCAACGCCCTCGACAGGTGGATGACCCTCGGGCAGCTGCCCGGACTCCAGCTGATCCGGCGAGAGCTGCGGCGCGGGTACGCCCGTGCCGGTCGTCGTGGTCGTCCCACTGACGGCGGTCCCTCCGGGAGCCACGACGAAACCGATGATCACCCCGACGAGGAGACCGACGACCGTCATCAGCGCAGCCACCATCATGCTGACGTTCTGCTCGAAGAACGCGGGCGATGTGGCGCTCGCAGACGGAGCAGCACTCCTCGGCGCCTTCGCGGGTACGCTCTTGGCGCCGGACTTGGATGCGTCCTTGGCCGACGGGGCCGGAGCCTCGTCTTCGTCGAAGAAGAAGTCCTGATCGCTCACGTACGAATACCTCCTCGGTCATCGGTCATTCTGGCCACAGGCGCCTCATGGGCGCTCGCGACCTCGCGAGATTATAGCACTGACCCTCGGGGAGAAGCGGGCGTTGCGCTGAAGCCGACGCTCGGCCGCCCGGATACCCAGCACGGCGATATTCGCCGAGGCCAGACCACCTATCAGGCCCGTGATCTCCGGGTTCAGCCCCAGCCCCTCGCCAAGCAAGAAACCGGCCAAGTATCCGAGCAGCAGAGAGAGCACGGGGACCACGAAGACGGCGATGGCCGCCCGGGAACGGATCGTGTCCGGGATGACGACCTTCACCTCGTCACCGACGGTCGCGCCGAGCTCGTCTCGCACGTCATGCATCACGGTCTCGCCGCCGGACCCCTGCGAGCACACACTGCAGCCGCCACAGGCCGCCGAGACCTGCATACGGACGTCGACGGTACCGTCACGGACGGTGATCACCGTTCCCTGCTCATGCACGCGACATCAGTCCCGCACCTTCAGCCGCATCTCCTCGAGCCGGTCTCGCATGACCTCCGGATCGAGGGTCAGGAACCGGCCGCGGTCGTACAGGATGGACCCGTTGACCATCGTCATCAACACATCCTCCTGGTTCGAGGTGTGCACGAGCGCGCTGTAGGGGTTCTGGGTGGGCACCTGGTAGCTCTGCGACAGATCGACGGCTATGATGTCCGCGCGCTTACCGGGCTCGAGCGTACCGATCAGGTGGTCGAGCTTGAGCGCCCGGGCGCCATCGAGCGTGGCCATCGTGATGAAGGTCTTCGAGCTGAAGAAGCCGTCCTCACCATGCATACCACGCTGGATCAGCAGCCCGACCCGCATCTCGTCGAAGAAGTCCATGGTGCTGTTGGATGCCGGCGAATCGGTACCGAGTCCCACGCGCAACTCGCGGATCGAGAACTTGCGAAGCGGGGCTGTGCCCATACCGAGCTTCGCGTTGCACCGGGCGCAGTAAGCGATGGCAACATCCGCCCGCTCGAGAATGGCTATGTCATCGTCGTCCACATGCACGCAGTGGACCGCCATCACGTTGGCCAGGTCGAGCAGTCCCCACTGATAGATGTAGCGCACGGGGCTCACGCCCGTAGGCATCCACGGCTGGTCGGCCCAGCCGGACTGCGTCCGGAAGTCCTGTCCGAGGGGCGACGAACCGTACTTCACGAAATCGTACTCGTCCTTCGAGCCGGCAAGATGCAGCGCCACATGCGTATCGGCGCCGCCCACCGCCTCGGCGATCGACTGGAAGAGCCGCGGATGGCAAGTGTACGGGGAGTGCGGCGCGATGCCGATGGACAGGCGGTCCGGGTCGGTCCGCGTCGCCCACTCGGCCATGTCGGCCAAGGCGCGCGATAGCTCACGGTCGATCGCAGCGGTGTCCATGGTCGAGATCTCACGGTACAGAACGCCGCGCAGCCCCGAGTCGCTGGCGGCCGCCACAGACGCGCCGGAGTCGCTCACATCGGCGATCGTCGTGATGCCCGAGCGGATCGCCTCGACCGCGCCGAGTATCGCCGAGTCCGCCCAGTCCTGCTCGGAGAGGAACGCTTCGCGCCGCTGGACCTCCATCTTCCACCGCGAGTACGGGAGGTCGTCGACCACGCCGCGGAAGACCGAGTACTCGAGGTGCGTGTGCAGGTCGATGAAGCCCGGCATGAGCGCCGCGAGGCCGTAGTCGACGACTTCCTCGTCGGGATGCGCCGCGAGCAGATCGCTGCGAGCACCGACCGCGACGATGTCGGTACCGCGCACCAGCACCGCACCGTCATCGATGTGGGGACCGCTCACGGGAAGCACGTAACGTGCGAGAAGCAGCATCAGGAGGACCTCCGCGGTGGGACGTGTCGGCCCCTAATCCTACACGCTCGGGGCCAGCCGCTCCACCAGGCTCACTTTGCCGCGACGTGTACCGCGACGATGCCAAACGTGAGGTTGTGCCACATGACTTCGCTGAAGCCGACGCGGTGCAGCTCGCCGGCGAGCGCCACCTGCCCGGGGAACTGAAGGATCGAGTCGTTGAGATACTGGAACGACTCCCGGTCTCCCGTGAGCCGGCCGCCCAGGAACGGGATCACCGTGCGCAGGTAGAAGTGGTAGAACGCGCGGAACGGCGGGAAGGGAGGACGACTGAACTCGAGCACTACGTAGCGTCCGCCGGGACGCAGCACGCGGTAGACCTCCCGGAAGTTCGCCGCGCGGTCCGGAAGGTTGCGGACACCGAAGGCCACGGTCACCACGTCGAAGCTCTCGTCGGGAAACGGCAGGTCCTGGGCGTCGACCACGGCGAAGTCGATGACAGTGTCGCCTTCGTACGCAGCGGCTTTCGCGCGCCCGACTTCGAGCATCTCGGGCACGAAGTCGGTGGACAGCACGCGCGCCGGGGCGCCGAGCCTGGCAAGCGCCAGCGTGAGATCGCCGGTCCCGGCGGCGAGGTCGAGCACTTCCGAGTTCCGCTTGAGACGCGCAAGCTTCACGGTCTTCGCCCGCCAGTGACGATCGATGCCGAGACTGGACAGCGCGTTGAACCGGTCGTACTCGGGAGCGATGGTGCTGAAGATATGCTTGACCCGGTCGGTCATCGGACGACCTGCGGCGTCTTCGTCGGCCCGCCTGATCATCGTCACTCCCCGTCCATGAAGCGCTTGTCCACCGGCCGCAGACGAGGGAACAGCGTCTCGATGTTCACGCGGAACCAGAGTCGGGCGTTGTTGAAGAAGTGTCCCGAGTCGAGGCGTGCGGGCCAGTTGAGCTCGGACTTCTCGCACACGGTGTTCTCGTTGAGCACGTCGATCTCGCGCTTGAACGCCGTGAGCAGGGTTCCGCGCTGCGGCTCCTCGTGGGTCATGATGTGGTCTATCCGCGCCATCGCTATCTGCGCCTCGAGTACGCGCCGCTCGGTGATGTTCGCGGTCCTCTCATCGACCGCACCCACCTTCGCCTTGACGCGGTTGAGTCCGATAGCCGCCTCGTACGTGGAGTCGACCATCTCGTCCAAGGTCATCGCGTCGGGCACGTAGTTCAGGATGTACTTCCATGACGGCTGGATGAGCCGCTGGCGGTGCTCCTCGAGTGTGCGTGCCCGCAGCGTATACCCGTACCGCTCGGGATCCTCGAACACCATGGAGCCCGGATCGAGGAAGGGCGCCATCGGTCCGATGAAGGGAAGCAGCCGGGGGTCGTTGCCGGTGCGGGCGTACAGCTGCTCCACCGCCTCAACGGTGCCGAGCACCGAGTCCGCCGTCTGCGTGGGGATACCGGTCATGAAGTACAGATCGAACCGCTGGCAGCCGTGACGGAACGCCGCCTCGACCGACGCGCCGAGGGCCTCCCACGTGTACGGCTTGCCGAACACCGCGCGAACAGCGTCGTCGTGACTCTCGGCAGAGACCTCCACCGAATAGTCGTTGAGATTCTCGTCGAGCAGCGCGTAGAAGTCCTCCGTCGGCGGCGTGAAGAACTCGAAGCCGATCGGGTTCTTGAAGTCGATGCGCCTGAGTCCCGTGATGAACGCGTCCACGTAGTCGTCGCCGGCCTGCCGGAAGTCATTGAGCACGAAGACCGGGCCGGGGATGTGGCGGGCGATGTGCGCGATGTCGCGGACGAGCAGCTCGGGATCACGAAACGCGACACGATCGCGGCCGAAGTGCTCGCGGAACGCCGTAGCCGAGCCGCCGCAGGTCACGCAGTTGCGCGTGCAGCCACGGCACGTGAGCGAAGCGGAGACGGGATACGACAGCCAGCCTTTGAACGGCAGAGCGGAGACCATGTCGCGGTCGCGGATGACCGAGCGCATCGAGAAACGGTAGTCGAGGTTCACGTGATCGAACGTCGCCGGCACGTGCGAGAGCGGGTTGACCACAGCGGCACCCGACGCGTCCTTGTATGTGAGGTTGGGGATGTCGGCGACACTGCCGCCGCGCTTGAGCGCGTACATCAGGCGCGTGAACGGCTCCTCCGTGGAGTCGCCGCGCACGACGTAGTCCACGCAGTCGTACCCGATGAGCTCCTCGTGATAGTAGGAGGCCGTGAACCCGCCAAAGACCACGGGCGTGTCCGGATGATACTTCTTGCACAGCCGCGCGATCTCGATCGAACCGTGCGCATGCGGCGCCCAGTGCAGATCTATGCCGAAGGCGATCGGATCCATCTCACGGATCGCCTTCTCCACGTCGAACTTCGGCTTGTGAAGCATGAGTACCGCGAGGTTGACCAGACGGACCATCAACCCGTGCCGCTCCATATACTCGGCGATGGTGGTGAAGCCGAGCGGATACATCTCGAAGATCGGGCTCGAGGGCACGAGGTCCGAGACGGGGCCGTACATGATGGAGGTTTCGCGAAAGTCGTAGACGCTTGGCGCATGCAGCAGGACGAGGTCCGCTTTGGGCATCAGAAGGTGGTCCTCTCACACCGCGAATCCCCGCGGGAAGTCATGACAGAACGACGGCGCAGTATAGCACAGGGCCTGAGGTGGAGATTCGCCGCCGGGGCTGTCAGCCCTGCCTGCGCGACACGATATGGGAGGGCCCGCACCCCTGTGGGTACGGGCCCTCCGGCGCGACCTTCACACGATCGCAGTCGGTCTGTTCGAGCGTCTTACGGCAGGCCCTTGAGCAGGAGCTCCCAGCCCATGACCGTACCCGACCCGTACGTGCCCAGAGGCAGCGGTGACGTGGTCGTCGTCTTCATGAGGGCCGGGTTGTCACCCTGCCAGTAGGTGCCGTCTCCGTGACAGTCGATGCACACGGAGTCAAGGTTCTCGGCCGCCACACCTTCCAGCGTGCCTGAGTCGCTGCGAACCGCAGCGATGATCGACGTGCTGTTGCGGTCCTCGGCGACCCAGTACTCGAACTGCTTGTCGGCCGAGATGTCACCGGCCGTGAGCGCGCCGGTGTTCGCGGTACGGACCACGCCGGCGGCGATCACGGTGCCGTCGAAGTCGATACCGAACAGCTCGTCTTTCAGCATGTCCTTGCCAAGCGTGCGGTGCGGGAAGCTGAAGCCGCCGTCGAGGCAGGCGTCGCCGACCGCGCCCACCACAGCGCTCTGGCGGATGAACGTCTGCGCCGCGAAGTTGGTCTTGTTGCTCACCGACGCATTGGTGACCGCCGTGTAGGCAGCGGACGGACCAGGTGTGGTCGCGTCGCTGTGGCACACGTAGCAGTTGTTCGCGCCGACGTGGCAGTTGCGGCAGTGCGGTCCCTCGTTGTCGTCACGCCCGTCCCCATCGGTCCCGATGGGCATTTGGCGTGCTCAATGGCGCGGCTGCGTGTCGTGTGCATAGGCCACCGTGTAGGTGCCCTCCGACGACCCGCTCGTGCCTGCGGGGGTCCAGACCTCGGCAGGCTGCGTGGATGCGCCGGCCGTACCGTCGTGGCAGTCGACGCAGAACTCGGACAGAGACAGGAAGCCGCCGGTCGTGGGATCCCCATCGTTGTAGATGAAGGGGAATCCACTCGCGGAGTCCTTGTCGCTGTCGTTGTCCTGGTAGCCGCCGTAGGTGCCGTCGGCGGGGCCGAGCGGCTCCTCCCAGTCGATCTTGTACTTGTTGACACCGTTGGTAGCCGTCTCGTTGGCCGCAGACGTCACGACTGTGTCGGCTTCAAGCTCCGTGACGTCACTGTGCGGGTTCTTCAGCAGCAGGAAACGGCCGTTCGGCCAGATCGGCCGGTAGACCACGAGCGTGCCGTTCCACCACTTGAAGTTGCCATGCACCGGGTCGATGCCCCACTCGGCCACGGTCGTGTCCTCGCGGTTCGCACCGTCGAGCACGCCGTCGAGCGAGTTGCCGATGTAGCCGGCATCGCCGACCTTCAGCACGGTGCTGTTCGTACCCATCGCACGTCCCGGGTTCGAGAACGTGGTCAGGATACGTGCCGAGTTACCGTGCGGGCTGTGACAGTCGAAGCAGGCGAGGCCCTTCGGCTGCGAATACGCAGGTTTGATGTCGGTCGGAGCATTGCCCGTGTATCCCAGCGTGTGGCCTGTGCCAGCGCCCGAGCTACCATCGACAACGGCCACACCGTCGGCGTAGTCGAAGTCGGCGGTCATCGTCTTGTACTCGTTGTCCATCATGATGTTGATGGTCGAACCGCCGCCGCCGCCGTGACAGTAGTCGCAGGCGGCCTCACGTGAGTTGGCGCGCAGCAGCATGAAGCTGCCGGTCGCGTAGTGGGTCGAATGGCAGTCGGCACACTTGTTGGTAGTCGTGGTGTAACCGCCATGCGGACCCGAGAAGTACCCGTTGGCACGCGTGTACTCCGTCGGAGCGTTGTAACCCTCGGCGAAGGCCGGAGCCGTCGCCAGGACAACGATCGCGACGGCGGCGAGCGCCAGTAGCGCGATCCTCTTAGACACCCTTACCTCCCTTTGCGGTGTATGAGTAAGTCCCGTCATTACAGATTCACCCCCTCTCGAAGACGGAGAGCGTCCGTCGCCCCGTGACGCACAAACCGTGCGGTAACGACGCTCTGCGACTATGTTAGTGAATGCACGAACATGACTGCAAGACATTCGCCCATCAGATTTGCGAATCGTGACCTTACGCAGCACGTATAGTTGCTGGTAGACAGCAAGACAGCGAGCGCCCGACCGAAATCGGGCGCTCGCTATTCGTTCACCAGGTCACGAGTTCTCGGCTAGCAGCGAATCACTCGCCGCTCTCCTCGCCCTCCAGGACGTACTCGCTCACAAGCTCGTTGTAACCACGGACGCGACTCCCCCGGTCGGCAAGGCGCTCGCACTGGGCCGGGTCCGCGCACACGATCTTGTGCCGTGCGAGCAGGAGCTTCTGCAGCGTCGTGCGCTTGGCCAGGTGCGCGAGAGTCTCCTCGGCGGTGCCCGTGCGGCCCGACGGACGGTCCAGAGCCTGCAGGTACCCGTCTAGCGCGACACCGTCCTCCTGCACGTCGCGATACGTCTCGTAGACCTCGGGCAGCACGTACATGCGCTTGAGCACCGCGGCCAGCAGCCGGAGGCGCCCCTCACCGGCAGCCCGCTCGAGTGTCTCCGCGGTGACGAACCAACGCTTCCGACCGAACCACAGCAGCGCGGGCAGAAGCAGTAGCGGCAGAAGATAGATAAGCCACGGTGAACGCGCGATCACCGTGTTGCGCTCCGGCAGCAGCAGACGGAAGATCTGGATGCGATCGTTCGCCGTGTCCGTGACGGCAAACGTGTCGCCACTCAGGAATGCGATGCCGCTCGGCATATAGACCTGGCCCGCGACGGTCCCGGTCGGGAACTCGAACCTGTGCAACTCCTCGCCAGAGAGCGGATCGAGCACGGTCACCTCGGCGCGAAAACCGTCCAGAACATACACGTGACCCTCATCGTCGGTGGTCACGCTCGCGGGTACGCCGAAGAGCGTCGACGCGTCGTCCTGGTTCAGCGGTGGCCGTCCCAGCACCCAATCGACCGTCGCGGTCGCCTCACCGGAGAAACGGATCCGCTGGACACGCGCGTTGTTCGAATCGGCGACGAAGGCAGCAGTACCGTCATCGGCGATCGCGAGGCCGCGGGGATAGTCGAACTGCCCGGGCAGCTCCCCCCGGGAGCCGAACTCACCCTGCACGACGCCCTCGGCATCGAGCAGTGCGATCGGTCCGAAGGTCGACACCGCGACGCCGTCGGGCGTCACGGCGGGCGTGAGCGGGTTGAGTACAGGCACCTCCCAGCGGAGCGTGCCCTCGAGGTCGTAGCAGATGAGCCTGAGTCTCGAACGGTCGGTCACGTACACGCGCCCGCCTGCCCTGTCGACCGCGACACCCAGCGGCACCATCATCTGGCCGGCCTCCAGGCCGCGCTCCCCCCAGGCGCGGACGAACTCGCCATCGCGGTCGAACTCGACGACGCGGGCGACGTCACGCAGTGTCACGAAGAAGCCGCCGTTGCTGCCGGAGCCGATGCCCACCGGGGTCAGCACGCGGGCACCATCGTACGCGTCGATCACGCGAACGGACACGATGCCCGAGTCCGCGGCGCCTCGTCCGTCGCTCTCCGAGTCGGGGCCAGGACGGCCGAACAGCCACAGGGCGAAGCCGCCGAGCGCGAGAAGCACGATCAGTGCGAGAACGATGACGAAGACCAGCGGCCGTTTCGAGGGCATCTTATCCGACTCCTAGTCGCAGATAGTCCTTACTCACCTGAATCGTGCGGGTTGACCGTGCCTGTCGGCTCTACGTAGGTGACGCCGAGCCGGGCAAGACCCTGGATGGCTCGCTCGTCTCCCGGAAGGACCGCCAGCGCGCTCTCGTACGCGGCCGTCGCCTCCATGTCACGGCCCGCAAGCGCCAGGGCGTCGGCGTACAGCAGCCGATAGTCACCGTTGGTCGGGTTCACGCCGAGCGCGCGCTCGAACGATGCGATAGCGCCCTCGAGATCGCCCTCCTCGCGCAGGACCTGGCCGAGCAGGAAGTGCGCCTCGGCCTGCGAGTCATCGAGCGCGATCTCAGCCTCGAGGGCGGACCTGGCCTCGGCCACGCGACCCTCACGCATCAGCAGCATCGCGTGACGCAGGTTGATGAGCGGCGTCGCGCCTGCGTTGGCGACCGCCTGCTCGGCGTGCTCGAAGGCCTCCCGCTCGCGACCCAGCTCGTACTCGACCTCGGCCAGGCTCATGAGCAGGCCGGGGTCGCCCGGCGAGGCGTCGAGAGCCGTGACGAGTTCTTGCCGGGACAGGTCGAGCGCGGTCGGCTCTTCGAACAGCGGGCTGTTGGCGAGGAAGACGATCATGAGCGCGAGGAGGCCCACGATCACCGCAAGCAGGACGACGACCATCGGCGAAGGGCCACCGCCCACGCGACGAGCCTTCAATCTCTCTGACACCGGCAGGTCAACTCCTTCGGCACACTGGACGCGGACGTGAAGTTCGTCCGCTCGCTAACGAAATCTGAATGACACCGTATCCTAGCAACGCAAGGGCCACAGCTCAACCACGCGTTTCGTGCTCGCGTCACGGCACGCTTACGTGGCAGACGAGACAGAACGAATCCCTGTGGCACCGACACCCTCCCGGCCACGCGGCCCGTGCCGCCGGACCGTGCCGCGGGAACCACTCGTTGTACGTGCCGTGCACGTTGACGTCTCCGTGACAGTCACAGCCGTTGCGCGGCG
>JAXMLJ010000145.1:0-6530 GCA_034368805.1 Coriobacteriia bacterium
AGTACTCCTGGGGCAAGGCGGTTCGCTGCAAGGGCAAGTCGACCGAGTCAGGTCCGCTGGCCCGCATGATCGTCGCCTACCTCGCCGAGAAGGGCGGGGCCGACCTTACCGGTGGCGCAGCCGGTGTTCGCACGCCTGCAGCGCTCATCGACTCGACCCTCGAGGCACTCGGCGTCGCCGGCAAGCCCGAGGTGCTCGTGTCACTGCTCGGCCGCGTCGCAGCCCGGAACCTCGAGGCTGCCTACGTCGCCGACCTGGCGCTCGTATGGGTCAACGAGACCATCGAGGCCATCAAGGGTGGCGACGCCAAGTTCTGGCAGGCCGCCGAGACCGACGCCGGAGACGGCGTGGGCGCCTGGGAAGCTCCCCGTGGTTCGGTCGCACACTGGATCGGCATCAAGGGTGGCAAGATCGATCACTACCAGGTCGTTGCTCCCACCACGTGGAACACCTGCCCGCGCGATGACAGCGGCGTACGTGGACCTCTCGAAGAGGCCCTCGTAGGCGCACCGATCGCCGATCCCGAGCGACCGCTCGAGATTCTGCGAATCGGCCACAGCTTCGATCCTTGAATCGGTTGCCAGGTTCACGTGTTTGAACCTAAGACCGGCAAGGAAGCCACCCTCCCGATCACCCGCATGGGGGTGATGTAGATGGCAGGGCACGCACACTACCGTGAGGCCCATCCGCTGGTGTTCGTGATCACACACTGGATCAACCTGATCTGCATGATCATGCTCGCCTTCTCGGGCTTCTACATCCACTACCCGTTCTTTGGCGGGTTCATGGGTGTCGCCCGCGGCATGCACTTCGTCGCGATGTACGTGATCATCATCAACCTGACGTTCAGGATCATCGCCGCCTTCATGGTGAAGACCGCGACCGATCTTGGCAGCCGTCAGGTCGACACGGACATCAAGAACTGGCTGCCGCAGGAGAAGAACAAGCACCAGTTCTTCGAGACCATCAAGTACTACCTGTTCCTGCGCAAGGAAGCCGTGATCTCGGCCAAGTACGGGTCGCTCCAGAAGATCGCGTACCTGGCGACGATCCCGCTCACCTATCTCATGGCGTACACCGGCTTTGCGATCTACGGGCCCACGATGAACTGGGGCCTGTTCTCCGGCGGCGTCGAGATGGTCGGCGGTCCGATGAGCATGCGGATCATCCACTACTTCATGATGTGGGTGTTCATCGTGTTCACGATGATCCACGCCTACCTGGCCAACATCTATAACTTCAAGCCAAGCAAGATCATCTTTGCCTGGAAGGAGTCGGAGTAGCCTCTACTCCCCCGTGACGGTCATACTGTCACGAGAGCTGCCCGGGCCCCGGAGCGCACGCTCCGGGGCCCGTCGCTTGGCCGCCAAGGTGCACGCCCCTACCCGAGAGGTATCCCGTGATCGAAGAGAACCCCCGAGTACTCGTGCTCGGCATCGGTAACATCCTCATGCTGGACGAGGGCGTCGGCAACAAGGTCGCCACCGAGCTCCAGTGCAACTTCATCTTCCCCGATGATGTCGTCGTCATGGACGGTGGCACGATGGGACTCGGAATGATCCACCTCTTCCGCGGCGTGGAGTTCCTACTGCTCGTCGACGCGGTCGACAGCACCGGTCACCCCGCCGGGACGGTCGTCCGCGTCAGCCCGCACGACTTTGCGCCCAACCAGGTTCTCCACTCGCTGCACGACGTTCGGTTCGTCGACGTGCTCAACGCAGCAGAGATGATCGGCATCATGCCCGAAGCGGACTGCATCGGAATCCAGGTCGAGAACATGAGTCCTGCCGAGATCGAGATCGGACTGAGCGCCCCGGTCGCCGACGCGGTGCCGCGAGCAATGGCAGCAGTCCTGTATGTCCTCGAGGAGCACGGCGTCACCGCCGAGCCCGCAACCGGTCCCGAGAGCGACCCGGCACTGCAGGCACGCGTCGCACGGGAGAAGACCGACGTGGCGAGCCGTCAGGCCCAGGGCGCCTGATCCGCATCCGCCGCCAACGAGAAACCTATCTGCGAACCGGCGCCCGGCCGGCTCGTGGCGAACACCTCGCCTCCATGGTCTAGCACGATGCGACGGGATATCGCCAAACCGACCCCGGTACCGCCGGTTCCTGCGGCCCGTGCGCTGTCGGCCCGGTAGAACCGCTCCCAGATGAACGGCAGGTCTTCGTCGGCGATCCCTTCACCCGAGTCGCTGACCGTGACACGCACGAAACCTACCGCACGGTCGACCTGCACCTCGATCTCCCCTGTCGGCGTGTGCCGGACGGCGTTGGAGAGCAGGTTGCGCACGACCTGGCCGATCCTGAACTCGTCGCCGACGACCGTGACCGCACTTCCCGGACACCGCACGCCGAGCGCAACGCCGGGGGCCACAAGCGCCCGCACGCGCTCGCACTCGACCGCGACCGTCTCACACAGGTCGAAAGGCGCACGCTCGTAGCGCATCCTTCCGGCCTCGGCCACCGACAGCTCTTGCAGGTCGTCCACCAGCCGCGAGAGCATGCCCACGTCCTCGACGAGCGAGTCCAGCCGTGTCGGATCGGCGGGAATCACGCCTTCGGCGATACCCTCTATCTGGGCGCGAAGTGCGCCAATCGGGTTGCGAAGCTCGTGTGCCACGTCAGCCACGAGGCGCCTGCGTAATTCCTCGGCTTCCTCCAGCGAGCCAGCCATTCCGTTGAACGCGCCGGCAAGCTCGGCAACCTCGTCCGGTCCGTACTCCTCCACGCGCTGCGACAGGTCTCCCGTCGCCAGGGCGTGCGACGCGACGGTGAGCCGCCGCACCGGTCCGAGCAGGTACCGGGCCAGTAGCCACGCGGCCAGAGCGGCGAGAACGACCGCGACCACGGCGGAGACCATGATCCCTCGATCCACACCGACAAGGAACGTCTCTTCCGCGGCTCCGAGGATGACCCGGCGGCCCATCCCCGCACCCGGGCCCATGTGCACGCCGGATGAGATGAGATACGACTCGAACGCCGACTCCAGCGCCCGGCGGGCGATAAGTCCGGTCGCAAGGACGGCGGCAAGCGCTACGGCGAGGATCGAGATGAACGCGCGACCAAGCAGGCTCGATCGTCGCATCACGGCTCGACCACCTTGTAGCCGATGCCGAACACCGTCTGGATGTAGCGCGGGGTCTTCGAATCCTCGCCAAGCTTGCGCCGGATATTCTTCACATGCGCGTCGATCGTACGCTCGTACCCGTCAAACGCGTCCCCCGTACCGGCCTCGAGCAACTGAAGCCGGCTGTAGACGCGCCCGGGGTGAGCAGCCATGGCGGCGAGTAGGTCGAACTCGGTGCGCGTCAGGTCCTTCGGCTCGCCGTCGACCGTGACGGCACGGCGCTCAGGATCGATCTCGAGCGCACCTACGCGCATGATGCCGACCCTGTCGCGCGCGCCCTCGGTGCGGCGCAGAACCGCTTTCACGCGGGCCACGACCTCCCGCGGACTGAAGGGTTTGGAGATGTAATCGTCGGCGCCGATCTCGAGTCCGATCAGGCGGTCGACTTCGTCGGAACGCGCGGTCACGAGTATCACCGGCAGACCGTGCTCACGTTGGAACTTCCGGGTGAGCTCCATGCCATCCATCCCGGGCAGCATGATGTCCAGAAGCGCGATGTCCGGCACGAGACGCGCCACCTCGGCGATCGCCGATGGGCCGTCTGCGGCCACGCGCACCACGAAGCCCTCCTGCTCCAGGTACGCGGTCAGGACCTCACGGATCTTGGCGTTGTCATCAACGACGAGCACCTGTCGGGCCACGAGCCGCTCACCTCCGCCACGAGCGTACCCTGCGCCCGTGAAGAGCGTGTGAAGATGGGTGCATCACCTAGGCCGATCCCGTCGCGAGCGTTCGCGCGCGCGCGGCTATGCTGACCGCGTCGAGCCCGACGCGGGTCAACAGGTCGCGAGCCTCGCCTGAACTCTGGTACCCGTCCACACCGTGCGGGACCGCCTTGACCGCGACGCCCTCGAGCGTCGCCCACTCGGCGACCGACGCCCACAGCCCCGTACGCCAGCCATGGTCCTCCGCCACAAGGATCCATGGTGCCGCTGCGGCGCGCTCCATCGCCTCGCCATCGAGCGCCAGTGGCGCCGACACGATGCACACCCCGACGGAGATGCCGTGCTCGGCCAGGAGGTCGGACGCGTCGACCGCGGCACCCGCGACGGTACCCATCGTCATAATGACGCCGTCAGCGCCTTCCCGCGCCCACGTGGCTCGCCCGTACTCGAACGCGTATCCGTCCCCGAACAACGGCGAGCCGCCGGATGCGAGGATGACCGGGAGCTTCGAGCGTCCCATTGCGATGGCGACACAACCAGCGACGCCGGCCACAGCCCGGACCGCGCGGTCGGTCTGGTTGGGATCGGCCGGGACGATGACCTTCCAGCCGAACATGGTGCGCAGGGCACCTACGTAGTCGAGGCACTGGTGCGTCTTGCCGTCCTCCCCCACATCGAGACCGCAGTGGGTCACGGCCAACTTGACCGATGCCTCGTTGATGTCGTTCAGGCGCTGCTGGTTGTACACCTCGTCTATGCCGAAGACGCCAAAGTCCGAGAAGAACGTCAGCACGTCGGCCACCGAGAGCGCACCGGCGACAGCCGCGGCGTTGTGCTCTCCCACACCGCACTGGACGAAACCGGCGGGTCGCGCCGAGGCGAATCCCCCGGTCTTGACCGATGCGGCCAGATCGCAGTCGAGCACTGCCATCGGCGTATCGGGATTGGCCTCGGCCAGATCGACGAGAGCCGAACCCCAGGCCGATCGGTTGTCGGTGTCCTTCTCTCGCGTATACGTGCGTGGCGTGCCCGTGTCGAGAGCCCAGTCGCGCGGTCGACGGTGGAGCGCAGGGGTGAGCGTCACGCCGCCCCGCCGCTCGCGCGCACCCTCGAGTGTCGAGGAGACCCCGAGTTCGGCCACTGCACGGTCGTACTCCACGGCAGTGAGTCCGCGCCCGTGGAACTCGGCCTCGTCCTCCATGAACGAGACTCCCTTGCCGATGATCGTGCGGGCGATCACGGCGACCGGACGCGTCGTGTCCGACAGCGCCTCGGCGACCGCCGCGTACACCGCCCGGACATCGTGCCCGTCCACGTGCAGCACACCCCAACCATCCGCGGCGAAGGCGGCGGCGATATCCACGGGCATGATGTCCTTCGTGTGGCCTGAGATCTGGATCCCGTTGCAGTCCACGACCACGGTCAGGTCCGATAGTCGCTCCTTGACCGCAAGCCTGCGAGCCTCGGCGACCTGGCCTTTGTGCTGCTCGCCGTCGCTCATCACGACGAACGTGCGGTAGCTGCGTCCCGTCAGACGCGCCGCCAGTGCGAAGCCCACGCCCGCGGAGAGACCCTGCCCAAGGTTGCCGGTTCCCCACTCGACACCGGGCACGGAACGCTCGACGTGGCCCTCGAAGACACTTCCGGCCTGCCGGAAGTGCGCGACGGCATCCTCGAGCGAGAAGAAGCCGGCATCGGCAAGTGCGCAGTACACTCCGGGCGAGGTGTGGCCATGACTCACCACGATGCGGTCGCGTCCTTCCCATCGCGGACGGGCCGGATCGAGGTTGGCGCAGTGGTAGAGGGTGAGGTAGATCTCGAGTGAGGACATCGAACCACCGGGGTGCCCCGAGGCCGCCAGAGTGGTCATCGTGAGGATGGCCCCCCGGATCAGCCGGGCACGCTCCTCGAGCTCAGCCGCACTCGCATCGTCGAGTGCCGGATCCACGAACCCACGCTCGAGCATCGCTCCTCCTTGGGATCAGACGCAGCGTCCGGCACACGTGACCGAACGGTTACACTTCAGGATACCCGAACGCCGAGCCCGAGGAGCGCACCATGCACGACCTGAGAAGCGTGGCCGAGACCGCAGCACGCGCGGGAGCGACCATGCTGCTCGAGCATATCGGCCAGGTGACGGACGTACGCACCAAGTCCGGCTCGGCTGACCTGGTGAGCGCGGCAGACGTCGCGGCGGGCATCGCGGTCGTCCGCGCGGTAGCCGAACGGCTGGATGGCGCGCGCTTCGTGGTGGAAGAGCCCGAGGTCTGCGAACGTGCCGGGGTCGCAGCCGGCACACTCGGCGACGCCGAGGTCTGGGTGATCGACCCCCTCGACGGGACCACCTCGTTCGTGCACGGGTATCCGTGCTGGTCGGTGAGCGTCGCGTGCCTGCGCGACGGGACGCCGGTCGCCGGAGCCGTCTATAACGTCCCGGCAGACGAACTGTGCTCGGCAGGACTCGGCGCCGGTGCGACCTGCAACGGGTCGCTGCTTACCTGCCACGGTGCGGCCACGATAGAGAGCGCACTGCTCGCCACCGGGTTCCCCTACGACCGCGGCGCCGGACTCGACCGCCAGCTGCGGATCTTCGAGCGCCTGCTGCGCCCGTCACACGATGTCCGCCGTGACGGCTCGGCCGCCGTGGACCTGTGCCACGTAGCCGCACGACGAGTCGACGGCTTCTGGGAGACGTCCCTCCAGCCCTGGGACATGGCAGCGGGCGTACTCATCGTG
>JAXMLJ010000146.1:0-4463 GCA_034368805.1 Coriobacteriia bacterium
TCTATCTCCGGTGCGTTCACAGGCACCGCCCTCGTGACGGTCGCCCGTGAGGTTCTGCGCCAGGTCGAGTCGGGCATGAACAACTCGGGCATGTTCAGCTTCGAGGTCTACGGCCTGACCGAGCTCGTGATGGCCGTGCTCATGGTCATCGTGCTCATATGGCGGCCGAGCGGCATCATCGGCGGGCAAGAGATCACGTGGCCGCTGCTCAAACGCAAGAACAGGCCGGACGACGGGCCCGGCACGGACGTGGTGGAGCCGGCCTGATCGTGGAAGTGAGTGTCCGAGCAAGGAGGTCCGATCATGGCGTCTGAGATCACCCGCGACAAGGCGTTCTTTGCGTTCTCTCCCGACGTGGAGCCGGTGCTGCGTGTGCCGCAGGGCCAGGAGCTGCACCTGACGACCCACGACTGTTTCAGCGGTCAGCTCGAGACGACGGCCGACACGCTCGAGACGCTCGACTGGTCGATCACCAACCCGGCCACCGGTCCGGTCTACATCGAGGGCACCAAGCCCGGCGACATCCTCCGGATCGATCTACTCGAGGTCAGGGCCTCCGGTCCGTCTGTCATGGTGGCGGTGCCGCAGGTGGGCGCGCTCGGTGACTTCATCACCGAGGAGGAGACGGTCATCCTCGAGCACCGCGGCGACACGGTCGTGTTCAAGGACAAGGTCGTCGTCAAGCAGAACCCGATGCTCGGCGTCATCGGCGTCGCCCCCGCCGAGGGGACGATTCCCAACAGCACTCCGGGCAGCCACGGCGGCAACATGGACTGCACGCTCGTGACGAGCGGCTCGAAGCTGTACCTGACCGTAGGCGTGGAGGGTGCGCTGTTTGGATGCGGCGACATGCACGCCGTCATGGGCGACGGCGAAGTGGTCATCTGCGGTGCCGAGACGCCGGGCGAGGTGCGGATGACCCCGCAGGTGGTCGACATCCCCGAGCTGCCGACGCCGTTTATCGAGAATGACGATCTGGTAGCCGTGATCGCCTCGGCCCAGACCGTGGACGAGGCCTACAAGATGGCGCTCGGCATGATGCACGGCTTCCTGACGAACGTCGCCGGGTTCCCTGTCAACGACGCAGCGCTGCTCATGAGCCTCGTCGGCGACCTCAAGTTCTGCCAGGTCGTCGACCCGCTCATGACCGTTCGCTTCGAGTTCCCCAAGTCGGTCCTCGCCGACTACGGGTTTGTGATGCCCGCCTAGGACGGCGGTGGCACGTAGAGTGCTTGCCGAGGGGGTCGCCCTGTCATGGGGCGGCCCCTTTCTGCCGATGGAGGTACGTGGGGATCGCTCACCGAGAGTGCTGTACGGGAGGGCTCGTGACGGAGGACGTGAATCGGCGGATAGCGCCAGCGGATCTATCTGCACTGCTGAAGGCGAGCATGGCGCTTGCCGAGTCGCTCGACCTGGAAAGCGTGCTCCAGGTCGCGATCGAGAGTGTCGTGGAGGTGCTCGGGCTGGAGACGGGTGCCATCTACCTCGTCGCCGACGACAGAAACGTGCGACTCGGCGCCGCGACACCCGCTCTGCCGCCGGAGTTCGGGGACGAGTTCCGCGTCATCAGCCTGGTGGATCATCCGCACGTGGCGGAAGCTAACGCGACGGGCGGGCCCGTCTTCATCTCGGACACGAGTGAGGCCGATCTCACGGCCGCAGAGCGCCGTGTGTGTGAGGCGCGCGGCCTGCGCTCGATCCTCTATGTCCCGCTGATGATCGAAGGGGCGGCCGCCGGCACGTGCATCGTGGGAACCTCGACGCATGTGCACGTGTTCGACGACGTCGACATCGTGCTGTGCCGTACCCTCTCGGCCCAGATCGCACTGGCCGTTGCCAACGCGCGCCTCTACGAGCAGACACAGGTAGCAGCTGCAGAGCTCGCGTGCGCCTACGACGCCACCCTGGAGGGCTGGGCGCTGGCACTCGAGATGCGCGATGCCGAGACGCTCGGGCACACGGTCCGTTCGGCCGGACTCGCCGTTGAGATGGCCTCGGCACTCGGCGTACCAGAGGCCGAGCTACGACACGTCCATCGCGGTGCGTTGCTTCACGACATCGGGAAGATGGTCGTGCCAGACTCCGTGCTCAACAAGCCGGGTCCGCTCGACGACGAGGAGTGGGTCGTGATGCGGCGTCATCCCGAGTACGCGCGCGACTTCCTCTCCCGGATCGACTACCTGCGGCCCGCGCTCGACATCCCGTACTGCCATCATGAGCGGTGGGACGGCACCGGTTACCCGCAGGGACTGGCGCGTGAAGCGATCCCGCTCCCGGCGCGTGTCTTCGCCGTGATCGACGTGTACGATGCGCTGACATCCGACCGCCCGTACCGGAAGGCCTGGAGCCGCGCCGATGCGCTCGCGCACATCCGCTCCGGGGCCGGTACGCACTTCGATCCGGCCGTCGTGGACGTGTTCCTCGACCTCGTGGACGGCGCTTCGGCGGCCTGACCGCTCCCCGCGATCCTTGTCGTTGGCACACCCTTCCAGTACCATTGCCCCGATGCCGCGACACTTCGGTGGCGCTTCAGCAGCGCATCGTCGATCGAGGGGGAGGGCGGTTGGTGACACCGGGGCAGACACCGGAGTTTCTCGATCGCGCTGGTCGTAGACGCCGAGTACTCACCGTGCTCGTGGTGATGGACGCCACCGCGCTCCTGGTCGCCACGCTGGGCGCTACCTGGATCAGGTTTCAAGGGCTCGGAGCGCGGGTCGGGTTCGAGAACATCAGCGAAGCGGTGACCTACTACCAGATCTCCCTGATCGTGACCGCCATATGGCTGGTCGCCCTGGCCGCTGAAGGTCTGTACGATCTGGAGCGGCTCACCTGGGGCGCGGGGGAGTTCTCACGCGTGATTCGCGGCATCGCGCTCGGCGTGGTGGCGTTCATCCTCGCCACGTACGCGCTCAAGACGCCGGGGCTGTCTCGGGCATGGACGCTTCTGGCCTTCGCGCTTGCCGTGCTGTGCGTGAGCGGTGGCCGCGTGTTGTTTCGTGCATGGCTCACCGGTCGGCGGCGCGCGGGCCGGATGCACCGACGGACGCTCGTCGTGGGGAGCAATGCCGAGGCCGCAAGCATCGTCCGCATGCTGCTCCGTCGGCCGGATCAGGGACTCACGCCGGTCGGGTGCGTCGCGTCGTCGCGAGCCGAGGAGCTGGCACTCGACTACTGCGCCGACGATGTGCCGTCGCTCGGAGGCGCCCGTGACGTCGCGGCAATCGTTCGCGAGCACCGGATCGACACGGTCATCATCGCCGGCTCGGCGTTCGATCACGGTGTCATCTCGCGGATGATCGGCGAGCTGCGCGGAATGGACCTCACGGTCCACGTCTCGGCCGGCCTCTTCGAGGTACTGACATCGCGGGTGCTCGTGCGCGAGATCGGCGGGGTGCCGCTCATTACCATCAAGGGCGTGTCGCTCAGTCGGGCGTCGCTCAGGACAAAGCGGGTGTTCGATCTCGTGGTCGGTACGGCTGTCGTGATCGTCGGTATGCCGGTGTGGCTCGCGGTGTGCGTGGCCATCAAGCTCGACTCCCGCGGGCCGGTCTTCTACCGGCAGCCGCGTGTCGGCCAGGATGGCGTGCTCTTCGGGATGTTCAAGTTCCGGTCCATGTGCGTTGACGCCGACGAGAAGCGCGCCGGGCTTGTGGAGAAGAACGAAGCCACCGGCCCGCTGTTCAAGATGAAGAACGATCCGCGGGTCACGCGGGTGGGCAGGTGGATGCGAAAGTTCTCCGTAGATGAGTTCCCGCAGCTCATCAACGTACTGCGAGGGGAGATGTCGCTCGTGGGACCGCGGCCGCCGCTCGAGCCCGAGACTATCCAATACACGGAGCACCACTGGCGCCGTATGGAGGTCCCGCCGGGCATGACGGGGTTGTGGCAGGTATCGGGGCGTTCGTCCCTTACCTTCGAGGAGATGGTGAGCCTCGACCTGTTCTATCTCGAGAACTGGAGCGTCGGATTCGATCTCGCGCTGCTGGCGCGGACGGTCCCTGCTGTTCTGTTCGCCCGGGGCTCGTACTGACGTGCAGTGAGCGACCTCGGCGTCGTATGCATATGGTAGACTCGGGACCATCCCGGCGCGCCCGTCGGATTGCGCGCCTGAGCAGGGGGGATTCGATTATGGGTAGGCCTTGGGTTCGTTGCGTAGCACTCTCGTGCGTGGTTGCGGTGGCGGTCGGGTTTTCCCCGCCACCCGCACTCGCTGACGGTGAGTCGGCGCTTTCAACCGGCTACGATCCGCGTGCCACCAAAGTGCTTCGTTCGCTAGCCGTTGCTGCTGACGTTGCCGTCGCCGAGACCCCCGATGTGGGGGCAACCCCCGGCAGCTCGAGCGAGATTCCCGGCTCACCGGTAGCCGGCACGCTTGCTGCGGGTACCGACGATGTGGATGTCTACTGGATCGATCTGGCGGCTACCGACCGTGTCGGGCTGACGATCGCCGGTGATGCTGCCCT
>JAXMLJ010000147.1:0-16661 GCA_034368805.1 Coriobacteriia bacterium
GTGACTCGTCGCGCCGCCCTCGTCGGCCACCACGCCCGCGGCGTTACGGAGGTGCACCGCGAGGTCGTTGGTGAGCCGGGGGAGCACGACCACCGTCGAGCCGTCCACGCGCGGGGCAGCCGATGCGCCGGAGAGCACGAGCGTTCGGCCGGCGCCCACGGCCGGGCTCACGCCGATGCCGCGCACGAGTACCGTGTGCTCGGCGATCTGCGGGAAGATCCGCTCGGTTGCCTGCGCGAACACGAGCGGTCGCGACTGCAGGAGCCAGAACCTGTCATCGGCAAACGCCCACTCGAGATCTTGCGGCGTGCCGAAGCGCTGCTCCGCCTCGCGCCCCCACGCCGCGAGCTGCGCGACCTCCTCCTCGGTCAGGCGCGGTTCGGCCTCGGGCTCGAGTTCGGCGGAAAGCGGGGAGGCAGGCCCGTCGGTGACGCCCTCGCCGGACATGCGCGTGACCGTGACGCGCCGCGACGCGAACGAATAACGGTACCTCTCGGGCGTGGCCTCGCCGGAGACGAGGTCCTCGCCGGCGCCACGGATCGCCTCGATCACCACCGCTGAGGAGTAGCGGTTGGCCGGGTCGCGGCTGAAGATCAGCCCCGACCGTTCGGCTGCTATCTGCCGCTGCACGACCACGGCCACCAGGAGTTCGTCGGGGGCGTGGCCCTTCTCGGACGAGTAGCGCGCTGCGCGTGGCAAGAACGCCGAAGCCCAGCAGCGCCGGAGTGCACCGATAACGCCGCCGGCTGAGGTGATGTCTCCGTACGACTCGAGCATGCCCGAGAAGCTCGTAGTGGCCGAGTCTTCGAGCGTGGCCGAACTGCGCACCACGAGTGTGCCGCCGGTGGCGAGCAGACCGGTGGCTGCCTCACGCAGGATCGGTTCGAGCTCGCCTGGCAGCGGCGCGGACGCGAGCGCGTCGAGGGCGGTGGCGTATCGGGCCTCGAGCTCGGCCCGGGAAGTGTCGGGAGCGAGCTCGCCGAGGAGTCCCGCGGCGCCTGCGACCTCGGCGAACGCGCGCGCGGTCACCACCACGCCCGCGGGGACGGGGAACCCTCCCGCGAGGAGCGCGGCGAGTCCCGCGGCCTTGCCGCCGGCATCGGCGGCGGTGAGGTGGTCGGCCACGTCCAGAGAGATGACGTAGGGTTGCGGTGCGTCGGCAGCCATGGCGTGCCCTTCCGGAGGGAGTCGGGGTCTACAACGCTCATACCCCCACTGGATGTCGGGCCGGGCGTCCGACGACGAGGACGCGGGCTTCCTGCCGCTTGCCGAGCATGGCCTCTCGATCGAGTGGATGTGGAGGCGTCGGCCCGGGGCCGCAGCCGCGCTACTCCTCGAAGTGCCGCTCGAAGTACACGCCGTCGGACTCGAACCCGCGCGAGCGGTACGCGGCCTGGCCGGCCTCGTTGTGCTCGCCGGTGGTCACGCCGATCTCGATGCAGCCGCGTTCGCGGGCGCGGTCGAGCGCTGCGTCCAGCAGCGCGCCGCCGATCCCCTCGCCGCGGCGCCCCTCCGCCACCACGAGTTCCTGGATGAGCGCCACCGCCCGCCCGTGGAAGAGGTCGCGCATCACCCGCAGGCTGAGCACTCCGACGACGCTGTCAGCCTCCGCGGTCGCCACGAACACGTCGGTGTCCGCTTCGTCCAGGTACGTGTGGACGCTCTCGGCGGTCACCGGCTCATCGAGGCCCTCCTGCGCGCGCAGCTCACCGACGAGCCGCGCGATCTCGGCCACGTGTGCCCCGGTTGCGATCGCTATCTCGGTCATCTGAAGCCTCCGGTCTCGTGAGTAGGCGTCGCGCCGTCGCCCGCGTCCGGTTCCGGCAGCGGCGTCGTCGGCGGGCCGGCATGCGTGCGAGCGAGTCCGGCACTGCCCTCTCGCGCGCGCCACACCAGCAGCACGATCATGACGGCCACGAGCGCCAGGTAGAACGCCGGGTAGAACCACTCGGGAACCGTGAGCACGCTCTGTCGCGCCCGCAAGAAGCCGTTGCCGAGCCGAACGAACGTGAAGCCGATGGCAAAGGCGAGGAACGGCACTCCGTCGGCGGCCTTGCGCCGCATGAGCCACAGGGCCCCGGCAGCAAGGAGCACCACGCCGGCCACCTCGTAGAGTTGCGTGGGGTGCACCGGGTGCACCACGCCGGTGAGGCTGTTCATGAGGCCGCCCGTGCCCTGCATGAACTGCGCCTGCCACACCGGGCTGCCGGCCGGGTACGTCACGCCCCAGGCCAGGTCGGTCGGCAGGCCGTAGCAGCAGCCGTTGAGGAAGCAGCCCGTGCGCATGAGAACCACGCCGACGGCGAGCGGAGGAACGGCCGAGTCGGCGATGCGCCACACCCGCAACCGCCAGGCGCGTGCGAGCGCGATGCCCGCGATCGTCGCCACCACGAGTCCGCCGTAGAGCGAGAAGCCGGCGAAGTCCGCCGCCCAGATGCGCGTGGGATCCTCGGCATAGTAGCGTCCGGCGATGAACAGGTCGAAGGCCCGCGCGCCGACGATCCCACTCGCTAGTGCGACGGCAAAAAGCGCGAGCACCCGGCGGAACGGCAGACCGCGCCGCGATGCCACCCACGCGCCTATGAGCGGCGCGACCACCCACGCGAGCGTGTAGAACGTGCCGTACGCGCGCAGCACGTACTCGGCCTCGCCGAGCGTGAAGCGGGCGAGGATCGGGCTCACTGTGTCGGCAGCGGTTTGGACAGGCTGAACGCGCCGACGATGGAGAACCCGCTGCCGCTGTAGGTGAGCGTGCCGGTCATGACCAGGTTGTTGCCCGAGCGCGCGACCTCGGCCGTCATCACGCCGCCATCGGAGACCCCGAAGGTCACCGTCGAGCCACTGTAGCTCACCCCGATGTCGGTCGGCTCGCTCTCGGCATCCTCGACGACCGCCGCGATGTCGATGAACATCGAGCCGGTGCCCTGGCCGTCCTCACCCACGGAGAGGTCCATCGTCATCGGCATCGGTGTGCCGATCATCCCCTGCAGGATGGCGGCCGTGCACCCCTGCTCCTCGGCCATTTCAGGATCGACATCCATGGACGTGAAGGTGAACGTGCCGGACCACTGGCCGGAGATGTCGAACTCCTCGATGGTGATGAGACTCGCCGCGCCCGAGTCCAGGCGGGTGACCTTGATCGTGCCCTTGTCGTCGGGCAGCGTCACGTCCCACACGACCTCGCCCGCGGCGGTGAGCGCCTGTTCGGTTGCGCCATCGACCGCCGAGTTCTCCGCCACGACCTCGATCTTCAGGTTCGCGCCCTTCTCGCCGGTCGCCTCCACGATGCCCTTGACCTGGTATTCGCCCGCCGCGCCGGTGATCGCCACCGCGTCGACGACGCCGAGCTTCGCGAGTGTCTCCTCATCGAACGGTGGCAGGCCCTTGGCCGAGCGCAGGTCGTTGATGACCCGGAGTACCGCCTGGTCGATCGCCAGGATGCCCGCACCCATCTCCGGTGGCACAAGCTGCGACTGCGCGTTGGGATCGGTGGAGATCGCCGCCACGCCGGGCCGTGCGGTCTCCACGAGGATCTGCTTGATCTGGGCGGCTGTGAGCTTCGGGTTGAGCGACTTGAGCATGGCCGCCGCCGCCGTGACGTGCGGCGCGGCGAAGCTCGTGCCGTTCTCGCGAATCGGTTTGCCGTCGGCGTCCACACCCACCACGGCCTGAGTGCCGGGTGCGGCAAGCGTGACCTCGTAGTCCTCGCTCGCCCAGTCGGTGTACGTGGACTGCTTGCCGTCGTTATCCAGCGCCCCCACGGTGATCATATTGTCGAGCTTGAGTCCGCTCGGATAGCGCTTGGCGCCGTCCATCTCCTTGCCGCCGTTGCCGCCCGACATCACGAACAGCACGTCGGGGTGCTTCTCGGCCATTTTGGTGAAGAAGCGGGTGTACGTGGCCACGTCCTTGGGGTGTGCGTTGGAGTTGCCCCACGAGCAGTTGATGACCTTGGCGCCCTTCTCGATCTGGTTCGTGATCGCTACGAGGGTGCCGATCGAGTAGGTGTTGCCCGGACTCCAGTCCTGCTTGGTGACGTCGTCCGGGTCGGGCGTTGTCGTGGTGTCGCCGTACTTGCCATCGAAGATGTTGGTCATCGCGATGGTGAGCTTGTTGCCGAGCGGACCCGCGATACCGGCGGCGCCGCCGTTGTTCGGGTTGGCGCCGATGATGGTGCTCACGGCCGTACCGTGACTGCCGTACGGGGTGGGCTTGCCGTCCTTCACGTACGCCTGGGCGAGCTCTCCGGCCTGCTCATCGGGGAACTCGATGCTCACGTCGCCCTTGAACTCGCTTTCGCCGCCCTCGCCCGGACGGAAGAGCCCGTCGTCAGTGACGCCCACCTTGACGTCGCTCAGGTCCACGCCCGCGCCTTTGATGAACGCCCACGCCTTGCTCACGCCGACCGCATTGTAGCCGTCACCGGCGCCGCCGCCGTAGACCGGGTCGTTGTACGGGTCGATGCGCACGCCCCAGATCTCGGCGTCGAGCGTCACCTGCGTGATCGGGTACGCGTACTCGACATCGGCATCCGCCTCGGCGGCCGCGATCGCGGCAATAAGCTGCTCTGCAGTCCCTGATGTGAACCGCACCTGGTACAGGTCGATGAACTCGACCTCGCCGACGATCGTCCCGCCAAAGGAGGAGGCCGCCTTCTCGGCGTCTTTGCGCGAGGCGCCGTCGACCATCACCATCAGGAGTTCGTTGGCGGGGACCTCGCCCCACTCGGTGCTGACGAGCGCCGCCGAGTCGGGGAGCGTGGTGTCGGCGGTGCCCATGGTCGGGCCGCCGCCGCCGCCGAGCAGGCCGTCGCTCCCGTCGCGGAAGAACAGCGCCCACGCGCCGATCCCGCAGGCGACGAACGCGATGATGAGGGCGATAGCGATGCCGACGATCAGGCCGCGCTTCTTCTTCGGCGGTGTGGCGGGAGGACCGCCTGCCGGGGGCACGTACGCGGGCGCGGGCTGCTGCGGGGCAGGGCCGGGCGTCGTCTGCGGCTGGGGGGCTGGTGC
The DNA here is from genome assembly GCA_034368805.1 of Coriobacteriia bacterium. GTDB lineage: Bacteria > Actinomycetota > Coriobacteriia > Anaerosomatales > Anaerosomataceae > UBA2272. The sequence continues at coordinate 5,013 of JAXMLJ010000147.1, forward strand.
CGGCTGCGGCTGCGGCTGCGGGGCCGTCGCCGGGAACAGCCCGGGGATCTGGCTCGCCTGCTGCCAGTCGGGGCGCGTCTCGTGCCAGACGAGGTTGTGCGGCATGAGCCGTCCGTCGCGTGAGAACGCCACCAGCTCGGCCCATGCGTACGGGCCGCGCTGCCACTCGGCCGTGCCGTCGTGTCCCCGTACGTGCCAGCCGCTCGACGTGTCCGTGACTGCCATCGATGCCTCCCCGTGTCGCGTGACCTGCAGGCGCGGCGCATCCCCCGTGCCGGCTGGACGGCAGCGTGCGCGTCTCGCACCAATCGTAGCCGAGCATGGCCGCCCCTCAAAGGGGTTATGTCGGGACTCACATGCATGTCAGACCGGTCGGCTACACTCCGTCTATGAGTAGGAACCTGTCAAAGTCGCGCTTCCAGAAGGGTCTCCAGTGCGAGAAGGCCCTGTGGCTCGCCGTACACCGGCCGGACCTTGCGCCGCAGGCCGGTGAGGCCCTGCAGTGGGTCTTCGACCAGGGTACGGAAGTGGGCCGGCTCGCGCAGCAGCTCTTCCCCGGTGGCGTCGAGGTCACCGAGGACCACCGCCAGTCTGCCGAGGCGCTCGCCACCACCCGTCGGCTGCTCGCCGGAGGCGTCCCGGTTCTGTACGAGCCGGCCTTCGGGTACGGCGGGGCGTTCGCCCGGGTGGACATCCTGGCTGCGGCCGATGACGGGCGCTGGGACCTCTACGAGGTCAAGTCCACGGCACGGGTCAAGGACGAGCACATCACCGATGCAGCGGTGCAGGCGTACGCGGTGGAGGGCTCGGGCCTCGCGCTCCGCACCATCAACATCGTGCATCTGGACACCTCGTACGTGTACGAGGGCGGGGAGTACGATCTCGGCAAGCTGTTTGTGGTGGCCGACGTCACTGAGCGGGCGCGCGCCTTCCTGCCGGAGGTCCCCGGCCATCTCGCCCGGCTCCTGGCGATGCTCGATGGCCCCGAGCCCGAGGTGCGGATCGGCTCGGCGTGCACCAGCCCGTACGAGTGTGACTTCCGGGCGCACTGCGGCGCGTTCCTGCCTGCCGAGCACCCGGTCACCGAGGTTCCGCGCCTGTCCGAGGCCCGGCTGCACGCGCTACTCGATGCCGGGATCACCTGTACGGCCGACATCCCCGATGACTTCCCCGGCCTGTCGGCTGCGCAGCGTGAGATGGTTGCCATCGTCAAGGCGGGGGAGCCGAGTGTGGATGTGGCGGGTCTTGCGCGTGCCCTCGATGCTCTCGTCTGGCCGGTCGTTCATCTTGACTTCGAGACGATCGCTCCTGCGCTGCCACTGTGGCCCAAGACGCGCCCGTACCATGCGGTCCCGTTCCAGTACTCGCTGCACGTCCATGACAGGGACGGAGGCGTCGAGCACCGCGAGTACCTGCATTCCGGGGCCAGCGATCCTCGCCGCCCGCTGACCGAGCAGCTGCTGGCAGATCTCGGCACGAGCGGCTCGGTGCTCCATTACACCGCCTACGAGCGCACGCAGCTCGACGCTCTGGCCGCGGCGCTGCCGGACCTTGCAGACCAGCTCTCTGCTGTGAGGGGGCGTCTCGTCGATCTCGCGCCTCTCATAAGCGCCAACACCCGTCACCCACGTGCCGCGGGCCGCTCGAGCATCAAGTACGTGCTACCGGCGTGGCGCCCCGACCTCGGCTATGCGGATCTGAGCATCGCCGACGGGCAGGTGGCGAGCGCGCGGTACCTGCGCGTGCTGCGCGGCGAGATCACCGGCCCGGATGCAGAGCGCGTGCGTGACGACCTCCGCACGTACTGCGGGCTCGATACGTACGCGATGGTCTGCCTCCTCGAGGAGATGCTGCGCCTCGCTGGCGTGGCCGAAGAGGACCCGGCCTGATCGCGGGCGTGTGCCGGGCGCGTCCTGCTATCCTCCAGTTCATGGACACCACTCCGTTCTGGCGCCATCACATCGCAGCGATCGTCATCGGGCTGCTGAACGTCTTCGCGATCGGACTCGGGATGGGCGTGCCGATCTTCGCGATCGGACTCGGGTTCCCGGTCGGCTGGTGGTTCGCCACGCGGCCCGGCGCGGGCCCGATCGCGCGCGCGACGCTTCTGCAGCTCGTTCTTGCCGCCGCGGGACTCGCCGGGTCGAGCCTCGTTGTGCTCGCGGTCGTCTGGGGGCCGCAGGTGCCAAACGCCTTCGATCCCGCGTTCGATGCCGCGGCGTTCGGCATCCCGCTGATCTTGTACGGTTCGCAGGCGTCGATGATCGGCTGGCTCGTGCTCATGATGCTCGTGTCGCCGGTTCTGCAGTTCCTGGCAATGGTGACGGCCGGAACGGTCGGACTCGTCGCGCGGCCTAGCGATGAGGACTGACGGGCCTGCCGTTCAGCTGGCCTTCGTGCGCGTCCGTCGCGTGAGCGCGTAGCCGGTCCCGCCGAGTACGCCGAGCCCGGCAACCGCGCCAATCAGCCATCCCAGCCCGAGTCCGGTGTCCCGATCCGGTTCGGCGGTCTCCGCCTCGTCCGCGGCAGGCGGGTCCGCGGGTTCGTCCGCACTCGTCCCGGCAGTCGACGTCGCATCAACCGTGCGGGTGGCAGTCTCGCTGGCGGTCGGCTCGGCGGACTCCTCGGCAACCGTCACGCTCGTCGTGCGGCGCGGTCGAGACGGCGTCACCGGCGCCGACGCGTTCTCATCCGGCGCGGCCTGTGGTTGCTCGTCAAGGTCGCACCAGGCGGCCTCGAGCGTAGACGTCGGGCGCTTGACCGCCATGCCGGCAACGCTTCCGTCGAAGCTCCACAGCAGCGCGTAGAGGTCGGGCGGCGTCACGTCGGAGATCACGCCAGACACGAGGTCGAGGACGTGGACCGAGCGTCGGCCAGTTCCGGACACGACGGTGTTGAGCGCCACGCGCGTGCCAGAGATGAGCGCCACGCTCACGTACGCCGGGTAGGCCGAGTACCGGCGGGTTACCTGGCCGGTGCGAGTGTCCCAGGCGTAGACGTGGCTGCGGTAGTCCGGCGTCTCGCCGATGATGATGACCAGCGGTCCTGAGATGTCCACGCCGATAGGGCTGAAGCCCTCGACCCGTGCCGAGTGACTGGTCCCGGTCCTTGCGTCGAGCGTGCGTACGATCGCCGAGGTGTCGCTATCCCGCTCGGCCCAGCACACCACGCCGCGATCGATCGACGGGTTGCAGATGGCCGACGCGTCGATGACGGTCGGCGATGCCGCTGGCTCGGCGAGCGACGCAACAACCACCTCCCAGTCGGCGGACAGCCACGTCACGTACGTGCCGTCGGTGACGATCGGGGTGAGCGGCGACGGGGATGTCTCAATGCTGCGCCGCTCGCCGGTGGCCGGGTTCCACGACCGCACGGTTGAGGTTGAGTCCTCGCGCGTGTAGACGGCGAGGTCGCCGCCCGCGTGCAGCCACAGCAGGCCCGCGGGGCTCGCGTCGATCCGCTCGCGCCGTCCCGTCACGCGGTCCAGGTACCGGCCAACGTACGGTGAGTGTGTCACCGTTCCGTCGTCGTGGAACGTCGGGCGCGCTTCTACCCAGAAGAGATGGCGTCCGGAGGCGAAGACCTGCTCCTGATTGAGGTCGTCATCGGTCACCTGGTGGACTGTGTACGGCCACGCCGCCGCGTGCGCCACCGGCACAAGCACGAGTACCGCCAGGCACGCCACCACGGCGACCCGGATGCGCCGTCTCGTTCTCGCGCTGCCCATGCCCCTGCCCCCCCAACGCCGAACGTCCCCTACAGCGGTAGGTCCCAGATCCGCCACGTCTTGTACCGCTCGCCGCCCATCGATTCGGCGGCGCGGATGATGAGGTCGTTCACTTCGAGCAGCAGCGAGACGTCGCAGGCCCCGTAGCCCTTCTGCTGCGTGTACGCATAGACCTCCTGGTAGAGTAGCGCATCGGCGCCGAGCCGTCGGAAGCCCGGTACGATGCCGAAGAAGATGAGGCGGATGCGCGGAATCGAGCGCCGAGTGGCGAACAGCCGCGCGATGCGTGCGTAGTCGCTGTCGCCGTACATCTTCCACCGCGGACGGAGCGCGTAGTTGGGGTCCGGGAACGCGCCGAGTACGGCGATCGGCTCGCCCTTGTAGTAGGCGAAGCGGATCAGCCCGGGGTCGATGATCGGCTTGAGCGCCTCGACGAGCGCGTCCACCTCCCAGTCGGTGATGGGCAGGAAGCCCCAGTTCTGCGCCCAGGCCTTGTTGTAGATGTCGATGACGATGCGCAGATCCTCGTCGAACCGCGACATCTCGAGCGTGCGGACCGTCAGGTGGTTGCGCTTCCTGACGGCTTCGGCGACGTTGCCGATCCGCTCGTCGATGGGCCGGCGGAGGTCGATCATGTACGCGTGGTAGTCCATCGCTTTCGTGAAGCCGTAGCGCTCGATGAACTCCTTGTAGTACGGCGGGTTGTACGTGTGCTCCACGTAGACATCCTGGTCGAACCCGTCGATCAGGCACGCCTGCCGCTCGTGGGTGGCGTTGGAGTACTCGCCAGGCCCGCGCAGCACTTCGGCGCCCTGCCGCTTCGCCCACTCCCGCGCGGCGGAGAGAAGCGCCTCGGCCACTGCATACTCTTCCACGCACTCGAAGAAGCCGAAGAACGCGAACCTGCCGCTGTAGAAGTCGTTGAAGCGGTTGTTCACCACCACGGACACGCGTCCGAGTGGCGTGTCACCTCGGAACGCCATGAAATGCGTTGCCGCCGCCGCGCTGTGATACGGATGCTGCGGTGTGAGTAGGCCGGTCAGGCCGAGAAGACGGTTGCCGAGCAGGTCGGCGTCGAGTTGGGGGACCCAGTGCGGATCGCCGTGGTAGTGCTGCCAGTGGAACGCCACGAACTCCTTGATGCGCGGATCGCCGAGCGGTATCTCGTCGATGCGCACGGGTAGCGCCGGGTCGCTCATCGTGTCTCCTTTGTGGCCGCGTCGCGACGAGCGTAGCACTGCACTTGGTGCTGGTACACTTGTCAGAACGTCGAAAGGGGCACGTCGCGGTGCTGGGTTCGCTCTCTCGCAGTCGTACCGGTATGCGCATAGCGCTCGGAATCGGTAGAGCGTTGCCGAGGCGCGCGGCCCTACCGTTGGTCGACTTCGTCGCCGGACGCATGGCGTCGGATGCCACCTCGGCGCTCGCGCGGGCCGTCCGCTCCAACCAGTACGTGGTCTCCGGCGGCACGCTCGTCGGCACTGCGCTGGACGAGGCCGCGCGCGAGAACGTCCGCCAGATGGCGGGCTTCCTGTACGACCTCTACCACGTCCTCGGCATCGCCGAGGCCGAGGACGCCATCTTCATTCGCGACGAGGTGTTCGAGGAGTTCCTGGAGCGCGAACGCGCGTCGGGACCGTACGTGTACGTAGGCGTCCATCTCGGCAACTTCGACCTCCTGGGACGGGTGCTCGGGCGCTCCGGCTGGCGCATGCAGGTGCTCTCTGTGCCGGATCCCAACGGCGGTTACCAGTGGCAGAACGACATGCGCGACGAGGTCGGCTTCGACGTGACGCCCGTCTCACTCGAGTCGCTGCGGGCCGCTGCCCGCCGCCTCGAGGCGGGAGGCTCGGTTCTCACCGGGCTCGACCGGCCGCTGCCGGAGTCCGACAAGCTGCGGCCCCGGTTCTTCGGTCACGAAGCCCCGCTTCCGCTGCTGCACGTGCGCCTGGCCATGCGTGCCCGCGTGCCCGTCATCGCCTTCACGGCGCCGCGCATGCCCGACGGGCGCTACCGGTTGCTGGCCTCAGGCCCCATCCCGATGGAGGGTGACCGCGTCACCCCCGAGGCACTTCTCGCCAACGCCGAGCGGTGCCTCGAGCCGGCCGAGCGCTGGATCGCCGAGTATCCGAGGCAGTGGGCGATGCCGCACGCGGTGTGGCCCGACGTCCGTGTCCCCGACTAGACTGTTCGAAGCCCTGCCTGCCCTGAGCGACCGCCGACAAGGAGTGACCCGTGTCCGACATGTCCGACATCAAGAAGCATCAACGCGTGAACCAGACACTCACCGCGCCGCTCGAGCGCCCGGCGCTCCTGTGGCTCGCCGCGCACTCGCCAGCGTGGATCACGCCCGACGTGCTCACCGGACTCGGCGTCGTCGGCTCGATCATGTGCTTCGGCGGCTACTGGCTCTCCGGGCAGGACGTGGGGTGGTTGTGGCTCGTGAACCTCGGCTTCCTCGTGAACTGGTATGGCGACTCGCTCGACGGTACGCTCGCGCGCTACCGCAAGATCGAGCGTCCCAAGTTCGGCTTCTACATCGATCACACCGTCGACGCCGTCTCCGAGTTCCTCACCATCATCGGCATCGGCATGTCGCCGTTCCTGCGCATCGACATCGCGGCCTTCGCGCTCATCGGCTACCTGCTCATGAGCGTGCATGTCTACGTGCGTACCGCCGTGGATGGCGTGTTCAAGATCAGCTACGGCATCTTCGGACCCACCGAGCTCCGCATCATCATCGTGGCGGTCAACATCGCGATCCTCGTGTTCACCGACTGGTTCTTGGCGCCGCTCGCCTGGGACCTGAAGCCGTTCGATCTCATCGGCATCGTGCTTGCCATGGCGCTTACCGTTGTCTTCCTCGTCACGTCGCTCAAGTACGCGGCTGTGCTCGCCCGGGAGGGTAAGTAGTCTCTCGGCGGTGCGGCACACGCCTCAGGCCTAAGGAAAGCGAGTGCGCATGCGCCTGTTCGGCCCCAGGAAGCTCGGGCTTGCGCTTGGCAGCGGGAGCGCCCGCGGCCTGGCGCATATCGGCGTGCTCAAGGTGCTCGAGGCCGAGGGGCTTGCGCCCGACGTCATCGCCGGTACGAGTATGGGCGCCGTCGTCGGCGCGTTTTACGCCGCAGGCGTGCCGCTCGCCGAGATAGAGGCGGTTGCGCTCGACTTCGACGTGACCGACATCGCCAGAGTGGGCGATCTTGCGTTCAGCAAGGGCGCGGTTTTCTCGGGCCAGAAGGCGCAGGAGTTCTTGCGCAAGCACCTTCCGGAGAGTTTCGACGATCTCCGTATCCCGTTCGGGTGCGTTGCCACGGACATGACGCGCAACAGGCCCGTGCGCTTCACCTCGGGTGATCTGATCGCCGCCGTTCGCGCGAGCGCCTCGGTGCCGGTTGCGTTCCTGCCGGTGCGGATGGACGACAAGATCCTCATCGACGGTTACGTGAGCGAGCCGGTGCCGGTGAGTCTCGCCAGGCACCTCGGCGGGCAGACGATCGTGGCCGTGGACGTCAGCGGTACCGGCACCGTGGCGCTGCCCGGGGAGGGCTCGGCCCCCGGCGCGTTCAAGCTCAAGGAGCTGCATGCCGTGATGGTGGACGGGGCGGCCCGTGACCGTGGTGACTCGGGGATCGACATTCTTGGTGCGGTATCCGAGGCTTTCGAGGCGCGGGTGGCCGAGCCCGCGCTGCGTGAGGCCGATGTGCTCATCTCTCCCGAGGTGCACTACTTCAGCGCCCTTTCGTACGGTCGGGCTGCCGACGCGATCGCTGCGGGGGAGGCTGCCGCAGTCTCGGCAGTGGCGCGCATCCGTCGCAAGGCGCGCCGCTCGCGGCGGTGATCCGCGCGCGCCTGTTAGAATGCGAGTCGGCCGCACCGCGGCACGCATGACCGCCGACCGCGAAGGAGCTCGCACGTGCCGCTCTCTAAGACCGCCCGCACCGCGCTTGTCGCTCTCATCCCGCTCGCCGCTGTCGCCTGCGCGGTCGCCATCCTGAGCATCCCGCCGGACGCCCGCCTCGGTACGATGGTGCGCTTCGTGATGTTCCACGGCGCGTCGACCTGGGTGAACATGGCGACCTTCACGCTCGCAGGCCTGGCCGGTCTCGGCTACATCGCCGGCGTGCGGCGGCTGCTTCCGTGGGGCCAGGCGCTGCGCTGGTTCTCGCTGCCGCTGTGGACTCTCAACACCGTCCTCGGCATTCTCTCGATGCAGCTCATCTGGGGTGGCATCCTGTGGAAGGAGCCGCGGCTGCTCATGACCTTCGGTCTGCTCGCGGGCTCGGTCGTTATCGTCGCCATCCAGTTGATCGCCGACTCGCCAAAGGCTCCGGCCGTCCTCGATGCGCTGCTCGCGGGCGGCCTGTGGTACCTCGTGCTCGCGCTCCCGAACCTCTTCCATCCGGACAGTCCGGTCTTCTCCTCTGAGAACTCGGCCTACATCGTCGGCTTCCTCGGCATGGTGGCCTCCATCGCCGTGGTCGCGTTCGCAACGGTGATGCTCATCGCGCGCCGAGCGCACAGCGAGAAGCCCGCCGCAGAGTAGAGCCGTCGCAACCTCTGGCTTGTGGAGTATCCTCGCTCTTGAAGGCCAGCCGTCCGGGGGAAAGCAGGTCACACATGGCACGCCCGACCAAGCACGCGGCGCTCATCTGCGCGATCCTCTCGGCGGTGGCGGTGGTGGGCATCATCATCGGCGTGCTCGCCAGAAGCCCGCTCGTGGTTCTGATCGCGATGGCCCCGAGCGTCGCCTACGAGGTCTACCGCACCGAGGGCGAGACGACGCGCTGGGCGTCGTGGGCGCTTGCCGGGGTCCTGGTGCTCGAGTTCGTGCTTCTCGTGTTCAACATCAGCTTCGACGTCGGAGCGTTCCTCGGCCAGAGCACTCGCGAGGTGGCGGGTTACTCCGTGCCACTCGGCGACCTGCGCATCGTCGGGCCTGCGGTCATCGCGGTCTGTGCGCTGATCCTTATCGCACGCACGCGCGGCGTCTACACCAAGTGGCTGGCGGTCAACATCATCGTCTCGGCGCTCGCGCTCACGTACGTGATCGATCCCACCGTGTTTGCCGAGCTGCTGCGTCAGGGCGCCGAGGAAGGCCTGAACGCGATCGAGTGACGCGAGCGGCTATCCGCCGATGACGCCGAGCTCCCGCCCGATCTTCGCGAACGTCTCGAGCACGAAATCCATCTGCGCGTCGGTGTGTGTGGCCATGTAGCTCGTGCGCAGCAGCGCGCGGCCGGCCGGCACCGCCGGCGGACGCACGGGGTTCACGAAGACGCCCTCCTCGAGCAGCCGCTTCCAGAACGCGAACACGAGCATCTCGTCGCCTAAGATGATGGGGATCACCGGCGTCTCGCTCGTGCCGAGGTCGAAACCGAGCTCGCGGTAGCCGGCCTGCATCCGGTGCACGACCTCCCACAGGCGCTCCCGGTGTTGCGGCTCTGACTCCATCACGTCGAGCGCGCCGAGGCACGCGCCCACGCTCGGTGGCGCCATGGCCGCGGAGAAGATGAACGGCCGCGAGTTGTGCTTCACGTAGTCGATGACGAGTTCGTCGGCGGCGATGAACCCGCCGAGCGAGGCGAAGCTCTTCGAGAACGTCCCCATGATGATGTCGACGTCATCGGTCACGCCGAAGTGCGCCGCGGTGCCGTTGCCGAGCGGGCCGAGCACGCCCGATGCGTGCGCGTCGTCCACCATGAGGCGGGCGCCGAACTCCTTGAGCACCGGGATCATCTCGGGCAGGGGGGCGATGTCGCCTTCCATCGAGAACACGCCGTCGACCACCACGATCGCGCCACCGTGGTCGTTCATGTCCGCGCGCGAGAGCGTCTCGCGCAGGCTTGCCACATCGTTATGCTCGAAGCGCACGACCTTGCCGTACGAGAGCCTGCAGCCGTCGTAGATGCTCGCGTGGTCGTCCTTGTCGATGAAGACCGTGTCGTGCCGGCCGACGATCGCCGAGATGGTGCCGATGTTGGCGCCAAAGCCGGTGGAGAAGACGAGCGCGCGCTCTTTGCCGACGAAGCGCGCCAGTCGGCGCTCGAGCTCCTCATGGATGTCGAGGTTGCCGTTCAGGAGGCGGGAGCCGGTGCACGACGTCCCGTACTTGGCGAGCGCCTCGGCGGCCCGCTCGCGCACGTGCGGGTGCGTGGTGAGGCCGAGGTAGTTGTTTGAGCCGAGCATCACGAGCTCGCGACCGTCGATCGTCACCCGGGAGTCGGACTCTGACGCGATCACCTGGAAGTACGGGTAGTAGCCGGACTGTCGCGCAACGCGGGCATCGGTGAAGTCCCACGCCTTCTGGAAGATGTCCATGCAAGCCTCTCTCGCGGCTGTCCCGGCGTGCCCCTCCGGTTCATGTCGGCTCATTGTACCGCTTCGGCGGGCCAGTGAGGCCGTGCTCGCGAGCACGCCGGGGGCGGGCTCGGTGTCATGCACGGGGGTGGTTCAGGGAGGGTTGTCTGATGCGTGGAGTTGTGATGTGATGCCGGTGGGGTGGAGTTGCCCCACTTCCATTGATACCTGCCACCTATGACGCAGCGGCCTGGAGCCGCCGCTCTTCCAGTCTCCGCTCGAACTCCGCCGGAGACAAGTTCCCAAGCGACGAGTGTCGCCTCTGCGGGTTGTAGAAGCCTTCGATATAGCGGAAGATCGCGAGCCTCGCCTCGTCTCTGGTCTTGAACTGGGATCGGTGCACGAGCTCCTTCTTGATCGTCGCCATCACCGATTCGGTGACCGCGTTGTCGTGCGGTACGCCCGTCTCGCCCATCGAAGCCAGGATCCCTGAGTCCCGCAAGCACTTGCCGAAGGCGAGTGAGCGGTACTGGGCTCCTCTGTCCGAATGATGCACGAGTCCGACGCCGGGACGTCGCATCTGGGTGGCCATCCCGAGCGCGTCCACGACGATGTCGCTCTTGAGGTCGTCTCGCATCGACCAACCCACGATCTTCTTGGTGCACGCGTCCATCACCACCGCCAGAAATAGCCAGCCCTCCCACGTCGGCACGTAGGTGATGTCTGCGAACCATACCTGGTCCGGCTCATCGGCCGTGAAGTCGCGGCGCACCAGGTCCGACACCGCCTCGCTCTCGGCCACGGTCGACTTGCGGCGACGCCTTTTGCCCTCGCGTCCCGACACGCCCGCGATACCGAGTTCGCGCATCAACCGCGCAACACGCTTGCGTGAGACGCAGATGCCTTCATCGGCCAGGTCGTCTTTGATCCTGGGAGCACCGTAGGTGCCGTGGCTCGCCTCGAAGTGGATCGCTATTCGTTCCTTGAGTCGCTCGTCCTCGATCACGTGTGCCGAGGCAGGACGGCTCTTCCAAGCGTGGTAGCCCGCAGCCGTCACACCGAGCACGCGGGACATGCGGGAGATCGAGTGGTGGGACTTCTCTTCGTCGATCAGCGCGAACTTCATCTGCGGTGATCGGTCTCCCGGGCGAAGAAGAGCGCGGCCTTCCTGAGTATCTCCTTCTCCTCGAGCAGGATCTTGTTCTCGCGACGGAGGCGCCGGAGCTCCTCGCGCTCGTCGCTCGTGAGTCCCTCGGTCCTGCCTTCGTCGATTCCGGCCTGCTTGACCCAGGCCCTCAGCGTCTCCTTGGCGATGCCGAGTTCACGCGAGCACTGCTCATAGTCCCGCCCGCTCATGCGGTAGAGCCTCACCGCCTCGACTCTGAACTCGGGCGTGTAGGTGTACCTGTTCGGCACGTCGACCCCTTCCCGGACGCATCTGCGGCGTCCTAGTGTTGGGGTATCAACGAAACCGGGTCAACTCCACCTGGAGACCGGGGAAGAGGTCGTCTACCCGCTTCCGAGGATCGAGAACCCCCGGCTCTCGACCGGAGGGGATCGGGATGCAACACCCATCGCCCCGTTCCTGACCCCCGGCTTCACCAGCGCAGTCGTCGACGAGCACG
>JAXMLJ010000148.1:0-9356 GCA_034368805.1 Coriobacteriia bacterium
GGCGTGGCGGCGTTCGACCGCCTGTTCTGGGCGGCGCGCGAGGCGGGTCTCGCGGTCATCGGCGGGCTGCTCACCGGCGAACTCGGTAATCCGGCGCGTGCCGAGTCGGTTGGCAGCATGATCGGCGTGCTTGCACGCGCGGGCGGACTGTTCGTCGCCGACGACGGCGGCATAACCAGCGAGCGCGAAGTTGCGGGGCTGGTGACCGCGCTGGCGGCGGCTCGGGACGTCTAGGCCCGATCACTGTCCGAGGCAGTAGAGGTAGCCGTCGCGGCAGCCGATGTAGATGCGGCCGTCCCACACGAGCGGCGTGGACTCGAACGGCCCGTCGGCGGTGAAGCGGGCACGCTCCGCTATCGAGACCCCGTTGGCTGTCGGTGCGATGTCGTACAGTCGCACCGTGTTGTCGAGTCCCGCCACCACCATGCGATCGTCCACGATCACGGGTGTCGATATACTTCCGCCGATGGAGTCGCGGAAGAGCAGCTTCGGGCGCGGGTAGCGCGTGACGCCGTCGGGCCCGGGTCCGTCGCCATCGGTCGTATCTCGGTTGACGACGTACACGTTGCCGTCGACGCTGCAGAATGCGGCCATCGGCGTGGCGGACGGCTCGGCGCTGATGGCCACCGAGCCGATGACGCCGCCGGCCCACTCGGCGATACCCCGGTCCTCGGTGCGGAAGAACCACACCACCGCCTCCTCAGGCGGCTTGCGCGGGTCGAGCTTGAACACGCCGCCATGTGCGATGTACTGGCGCTCCACGCCTACCAGCAGGTACCCGTCGGGTGTGACGACCACCGTGCTGTCGAAGTCACCGCCTGGCGCGAAGTCCCACTCGATCGCGAGTGTCTCGCGGTTCAGACCGTACACGTGTCCGGAGCTCGACGCGATGTAGATGCGGTCCCCGAGCACGGCCGGCGAGCCTTCGAGTGCGAGGTTGCTGCCGCCGTTCTCGGCGTGCGCGGTCACGTCCTCGGGTGTGTAGAGGAGCGGGGAGCTTGCCACGACACTCGGCATGGGGTGCCCGCCAGGGCCGGGTGTGAGCGATGCGGTATCGAGCGCGAGGACGTAGCCGGGTTCGAGCGCCACGATCAGTCGCCCATCCACGCGCAGCGGGCTCGCGTCCACGTCCTGACTGTAGTTCTCGGTGCGGGCCACCGGCAGTCGCCAGAGCTCCTCGCCGGTCGCGAATGAGAACGCCCTCAGGGGGGCGATCCCGGGGTCACCGACGGCGAGGCCGTTGCCGCGGCGCGAGCCGGTCACGACGACGAGCCGGTCGTCTGCCGGGCGCGTCGGCTCGTAGTAGACGGTGTTCGTCCCCTTGATGACATCGTCGAGTTGGGCTCGCCACACAGCCGTGCCGGTCGATGCGTCGATGCGTCTCAGTCCATGGTCGTAGCCGCCGATGAGAAGCCAGGGCCGTCCGTTCTCGTAGACGAGGGTGGGCTGACCCGTCCACCCGGTTCCCGACCAGTTCACGAGCTTGTCGTCGCTCTTGCGAGCCGTGAGTCCGGTGCCGATCTGCAGCTTCCAGATCACATCGAGACGCTCCGGTGCAGGCCCCATTCCTCCGGAGCGCCGCTGCGGAGTTCCGAGGTAGGTGGGGTAGGCGAGTCTGATGTCCTGGTCGATCGTGCGTCCCGGAGCCTGCGCATCGGTCCCGGGCTCCGGCGCCGGCTCGGTGCGCCCTTCGACGAAGGCCCGGTAGAACGCCAGGCCGAGGAGCAGCGCGAAGACCAGGCCGATGACGCCGAGGATGAGCGGGCCGTGAGAGCGCCGCCGGCGCGAGCCGGGGACGCTCAGAGCGCCTCTCGGCACGCGGGTGGACGTGCGGGGCCGGGGTTTCGAGCGCTTTCGGCGTGTACCCATGGTGCCATGGTAGCCGTTGGCGCCCTGCATACGAAAGGCGCCGGTGGCCCGGCGCCTTTCGGTCGCGTCAGCGTGCGTTCGTCACGCGCCTTCGGCAGCCTGCTTTCGGCCGGGCAGGTCCATGCACTCGATGACGAGGTCCATTATGGCGGCGATGCGTACGCCGAGGTCCTCGGTCTCGTTCAGACCTTCCATCTGAAGGCGGCAGTTCTCGCACGGGCTCGCGACGATCTTGGCGCCGGTCGCCTTGATCTGCTCGACCTTCTTCTTGCCGCTCTTGAGCCTGAACGCGTCCATCTCCGAGATGGCCACGATCCCGCCGCCGCCGCCGCAGCACCACTGCTGCTCGCGGTTGGGCGTCATGTCGCGGAAGTCGGTGGCAAGCGCGCGCACGATATCGCGCGGCTGCTCGAAGATGCCGCCGTTGCGGCCCACCTGGCAGGGGTCGTGGTAGCTCACGGGCACGTCGATACAGCGGCTGACCTTCAGACGGCCGTCCTTGATGTACTCATCGATGACCTCGAGGATGTGGCGGACCTTGAATGGATGCTTCTTGCCGGTCCAGGCCTCGTGGAAGATGTTCGCCACGCGGTAGGCGTGACCGCACTCGGTGATCACGACCTCTTTCACGCCGAGGCGCACCGCCTCGTCCATGAACCGGTCGGCGATCTTGCGTGCCTTCTCAACATCGCCGAGGAAGAAGCCGTAGTTGGCCGACTCGAACATAGAGAGCGTCCAGCTGGCGCCGGCCTCGTGGAAGATGGCTGCGGCGGGCAGGATGCTGTGCGCGCCGGCGAGCGCCACGTACAGGATGTCGGCGCCCTGCTTGTCCACCGGGATCTCAGCCGACGGATCGCCGGTGAGCTCTTTTAGTTCGGCCTCGATGTCCTTGAAGCCGCTCACGATCACGTCACGGAACATCTCGAAGTTGTCGGACTTGAACAGGGACGCGTCGGCAAGCTGACCGAGCATCTCGTTACCGCGGCCCGCGGCGATCAGGATGGCCTTGGCCACCGAGAGGATCCACGCAGTGTCGATGGAGAACGGGCAGTAGTACATGCAGCGGCGACAGCCGGTGCATGCGTACGTGGACTCGTACAACTCGTCGAGCAGGTTCTCGTCCGGGTCCCGCGCCTCGTAGAGCGCCGGCACGAACTCACCGGTCTTGGTGAAGTACTTCTTGTAGATCTGTCGGATGAGCTCGGCGCGCCGAGCCGGCAGGTACGTGAAGTCGCCGGTTGCCACGTACTGGTGGCACGCGTCCTTGCAGATCGCGCAGCGCGCGCAGATATCGAGGTACTGCTTGAGCTGTCGGTTCATCTTCTTGTCGAGAACGCCCGTGAGTGTGGTGATCTGCTGCGAATCCATGGCTACTCACTCCTCACGAGGTTGGCGGAGAAGGAGCCGATGGTGTGCACGAGCTTGCTGAACGGGAAGTAGATCAGCAGCGCGTTCACGAACAGCATGTGCGTGCCGAGCGACCACCCCACATTGCTGAAGCGGATCGAGTCGGGGATCACCGGCTTGAACGCGAGCAGGCTCTGGAACCACTCGCGGTAGTCGGCGGCGTGCACGTGGCCGATGAACCGCATGTGGTTGCCCATGATGATCACGCCGAGCAACAGCGCGAGCAGCAGGTAGTCTTCAGGTACCGAGAGCTGTTTGAAGGGGCCGAACGTGCGGCGCGCGATCCAGTACAGCACCGCGACCATCATGAGCGTCCCGGCGATGCCGCCCGCCCACCCGGCGAAGGCGTTCATGCCCTCGGCACCCAGTATCTCGGGCAGCACCGGGTACTCCTGGATGAGCCGCAGATGCCCGACGAAGGCGGCGAGCGCGGCTACGTGGAACATCATGGCGAACAACCACATCCGCGGCTCGATGCGTGCCGAGTGCGGAGCGATCAGGGTGTCTTTGAGCATCTTCATGATGCGGCCGCCGCGGGTCTTCGGCTTGGGGAACATGCCGAGCCGCACCGGGGACTTCGGGGTTGTCGCCCACTGGTAGATGCGCCACCCCATCCCCGCCACGAAGACCACGCCCGCCACATAGACGCCCACGACCGTGGTGATCTGGAGGTAGGTATCCATCGAAGGGTGTGTCCTCCCGCTACTTGACGCGCTTGACGAGGAAGACGAACTCGCTGCCTTCCTTGCCTGCGGACAGGACCTCGTTGCCGGTGGACTGGGCCCAGGCGGGAATGTCGGCCATGGCGCCCGGGTCCGTGGCAACGGCGCGGATGACGCCGCCAACGGGGACGTTCGTGATGTTCTGACTCACCCTGACCATCGGGAGCGGGCAGAGCAGTCCCTTGAGATCGAGTTCGAGATCGACTTTGATGTCGTCTGACATGGTGGTCCCTTCCCTTCGTCTGGCCGCACACCCGGCAGTGGCGGTCCGTGATGACCGTGCGCCTTCGTGACGCCCGGTAGGTTCCGGGTCTTCGTTGCTAGATGAACAGCTGGATCTCGGCGTCTTGCGCCTTGAGGAGGAAGAACCCCACGCCCACCGGCTCCTTGACCCCATCGATGAACGCTTCCTGCGGGATCTCCATGACGTCCATGGACATCTGGCATCCGTACATGTTCACGCCGAGTTCGACGGCCAGATCTCGCATCTCGCTGAGCTTCTGGACGTTGTGCCCGCCCATCATCTTGCCGAACATCCACCGGCCCATCCCACCAAAGCTGAACTTGCTCGGGTTGGCCTTCATGATGTCTCCGCCGTACATGGCGCCGAGCATCCGGCCAAAGAACGTCTTTCCCGTGCTCACGTTCTTCTTGATGGCGCGCAGGCCCCAGAACGTAAAGAACATCGTAACGTCCATACCCATCGCGGCCGCTCCGTTCGCGATGATGAAGGCGCCGAACAGCTTGTCCATGTCGCCGCTCATCACCACCATCGCGAGGCTCTTCTTTCCGCTCTCATCCATCGCTCTCCTCCTAGCATCGTCGGTACCGGTACCGTTCTCGCGGCCTCGCCTGCTCCGCATCTGACTTAGCCGACCCCGTCGACGGTGCCCTTTCGTGCGTCGAGGGTTTCCCGCATGACCTCGGTTATCAGGTCGAACGCCTGGATGATCTTGGGGTTGGCGATCGCGTAGTACACGTGATTGCCCGAGCGCCGTGACTTCACGACTCCCCGGGAGCGGAGGATGGCGAGATGTTGGGAGAGGGTGGCCTGCGGGATACCGGTGCGCTTCTGAAGCTCACCGACCGAGAGCTCCTCGCTCTTGAGTGAGCCGAGGATCATCTGTCGCTTGGCGTTTGCAAGGGTCTTGCACAGATCGGAGTGGAGGCAGTAGAACTCCGCGTCGTCCATCTCTGGTCCCCCGTACATACGAATATGCGAATGTTCTTGTGGCCAGCATAAGGGACATTAAGGACTTGTGCAAGTCCTTTCACAAGCGGAGCCGCGTCAATCGGCGAACGGCGTCCGCGGTGGTTGTTCAAGCACCCCCTCTGGCGTGCTACGATTGGCGCGCGACTGCTTCGGCCGGGCCGTTTCCGCGCGCCCGATACGACCGCTACGACCACAGGAGTGCCGCACGTGGCTCTCGAGGGCAACCTGAAAGACTTCTCGCTCGAGGATATGTTCCGCCTGCTTGCATCGGGGCGGAAGACCGGCACGCTCTACCTCGAACGGCCGGACGCCCAGGGCAAGGTCTGCTTCAAGAAGGGCCGCGTCTTCTTCGCGAGCTCCAACTGGCACCGCGAGTCGCTCGGCAGACGCATAGTCAAGGCGGGCGTCATCTCGGAGAAGCAGTTGAGGCAGGCGCTGGGTCTCCAGAAGATCCAGAAGAAGGAGAAGGCCGGCCGGCGTCTCGGGCAGATTCTCGTCGACGAAGGGTATCTCGACGGGCGCGTGCTCGAGGCGTTCATCCAGGAGCAGATCAACGACACGCTCTTCGACCTCTTCCGGTGGGAGGAGGGCGAGCTTCGGTTCGAGCCCGACGAGACGTGCGATGACGAGGACATCGGCATCGCGGTCTCGGTCGAGAACATCATCATGGAGGCATCGCGCCGTCTCGAACTGTGGGGGCGTATCCGTCAGAAGATCCCGTCGATGGACACCGAGTTCGTTATGGCCGGTGCGCCCGGCGACAAGTCCATGGAGATACATCTCAAGCCGCGCGAATGGATGCTCCTGTGCTATCTGCACGGCGGACGCTCGGTTCGCGACCTGGTGGATCTCACCGGTTACAACGACTTCGAGACTGCCAAGATCCTGTACGGGATGTACGCTGCGGGACTCATCGAGCGGCTCGGCGACGAGGCCGGCGCGTGACCGGCGGGAGGCACGAAGAGCCGTGCTGAACGAGAGTCTGGCAAAGGATCTGACCCTCGAGGAGTTCCGTCGCTTCCGCGACCTGCTCCACCATCAGTCCGGCATCTACCTCGAGGAGTCCAAGGTCGATTCCCTCAGGATCTCCCTTGTCACGCGTGCCACCCGGCTTGGCTATACGACGCTTGCCGACTACTACTCGGCGCTCGAACGCGATGAGCACGAGTTCAACGAGCTGCTGAACCTCGTGACGATCAACGAGACGAGCTTCTTCCGATTCCCCCAGCAGTTCGACGCGCTGCGGGACCACGTCTTGCCCGAGATCATGGCATCCAAGCCCTCTAACAGTCGCAACCTGCGGGTCTGGTCCGCCGGGTGCTCGACGGGCGAGGAGCCGTACTCGATCTCGATGACGCTGCTCGACATGTCGCTTGACGGACTCGGCTGGAAGCCGCAGGTCCTCGGCACCGACGTCTCCACCAAGGCGCTCGCGCACGCGAAGGCTGCCGTCTACGGCAAGCGGTCCATGATGAACGTGCCTCCGGACGTCGTCGCTCGTCACTACACGCCGGTACCGGTCGGCGGGTACCGGGTCGCCGATCGCGTTCGATCGTTCGTCGACTTCGGCTACCACAACCTCATCAGGGAGCCCTATCCGCTGTCGCTCATGGGCAACTGGGACGTTATCTTCTGCCGCAATGTCACCATCTACTTCCGCCTCGAGTCGACGAGGCGCGTGGTGTCCAACTTCTTCGAGAGTCTGAACCCGGGCGGGTACCTGTTCATCGGGCACTCGGAGACCCTGACATCGATCAGCGACGACTTCGAGCCACTCGAGATCGGTGGGGTGTTCCTCTACCGGAAGCCAGCGGCTCGTCGGCTGTTCACGTTCGGCCAGCGGGCGCACGGAGCGCGTCCGGCTGCCGCGCAGCCTGTGCGGCAGCCACGGCGAAGCCGGATCGTAGAGCCGGCATCCGAGCGTCCGGCACCCCCGGACCCCGCACCCGGCGACGTGGCGAGTCCGGCCGAGTTGATCGCCCAGGCCCGGGCACGGATGCAGGAGCGCCGACCGGCCGAGGTCCTCGATCTCGTCGCGCGGGTGCTTGCCGCGGACCCGAACAACGCCGAGGCGCACCTGCTTTCGGCATACGTTCACGCCGACTCGGGTGCCTACGACGAGGCGCTTGCCGCGTGCCACCGTGCACTGGCCATCAACCCGCTGCTCCCCGTCGCACGGTACATTCTCGGCATCATCTACCAGCGGCAAGGGGATACCGTCCGGGCGATCAGCGAACTCAAGAAGACGATCTACATCGATGCCGACTTCGCGCTCGCGCACTTGAACCTTGCCAATGTCTACAAGTCGCAGCGCAAGTGGCAGGCGGCCGCCCGGGAATACGAGAACGCGCTCAAGGCGCTCCGCAAGTCTCCGGAAGGCGACTGGACGGAGTTCTCCGGCGGGTTCCAGGCGGATCTGCTGGTCAAGACGTGCGAGCGTAGTCTGATAGAGTGTCGGAAAGCCACGGATTCGACGTAAAGGCGCAGATGGGGCAGCTGCTCGGCCCACGGCGCCGTGACGGTTGCCGGGGGTCGGAGCGGGAGGGAGACTGAGGGTATGGCAGGCGCGCGGATACTGGCGGTGGACGACAGTCCCACCATCCTGGAGATGATCAAGGCCATCCTCGAGGCCGGCGGTTACGAGGTCATCACGGCGGTAGACGGAGCGGAGGCTCTGGAGACCGCGCGTGGGGAGAAGCCGGACCTGATCCTGCTCGATGTGATGCTTCCCAAGCTTGACGGCTACAGGGTATGCCGTCTGCTCAAGTTCGATCAGAACTACAAGGCCATTCCGATCATCATGCTCACCGCCAAGACCGAGGAGCAGGCGATGGCCACAGGCATCCGTACTGGCGCCAACCAGTACCTGACCAAGCCGGTCGATCCCGACGTGCTGCTCGCTGCCGTGGCCGAAGAACTCTCGAAGGTCCAGGGGTAGGGCCGCCGATGACAGCCGGCAACAGCATCTCTGCACGGGTGCTCGATAGTCTCGTGGCAGCGGGGCTGGTAACGGCCGAGCAGGTGAGTAACGTCCAGGAGGCTGCATCCGCGCGCGGCGTGTCCGTGGGCATCGTTATCGCCGAACGCGATCTCGTCGGAGCGTCTGATGTCGTTGCGGTGCTCGAGCATGAGATGGGTGTGCCCCAGGTCGACCTTTCGAGTTACGCGCCGGAAGACGATGCGCTTGCACTCGTGCCGGTGGCGATCGCGCGTTCCCGGCGAGTCCTGCCTCTGTTCGAGATCGAGGGAATGCTCACCGTCGCCATAGGCGACCCGATGGACGTGTTCGTCCTCGACGGCGTTGCTGCCGAGCTGGGTCTGGAAGTCGAGCCGGTCCTCGCCGACGTCGCCTCCGTGGCCGACGCGCTCGACCAGTACTACGGTGCTGCGACAGCGACCGCGCCCGCTGCTGCGCCGGACATGGTCGCGCCGGCGGTCGCAGCCTCGGACTTCTTCGAGGAGACTGCCGAGGAGACGCCGGCTGTGCCTGTGGCGCCGGTCCTCGAGGACGTCCCTGCGGCACCGTCGGCTCCTGCAGCGATAGCCATCGAACAGATGGCGGCTGCAGCGCCTGCCGGATCCGGCCCCTCGGCGATCGACCTGGACGTGCTCGCGGTGGCCGACGCCCGGAAGGTGGCGTTGCTCGTCGCCGATATCCTGGAGCACGCCGTCGCGCGCGGCGCGAGCCGTATCCACCTGCTGCCCTACAAGGAGGATTTCTTCCTCGTCTATCGTGTCCAGGGCGGGCTGGAGAAGGTGGCAAGCGCTCCGGTCTCGCTCCAGGCGTCACTGATCGAGGGTTTCAAGCAGTACGCGAAGCTCTCGAGCGTGCCCGCCTCACGTCCCGCGCTCGGCCGGCTCCGTACACATATCTCCGATCGCGATCTCGTGCTCACAACCTCGGTCGTACCGACGATCGCGGGTCAGCGGCTCGTGATCTCGCTCGCCGCGTTCCGCCCTCAACCCCGGGGGCTTGAGGAACTCGGGGTCTCCGAGGCGGAGTCCCGCGCTCTCCGGGCGATGGTGGAGCGCGGACGGGGCATTCTGCTCGTGTGCGCGCCGGTTGCGGGCGGGTCGAGCACCACGTATTACGCGCTGCTTGCGCATGCCGCTTCGGCCGGGAAGACCGTCTACTCGGTGGAGCA
>JAXMLJ010000149.1:0-10776 GCA_034368805.1 Coriobacteriia bacterium
AGAATCGGCGCATAGCCGGAGTCAGCGCCTGGATCGAGACCGGCAGCTCGAGATAGTCGGTCCCCGCCGGACGCTCGTACGCGCGGCGGGCGGCCGTCAGGAGCGAGCCGAGGTCGTCAACCCTGCCGCTCGCGTCCTCAAGAGCCTCAGCGAACGCGGCAAAGTGGCGACCCAGGGCTGGTGCGGGCAGCGTTGCGAGCGCCGCAACCACCGTCTCACGGAAGACCGCTCTGTGCGATGCGTCCGGTACGGGCACCTGGACATACGCAGCGTCCCCCGGCGCTTCGGCGAGCGGGACGCGGCACACACCGACCGTCGGCGTGAGGCACGGCGTGGCCAGCTCGACGCGGCTGGCCGCATCGGTATCGACGACGACATCGATGCCGAGTGCCGGAAGCTCCTCGGACAAGCGCTGGACCACGAAGTCCTTCACCCACACGCCGGGGTGGAAGAGCTCCGGCTGGTGGCCGGTCATCACGATCAAGTCGCCCGCCTCACGCCGGGGGAGCACGACACCGATACGTCGCGAGTAGTCGCGCGCGGCCGCCACCGCATCCGCTCGCGCCTCCTGTCTGAGTGCGCGCATACCTGCCGGCCAGGAGCGAGCCGCAGTCGCGTTCTCGCGGGCGAGTTCCGCCCACGTCTCTATCCGCGGCTCATAGAGGACTTCCCCATGCCCCCCGGGAGGGGTCTGTCGGTCATGAACGGGCATCGGGTTCCCTCATCGGAGTTCGAACACCGATGAAACGACGGGCGCCTCGAGTGCGAAGAACGGCTCCGCGGCGTCCACCCTGCCCAGAGCGCCCCACATCCTGGCGGTCTGCTCCATCACGTCGACGATCCCGGCGTTGGCGACGTTATCCGCAAACTGCGAGCGATAGGCTGCGAGCGCGGTGAGTTTGATGTCGAGCGTGGAGGAGATGTCCACGAGAAAGGACGGCTCACGCACAAGCCTGAGGTGCACGGCCATGTAGCGGTAGACACGCGCCGGGTAATGGGGCTCACCGTGCATGTCGGTCTTGGTCAGTTTCGCGTAGAAGCGAGCCGCTTCCGCTATCCGCGACGCCGCCAGATGGTCAGGATGCGCGTCCTCGGGATACGGCACGAACAGCGTCGAAGGACGCTCCTCCCGCAGCACCTGCGCAAGCGCCATGCGGGCCTCCACGCTGTCGAAGAGGTAGCGGTTGGGCAGGTCGAGTGTCAGACGGCGACAGCCGAGCGCGGCCGCCGCTTCAGCCGCCTCGGCCATCCGGCGCTCGTGGGTTCCGTAAGGCGTCGGCTCGCCGTCCGTCAGGTCGACGATCAGAACGTCGGCGCCACCCGCGACCATCGTCGCCACCGTGCCGCCCATCCCGATCTCGACATCGTCGGGGTGCGCCCCGACGCATACCGCGTCAGCCATCGTCCCGCCCTCTGTTCAACGCTCGCTCCCATACGCGCAGATAGTACCCATGACGGCGCTCGGGATCGTCGAGGTCGGCGCCGAACGACCGGTCACCGTCAAAGTAGATCCGGGCAACGGGACGCTCGATGACGCACAGCCCCGCCCAGTGCGCCTCGGCCCACACCTCCAGAGGAAGCGCGTACCCCGGCTCCGTAAGCGTCATCGCGCGGATCGCACTCGCGCGATACGCCTTGAAACCACAGAACGCGTCGGTGATGGCCCAGCCGGTCACGGCATTGATCGAGGCGGTCACACGACGATTCACGTCCTGGCGCTCCGGCGGCGCCGTGCCGACCGCGGGACTCTCCGGCAGGTACCGGCTGCCCGAGGCGATGTCGCACGATTCGAGCGCCGCCAGAAACTCGGGTATGTGCTCGGGCTCGTGCTGGCCGTCGCAGTCCATTGTGACGATCGCCTCCGCGCCGGAGTCCAGGGCGCGCGCGAAGCCGTCGATCAGCGAACGTCCGTATCCGAGGTTCTCTCGGTGGCTGACGACCGTGACATCGTCGCGGCGGGCCAGCAGACGGCGTGTTCCATCGGTCGATCCGTCATCAACGACGATCACGCCGCCCGTATGGACCCTTCGCACGGCGTCGAGCACCCCGGAAAGCGGGGCGGCCTCGTTGTAGACGGGAAGAACGACCGCACTTCCGGTGAGCAGGGTCACCTAACACTCCGCCTCAAGGACGCGATAACTCGTGACGACCTCGACATCGGAGCCGAACATGCCCTTGACCGAGCAGTACTTCTCCTCGGAGAGCTCGATCGCACGCGCCACGGCCTCCGGCTTCACGCCGATGCCGGTGATAACGTACTCGACCTCGATGCGCGTGTAGATCTTGGGATACTCGTCGGTTCGTTGCGTACCCGTGACGACCAAGTCGAAGTCGGTGACCTTCTGCCGCTTCTTCTCCAAGATCGAGATGACATCCATTCCCGTGCACCCGGCCATCCCGTAGAGCACGAGTTCCACCGGCCGCACGCCGCTCCCGTCGCCCTTGTACCCGGCGCTGGCGTCCATGACGATCCCGTGACCCGCCTCATCCCAGGCGACGAACCGTCGTTTGCCGTTCCACTTCACGCGTACGATGTCCATGGGTGCCTCCTCACGACTCGGGCGAGGCCCGAAAGCCCCGCCCGTCAGGTCCGAACGCCCGCGCCGGGTCAGATCTTGCGGCCGAGCATCTGCGCGAGTTCACGCGGCTCCTTGGCCTTCTGCATGGCCTCCTCGTACGTGACCTTGCCGGCCTGGAGCAGTGACTTCAGGTGCTGGTCGAGTGTCTGCATACCCATCGATGCACCGCCCTGGATGATCGTGGCCATCTGATGGGTCTTACCCTCCCGGATGAGGTTGCCGATGGCGGGGATGCCGAGCATGATCTCCATTGCCATGACGCGGCTGCGTCCGTCTGTCGATCTGAGTAGCGTCTGCGACAGGACGCCCTCCAGCGTCGTGGAGAGCTGCATGCGGACCTGCTGCTGCTGGTGGGGCGGGAACACATCGATGATGCGGTCTACGGTCTCAGGGCCGCCCGTCGTGTGGAGCGTCGCAAGCACCAGGTGACCAGTCTCGGCCGCCGTCAGCGCCGCCGATATGGTCTCCAGATCACGCATCTCACCGACCAGGATGACGTCGGGGTCCTGCCTCAAGACACGCTTCAGGGCCGCAGTGAACGAGTGTGTGTCCTCGCCGACTTCCCGCTGGTTGACGTACGCGCGCTTGTTCTTGTGCATGAACTCGATCGGGTCCTCCATCGTGATGATGTGGACCGGCCGCGTCGAGTTGATGTGGTCGATCATGGCCGCAAGCGTGGTCGACTTACCCGACCCTGTCGGGCCCGTGACGAGCACCATCCCTCGCGGCCGCTCCGCGAGGAACTTGCAGACCCGCGGAAGGCCGAGCTCCTCAAGCGTGGGGATCTTGAGCGGGATGACGCGGAAGACCGCTCCCATCGAGTTGCGCTGCTGGAAGACGTTCGTGCGGAACCGTGACAGGCCCGGGATGCTGTAGGCGAAGTCGAGCTCGAGCTCGGTCTCAAAGCGACGCCGCTGCTCTTCGGAGAGCAGCGATAGCAGCATCTCCTGCGTGTCGCGCGGCGTCAGCACCTTCACGCTCTCTACCGCAGCGATCTCGCCGCGAAGGCGGATGCCGGGAGGACTGCCGACGGTGATGTGCAAGTCCGACCCACCCAGGTCGATCATCATGCGCAGAAGATCGTCGATGTGAGGGATATCGCTACCCGGCGCCGGCGCACCGGGGATTGCGGCCGGCGTGCTGGCTGACGACGTCGTGACGACTTGCGCGGCACCGTAACCCTCGGGCGCCGCCTGTGGGGCGCCATAGCCGGCCGCCATCGGCTGCGACGACGTGTCGTCTTCCGGCGCGGGCCGGGGGCACCGTAGTCTCCCGCTACCGGAGCGACGGGCGGAGCCGCCTCCGGCGCCGGCACTGGCGGCACGGGCGACGCCGGGCTACCGGGATCGACCGTCGCCGGTGACCCGGGACCGTCCACTGTCGCCGACATCGCTCCGGCAAGCTTCTGCGCGAGCGCCTCCACATCAGTCGCTGCCGACAGATGCGCCGCAGCGCCCGCCTGCCGTGCCTTGAGGGCGCTAGCCTCCGTCGGATCGGCAACAACGATAAGGACAGGGATGTCGGCGAGATCCTCGTCCGCCTTCATCTCGGTGGTGAACGAATACCCGTCCATGCCTACCAGATCGCCATCCACGAGGACCGCGCCCGGCCGGGTCTGCTTCGCGATACCGAGGGCGCGCGGGCCCGATACAGCACCCAGTGTCTCCACCCCGGGCATCACCGCGGCAAGAGCTACGCGCATCCGCTCGACGAAGGCCGCATCGTCGTGAACGATCAGAACCCGTGTTTCAGCCACCCTACACGACCTCCCCGCCCGGCCACGTCGGCCACTCAAGACTCAACAACGACCCGGCGCCACAAGAAGTGCCGACCCGGTATCTGTACCCCCTCAGTAAAGCACCTGGCAGCCGCGGCCGCTATGATGGCTGCGAACCACAGAGAGGACCGATCGTGGAGCATGCACGCGTGACCATACAGAGCCTAGCACACGGCGGCGACGGCGTGGCCCGGCTCGAAGACGGCCGGACGGTCTTCGTCCGCCTGACATGCCCGGGTGATGACGCGACCATCGAGGTCACCGAGTCGCACGACCGGTGGGCGCGCGGCGAACTCCTGACGCTCCACGTACCTTCACCCGATCGCGTAGAGCCCCAGTGCCCGTACTTCGGCACCTGCGGCGGGTGTCAGTGGCAGCACGTCTCCTACGAGCGGCAGCTGGATGCCAAGCACTCCAGCGTGGTGGAGAACCTACGGCGGATCGGTGGCATCGCCGAGCCCGATGTCGAGCCAGTCATACCTTCATCAGACGTCTACGGCTACCGCAACAAGATCGAACTATCGGTCAGCGCGGGTCCGCGCGGACCGGTCTTCGGCGTCATGCGTGCGGGGAGCACCGACGTCCTGCCGATCGATGAGTGTCGCCTCCTTCCTCCCCGCTCGCGGCGCCTGCCAAAGGCGCTCTCCGGCGCTCTGCGATTCGTCGCGTCTCGGGGGGCGCTCGACATCCAGCGCGTCGCCCTGCGCGTCTCCTCGACCGGCGAGGTCTCCGTAGACCTCTGGACCGGACCCGGTCCGTTCCCGCGAGCGGCCGTCGCCCGCGTGGTGGCCGAGTCGACCGGCGCAGCGACAGTCACGCGGGTCGTCTTCCGGGGTGCGCTCGAGCGTCGCGACGTCTCGCAAGTCGAAGTCCTGGCTGGCCGGGGTGCATGGTCCGAGAAGATCGACGGCGATCGCTACCTCATTTCGGCGCCCTCATTCTTCCAGGTCAACACCGCCACAGCGAGTCGGCTACGCACCCGGGCACTCGAGATGCTGGCCGCCGACGGAACGATGCGGATCGGCGACCTGTACGCGGGCGCGGGGACGTTCACGTTACCGATCGCCCGGACCGCGGGAGAGGTCGTCGCCGTAGAAGGCTCGCGCCACGCCCTGGCGGACCTGCGGAGGAATCTCGACCGGGCGGGCCTGTGGGCAGATATCGTACCCGGCGACGCCGCGCACGCGCTTGCCGACCTCGGCCACCTCGACGCAGCGCTGATCGACCCACCGCGCTCGGGACTCGCAGACAGCGCGATGCGGGCGCTCGGAAGCGCCCGCATCGATCGTATCGTGTACGTGTCCTGTGACCCTGCGACCCTCGCACGGGATGTGAAACGGCTCGCCGCCGCGGGATACGTTGGCACGCGCTTCGCGCCGGTCGACCTGTTCCCACAGACCTACCACATCGAGACGGTCGCACTGCTGGAACTCGGCTAGACAAGCACTCCGACCTTGGGAAAATCAACGATGTGGACATCGTGCGGCGCATCGTCGTGCGCCGCGGTCAGATCCCCACCGGCCTGGTGCATGCCTTCGTGGTCGCCATCGGACCACATGTCGCTCCCGGACACGTCGTAGACCGCGCCTTCGTACGCGACGTATGCCGCACGACCCTCCTGCCCGTCGAACTGCTTCAGATCGTCGAGTGTGAACTCCTTCATGGACGCCTCCTGCCCGAATCGGTGTGTTGCGCTTGTAGATACCCACACCGAACGTGCCGCCACCCCGATCGCTACGTCTGTTCGACCAGATCCCGCAAAGCGAACAGATCGACCACGATCTTGCGGCCACGAGTCGCGACGACGCCATCTTTGCCGAGATTGGAGATGACGCGGCTCGCCGTCTCTCGCGAGGTACCCGCAAGCGTGGCGATCTCGTAGTGCGTCAGTCCCTCGATGACCGGAACGCCACGGGCCTCGTACGATGCGGTCGCGACGTTGAGCAACACGCGCATCACACGGTGAGTCGCGTCATGGAACGCCATGTCCTCGAGCCGCCCGATAAGATCGCGAACCCGACGGGACAACGCGGTGATCAGCGTGATCGCGAGCTGCGGCTGTGAGGCGATCGCCGAGGTGAGATCCTTCGACTCGAGCCCGAGTACCTCGACATCGGTGGTGGCGATGACGTCGGCCGAGCGCAGTCCGGCGTCAGTCGCGCTCATCTCCCCGAAGTGCGCTGGGGCCTCGAGGTAGCTGAGCGCGAGCTCCTTGCCCTCGGGTGACGCCAACGAGACCTTCACCCGGCCCGAGATGAGCATGTACATGATCGACCCACGGTCGTTCTGGGTGAGGATGAAGGTACCGCGAGGGAACTCACGGTAGGTGACCATCTCCGCGAGCGTCGCGAGGTCCTCACCTGGCACCTCGGCAAACATCGGAAACGCGCGAAGCTGCTCTATGATCCGGTCCTGCGACAGAGTCGACATGATTCGCTTATCGGTCGGCGGCGGTGACGAGTAAAGTGAAACATGAAGGACCGTGGCAGTCCATGCCGCGGCCCTTCAGGGAAGTCGCACTGTCAACGGACCTCTATCAGGCGGCCGGTTCACCGCCGATCTCCCGGCAACGCGCCAGCGCTGCCTCGTCATCCTCCTTGCCGAGGCACGTCCGGATGTACTGCAGCATCTTCGGCACGAAGTCGTCGAGGATCAGCGGCAGCATGTTGGGCAGCAGCGCGTCCATCGTCTGCGGAAGCAGGTCGGGCATCAGCTCTTCCATGTCCTCCGGCAACGGACCCACGCGGCGCGAGACCTCAGCGAGCATCGCCGGCATCACCTTCGGCATCATGGCCGGCATCATCTTCGGCATCATGGCCGGCATCATCGTGCCCATGATCGCCAACCCGCCCGGGACCCGGCGCGCAACCTTCATCATCGGCACCATGCCCGCCGGCATCGCCTTCATCATGTCCGGCAGGAGCGCCACCATGATGCTCGTGATCGACTCGGGCTTCATGAGCCAGATGAACTTCTCGAAGTAACCCCACATCTCTTTCGCGTAGGGCGTGGGGTCTTCGTGTGCGATGCCGAGGCCATCCATCGCCAGGTGCGCGAGGTCGATGACCTCGACGGGGATGTCCTTCTTGTCGATCGAGTCGCGCAACTGCACCTGACAACAGGGGCACAGCGCCACCACGGCATCGGCACCGATATCGACCGCCTCATCAAGCCGCATCTTGCCGAGCTCGGGCGCCACGGGCGTCTCGCCGATGAGGGTCAGGACCGAACCGCAGCACAACCCGTCCTCGCGATTGTGCTCCATCTCGACGAACTCCACGCCGGGAATAGCCTTGATCATCTCGCGCGGCGGCTCGTAGTTGCCCTGCGCGCGGCCCATGTGACATGAGTCGTGGAACGTGAGGCGTTTGTGCACCGGATGATCGAACTCCAAGAGACCCTCGGCGAGGGACTCAGCGACGACCTCCGAGTAGTGCTTGACCTCGAACTCGTACTCGTCACCACGTTCGGCCGCCAGCTGCGCGTAGAGCTCCTTCCACACGAGGCCACACGCAGGGCAGGAGGTGACGATTGTCTTGGCGCCACGCCTGCGCGCCTCGGATGTGTTGTGCTCGTAGATCTCCTCGAAGACATCCCACTTCCCCGCGACCTTCATCGGGATACCGCAGCACGCTTCATCGGCGCCCATGTAGCCGAATGTCACGCCCGCACGATCCAATAGTTCGACCGTGGACTGCGCCACGTCGGTGTTCACGAGGCTCGCCGTGCAACCGGCGAAGTACAGGATGTCCGAGGTCTCCTCGAGCTTCGGTTTGATGTGCTCCGGAACCCAGTCGGCTCGGTGCTCCTTCTTGCTCGCCCAGATGTTCAGCTCGCCACGAAGCGACGCGGCCATCATCTCGAAAGGCGGGAACGTCATGCGGCCCTCGTCGTGGATCAGCCTGCCGCGCATCGTCATCCACGAGTGCTCAACGGGGAGCTGCAACTGGCAGCGCGTGTTGCAGACCTCACAGGTGGTGCAGACCAGGAAAGTATCCACCATGTGCTGGTCGATCTTCTCCCGGCCTTCCATGACCTCCTTGAGGTACGCGTACTTCCCTCGTGGCGAGTGACTCATCCACCCGCGCACGCTGTACTCCTCACACGTCGGCACGCAGTAGCCGCACTGGGCGCACGCATAGCTGTAGTAGGCGACATCGCCGGGCACTCCCCGGCGGTCCCTGAGCGCCTGGGCACCCGCTGGCGCCTTGGCAGCATTCGCGATCGGCCGCACGATGGGCTCCATCGCGCCTGCCAGACCCATGAGCGCGTTGATCGCACCGGTGCCGAGGATCTTCTTGGGATTCATGATGTTGCGCGGATCCTGCTCGCGCTTGAACGCCTCGAGTGCCGCGTACTTCTCGGCACCGAGCACGTTGCGGGCCTCCTGACGGAAGTACAGACCCGTCGAATACGCACCGCCGCGATGCTTCTTGGCGATCGCGATGACGACAAGCGAGAGGGCGAACGCGAGGTTGAACGCGAGAGTCCGCTCGTCGTGCGGGATGAAGCCGAGCAGCACCACCTTGTCGCCACGGCCGAGCATCCCCTCAAGCACGAACGGCTGCTTGAGCTTGGCGTCGATCTCAGCCAGCACCGCCTCGAGTTCCCCGAGAGGGACGATCACCTCGGTCGGCACGATCGACGGACCCACCCGCTTGAGGCGCATGAGCGCGAAGCGCTGCTCCCACTCGTGCTCGGCGGTGGCCGAGTCGAGTTCGGTCCCACCGTTGGCGTCACGGATCGCAGCGAGTGCTGCGTCGATTGTCTGCCGCCGGGACTCCGGGTACGCGAGCACGGCGAGATACGACTCGGGCAGTTCCGGCTCGAAGTGCGCGTGCTCCATCTCGTACGGGTGACCGTGCCGGTGCGGGAGGGTCCTCTTCAGACGTACCGACTCGGGATTGAGGAAGGTGATGGACCAGATGGGCAGACGCTGGACGGAGACCGCGGCGAGCGCGGAGCTCAGGGCCGCCGCCGTCGGAAACGCGATCACGCGGTGCACCTCAGCCTCGAGTGAGCGGAGCCAGATCGTCACCTCGGTGATGATGCCGGTGATGCCCTCTGCGTCAGCGATCAGACGCTCGAGCCCGTCTCCATCGAACTCACGGATCTCGCCCGTCGGCAGCACGACCCGCGCGGCGACGACGTTCTCCTTGAACAGGCCGTGCTCGTAGCTGCCGAAGCCGGCTCCGCCTTGGGCGAGCCAACCGGCGACAGTGGAGGAGGGCAGCGACGAGGGGTACAGACGCAGATCCAGGTTCCGGGCGTGCAACTTCTTCTGGAGCGGCTCCCACAGCGTTCCGCCTTCGACACGAGCGGTCATCGCCGCCTCGTCGATCGTGATCACGCGGCCCATGGCCGACATGTCGATCACCACGGCACCGGGTACCGGCAGGACGCCACCGTAGCCCGATGTGGACATGCCGCGCGCAACGATCTTGAGGCCCTCGGCCGCGGCGAACTTCACAAGCGCAACGACGTCGGCCTCGTGGCGAGGACGGACGACCGCCCCGGCGATCCCGGTCGGCATGAGCGGCTTGACCAGCTTTGGGAGCGCTCCGATGTCAGAGGAGTACAACGTGCGCTCAACCCGATCGGTCCGCACTCGATCGTCACCGACGATCGACTTCAGGGCCGACTCCACACGTACGCTGACCGCTGACATCTATCCCGCTCCTTCATGCTAGCCATAGGGTACCCCCGGGGGTATCGCACACACCGGGTAAGGATACCCGTACCGGTATCGGCGGGTCAACAGCATGTGGTGGGCAATCGGTGAACGGCAGACGCGTGCTATCATTCGGCAGTCCCGGCCCGAGAGGTGGGAGGCCGCCTGTGCGCGCGATCCTGTTCGACCTAGACGGCACGCTGCTCGATCTCGATCTCAGTGCTTTTCTCGAGCGCTACTTCACAGCGCTCGAATCGGCCGCAGCGCCTCTGGCCCGACACGCAAACGGCTCCGACAGCGTGATGTCCGCCCTCCACGCAGCGACGCGCAGCATGATGGAGCACCGTTCCGGCGCCACCAACCGCGAGGTCTTCTTCGCCGCTTTCGCCAAGCACTCGGGTATCGATCTCGGCGAGCATTGGAGTGTCTTCGAGGACTTCTACCGCAACGTGTTCCCCACGCTCGCCGACACCGCCCGTCCCGCTCCAGGCGCTCGCACCGCGGTCACAACCGCACGTGACCTCGGACTACGCGTCGCTATCGCCACCAACCCCATCTTCCCACTCAGAGCCGTTGAGCACCGGCTGGCGTGGGCGGGGCTGGATGGCTCCTTGGCGGATGTCGTGACCTCGTACGAGTCGATGCACGCATGCAAGCCGCATCCCGACTACTTCCGGGAGACCGCGGCTCAGCTCGGTCTTGACCCTCGCGACTGCCTGATGGTGGGCGACGACCCCGTGCTTGACTTG
>JAXMLJ010000150.1:0-4554 GCA_034368805.1 Coriobacteriia bacterium
CCCCCCGCGTCCGGGCGCCGTCGGCGTGATTAGGCGCCGGCCCACTTCCCATTTCGGTGCCGGTAAGCCGTACCCGTCATGATGTCCGTCGCGGGGGCCCCGCGGTAACGATCGAAAACGCCGTCTCCCCTCGGCGGCACACGATGTGAGGAGGAGACATGAAGCGACTGCTTGTTGCCACGGCGCTCGTGGCCACGGTCCTGTCGGCGGGAGGCGCACGTGCGTACTTCACCGCTCAGACCGAGATCAAGGACAACGTCATCACCGCAGGGACGGTAGAGCTGGCCGTCGAGCCTACAGAGGCCGCGCTGACCGTGGGTCCCGTTGCGCCGGGTGAGACCATCACGCGGACCGTTGACGTGCGGAACACCGGCGTTCTCGGGTTCGATGCTGTCACAACCGTCGCCAAGAAGGCCGGTTACACGGACTTGTGGAACGCCCTTGTCTGTCGTGTCACGTGCGACGGCACACAGGTGTATGACGGACCACTGGCCACTATGCGGACGCTGCCTATCCGGGTGGCGTCGGGACAGACGGCGCGGGTCACCTACGCGATCGGACTGCCGGCCGAGGCGGGCAACGACCTCCAGGGCGACTACGTCCGTGCGTCTGTGTACGTCGATGTCGAACAAGCCCACTGACGCGCCGTATACGCGGTTGCGTCGCGCTCTCGGGCTCACGCTCGGGCTGGTGATGCTGGCGTGCGCGTGGTGTCATGGCGTGCTGTACGTGGAGGGCGGGTCCATGATGCCATCGCTCCATCCGGGTGACGTGATCGTCTACCGCAGGTACGGTGCGATGCCGCGTGCTAATGAGCTTGCGGTCTTCGAGCACAGGGGCAGCGTTGTCGTCCACCGCGTAGCGGCGCTCTTGCGTGACGGCAGGATCCGGACACGGGGAGACGCCAACGCATCGGTCGACTCCGAGCCGGTCGATGGGGAAGCCGTGGTCGGCACCGTGGTGCTGGTCGTACCCACCGGGCGGCTTGCGGGTCGTCTGGTCGCCTCGGCACCATGATGCTAGACTGTCGTCTCAATCGCAGACGAGGCGATGACGGAGAGGCGTGGCGCATGAAGCGTCCGCTCGCCAGGGAGGGGTCACGAGACTGAGATGACCCCGGGCGGTGGCGTCACGGTTCACTCCATCAGCCGCGACCTGAACCGGCCGATACGGCCCTAGTATGGAAGCCGGAGCCCCCGTTACCGGGCACCCGGATCGATGATCCGGTCCGCGGCCGTGTCGTAGGCCTGCGGAGTGAGAGGGCCGGAGGTTCGGCCAAACAAGGTGGTACCGCGGGAGCCGTTCCCGTCCTTGTGATATGCAAGGATGGAGCGGCTCCCTTTTCATGTGAGGACAGGAAGTGAGGCGGCATGACGATCATCGATGACCTGCGCGCCCTCGAGACCGAGGCACTGGCGGCCGTGGAGTCCGCAGCCACGTCAGAAGCGCTCGAGGCCACTCGTGTCGGATATCTCGGAAAGAAGGGTTCGCTCACCGCGATACTCCGGGGGCTCGGCACGCTGTCGCGCGAGGAGCGACCGGAGGTCGGTCGCGTCTCCAACGAGGTGCGGACGGCACTCGAGTCTGCGCTCGAGGCCAAGAAGGCGGCGCTTTGCGGGGCCGCCCGCGAGAGCAGGATCGCAGCCGAGGCGGTGGACGTGACGCTCCCCGGTCGCCGTTGGCCGGTCGGCAGGCAACACGTGCTGCACGAGATCGTCGACGAGATCGTGGAGATCTTCGCCGGACTCGGCTATCAGATCGCCGAGGGCCCGGAGGTCGAGCTCGACTACTACAACTTCACCGCGCTCAACCACCCGCCCGATCACCCGGCGCGCGCACTACAAGACACGTTCTACGTCCGCGACCTTTCGGGCGATCGTGCCGTGGTGGAGGGCGAGAGCGACGTGCTGTTGCGTACGCACACGAGTCCCGTGCAGGTGCACGTGATGGAGTCGCAGAAGCCGCCCATCTACGTGCTCGCGCCGGGCAAGGTCTATCGCCGCGATGTGGCCGACCCCAGCCACCTGCCGCAGTTCACGCAGATCGAGGGACTCGTGGTCGACGAGGGCATCACGTTCGGCGACCTCAAGGGGACGCTCGAGCACTTCGTCCACCAGATGTTCGGCCCGAAGCGGCGCGTGCGGCTGCGGCCGCACTTCTTCCCGTTCACGGAGCCCTCGGCCGAGGTGGACGTATCGTGCGCCATCTGCGGCGGCGAGGGGTGTCGTTCGTGCGGTGGTGAGGGATGGCTCGAGATCCTCGGCTGCGGGATGGTCGATCCCAACGTCTTCGGCTGTGTCGGAATCGACCCGGAGCGCTACACCGGGTTCGCCTTCGGGATGGGCGCCGAGCGGATCGCCGGCCTCAAGTACGGGGTTCCGGACCTGCGCTTGTTCGTCGAGGGAGACACCCGGTTCATGCACCAGTTCTAGACGCCGTCAGACCAGGAAGGACTCGCGATGCGTGTATCGCTCAAGTGGTTGAAGGATCTCGTGGACGTCACGCTGTCGGTCGAAGACCTATGCGACCGTCTCGACATGACCGGCACGAAGGTCGAGGCGGTCCACTCGCTTGGCGCCACACTCGAGGGCGTCGTCATCGGTCGCGTGCTCACCAAAGAACAGCACCCGGACGCCGACAAGCTCTCGTACTGCTCGGTAGACATCGGGGCAGTCGAGCCGCTCAAGATCGTCTGCGGTGCCACCAACTTCGAGGCTGGCGACCGCGTGCCGGTGGCGTGCGTGGGAGCGACGCTCCCCAACGGCCTCACCATCAAGCGCGCCAAGCTCCGCGGCCTCGAGTCGCAGGGCATGATGTGTTCGCCGACCGAACTCGGCGTGGGTGGCGACGCCAGCGGTCTGCTCATCCTGCCGTCCACCGCGCCTGTGGGCGCGCCGTACGCCGAGTACGCGGGTCTTGCCGATACCGTTCTCGAGCTCGAGGTCACGCCCAATCGGCCCGACTGCCTCTCGATGCTCGGTGTGGCCCGTGAGGTCGCGGCGGTCATCGGCGCGGACTTTGAGACGCCCTTTGGTATCCCGTCCGAGTCAGGCGAACCGGCATCCGCCGCGGTTCGGATTTCGATCGCCGATGCCGAGTTGTGCCCCCGGTACACCGCGCGCGTGATTCGCGGCGTGAAGATCGGCCCGTCGCCCGACTGGCTCGTCGAGCGCATCACCGCAGCCGGTACGCGCCCGGTCAACAACGTCGTAGACGTCACCAACTACGTGATGTACGAACTCGGTCAGCCGTTGCATGCGTTCGATCTCGGCAAGCTCGGCTCGGCAGACGGTGCGGCAACGATCACGGTCCGCCCAGCCGCTCCCGGCGAGACGATCCGCACGCTCGACGGGCAGGATCGCGGTCTTGCCGGCGATACGCTGCTCATCTGTGACAGCTCGGGCCCCGTGGCGCTCGCCGGCGTCATGGGCGGCGAGTCTACCGAGGTCTCGGATGACACCACCGATATCCTGCTCGAGTCGGCGTGCTTCGACCCGCGCTCGATTAGCCGCACGAGCCGACGGCTCGGCCTTATCTCCGAGTCGTCCCTGCGCTTCGAGCGGGGAGTGGACCCCGATCTGGCGGCCCGCGCCTCCGACCGCGCAGCCGCGCTCATCGCCGAGGTGGCGGGCGGTGTGGTGGCGCCCGGTATCGTGGACGCCTATCCCGGCGAGAAGCCGCTACCGGAACTGACACTGCGCGCAGACCGCGTCAACGCCATACTCGGCACCGCGCTCGCGTCCACCGACGTTGTGGCGCTGCTCGAACCGCTCGGCCTGGGAGTCGTTGCAGCCGACGACGCCCTCCGTGTGACGGTCCCGAGCTTCCGCCCCGACCTCGAGCGAGAGATCGACCTCGTTGAGGAGGTCGCGCGTCTGCACGGTCTGGAGAACATCACGTCCACTCGTCCCGGCGGGCGCGAGCGCATCGGGGGGCGCACGAGCGCACAGCGCACGCGGGCGCGCATCGCCGCGACGCTTCGCGCGGCCGGTCTCGACGAGCACATCGGCTACTCTTTCGGCGACCCTGCGGACCTCACGCGCCTGTCGTGGGATCTGGCGTCCGATGAGACGCTCGTCGAGCTCATCAATCCCATGTCCGAGGAGCAGGCGGTCATGCGGTGGACGCTCGTGCCGAGTCTGCTGAGGGCGGTCTCGTACAACCAGCGTCGCGGTGTCCCCGACGTCCACCTCTACGAGATGGGCACCGCATTCCTCACGGCCCACGGTCGCAAGCAGCCCAAGGAGCGACTCATGATGGCCGGTGCGCTCACCGGATCGTGGGCACGTCCGGGGTGGAGCAGTCCGGGCGGCACACTCGATTTCTTCGACGGCAAGGGTGTGCTCGAGACGGTGATGGAGACCCTGCACGCCGACCGCTGGCAGGTTCGCGAGTCGGCGCGGGCGTGGCTCCAGCCTGGCCGGAGCGCCGATGTCATCGTCGCGGGTGATGTCGTCGGGTGGCTCGGCGAAGCGGCCCCGGACGTGCTCGATGCGTTTCAGGTCACGGGACCGGTCGTGCTGTTCGAGATCTCGGTCGCGGCGCTGCTCAAGG
>JAXMLJ010000151.1:0-3128 GCA_034368805.1 Coriobacteriia bacterium
GTCCTCTTTCGGGTCGCCGGTGCGTACCCGGCACGGGCAGTAGACGTCGCCGGTCGCCTCGAGGATCTCGAGTTCCGAGCGAAGCACCTCGTCCACGAAGTCGGTCTCGGTGTTGAACACGTAGCCGAGCGTGGCGGCAAACGGACCCATGTACGCCTTGAGGTCCTCGATCGTCGTGCCCTCGGCGAAGCGCCGGCGGACCGGGCGGACGCCACTGTCACTCACAGGTCCAGCAGCTCCTTCATCCGCTTCTTATTGAAGCCGACGAGCACCTCTTCGTCGACGACGACGACCGGGAACGACGTGCCACCGGAGATCGCTTTGACCTCGGCTACCGCGGCGTCCTTCTCCTCGCCTTCCAGCAGATCGACCTCGACAACGTCGTAGGAGACGTCGTTCTCATCCAGGTAAGCCCGGGCCATCCGGCAGTACGGGCACGTTGAGAGCGCGAAGACCTTGACCGACATGCGGCCCCTCCTTGCGAATCGGCGAAACGTGAGAGAAGTATACCGCGCGACCCGGGACGGCTAGACGCCCGTCGCCAGTGTGGACTGCGGCTTCTCGGCGTGCTCGACCTCGATCTTGCGCCAGTGGTAGACGTACAGCGGACCGGCGATCAGCACGAGCGCGCCGCTGCCCACGAGCGAGAGGATGGCGTAGCGCCGCGAGGACTCGCGCGCGAGCTTCTGCTGGAGTTCCCACTCCTCCTCGCTGATCGCGGGCTCGCCCTTGACGTCGGTGGGGCGCTCTCCGAAGCCGCCGGCATACGGATCGGGGTACGCAAGCTCAACGACGCCGCGGACCACGCCGACCGTGCCGACGATGACCATGATGAGCGTGATAAGACATACGAGGTACAGATAGATATTCCTGAGTGACCAGCGATCCTGTGCCATGAACGGCTCCTTTGCAGACGGGGCGCCCGTCGCGGGCGCCTCTAGAGTGTGTTCCCTCACACCCGCATGATATCTCCACACGGTGTCGGTGCGACACGGTACAATGCGCCAATGCCGAACACACCACAGCGTAAGACGCGCGCATGCGCTTAGTCGTTCTCGCCTCCGGCTCCTCCGGTAATGCCGCCCTGATCGAATCGGGTGGCCGAGCCGTGCTGCTCGACGTCGGCCTCTCGGCACGCGAGACGCTGCGCCGCGTGGCTGCAGCCGGAGCGGGCGACGCGAGGATCGAGGCTATCCTGCTGACGCACGAGCACGTCGACCACGTGCGTGGCGCGCGCGTGCTGGCCCGCAGGCTCGGCGTTCCCGTGATGGCCACGACCGGCACGCTCCGGGCGGCCGCCGCTTGCCTGTCCGACGTGCCGGAGACGATCGCGGTCGGCCGACGCGACCGGTTCTCGGTGGCCGGGATGAAGGTGACCTCGTTCGCGACCGCCCACGACGCCGCCGAGTCGGCCGGGTTCGCCTTCGAGAGCAGGCGCGGTCATCGCGTGGCAGTGGCGACCGACACGGGCGTCGTCACGCCCGAGGTTGCCGACGCGCTGGCGGGCGCACACGCGATCGGGCTCGAGTCCAACCACGACCTCCGGATGCTCGATGCGGGCCCGTACCCGCCGTTCCTCAAGCGGCGGATCGCCGGTGATCGAGGGCACCTGTCCAACGACGACGCGGCGGCGGCGCTGGCGGCCGTGGCGTGGGCCGGGCTCGCGCACGTGTTCGCACTGCACCTCTCCGAGCAGAACAACACGCCGGATGCGGCACGGGTGGCGCTTGCGCGCTCGCTCGGCGCAGGCGGCACGGCGCTCGAGACGGTGGGGCGCAACGAGATCATGGGCTGCTCGCTCTAGCGCCTCAACCCGGCGTGCGTCAGAACTCGATCCCGCGTCGCGCGGGGATCCCATGCTCGTACGGATGCTTGCGCATCACCATCTCGGTCACGAGATCCGCGAAGGCGATGAGGGCCTCGGACGCCCCTCTGCCGGTGCACACGATCTCGACCTCGGTCGGCCGGGACGTGAGCGCAACGAGCAGGTCTGCTTCGGACACGAGCCCGTAGGCCACCGCGACGTCGATCTCATCGAGCACCACGAGGTCGTAGCCGCCGGAGCCGATGATCTCCCGCGCGATCTTCCACGCCTCGGCAGCGGCCGAGTAGTCCTCACCGGTGAGTCCCGGGCCGAGAAGGCCGGTGGAACGCTCGGCAGGCCGCTCGACCCGGACGCCGAGCCGCTCGAGAGCGCCAAGCTCGCTCGATCGCGCACCGCCCTTCACGAACTGCACGAACGCGACGCGCATGCCGGCGCCTGCCGCTCGCACGGCGAGACCGACGGCCGCGGTGGTCTTGCCTTTGCCGTCACCGGTGTAGACGTGCACGAGACCACGTTTGGCGAACGCCATCACGCCTCCGTTCCGAGTCGGCGCGCGAGGGCTTCGAGCGCCTCTGATTCCGTGTCTACCCGCTCCGCTCCGCTGGCGAGCGCCTCATCCCACAGCCGGCGCGCCTCACCGCCGGTGAAGTCGCGCGCCTCGGCCATCTGACCGATGAGCACCAGCGGCCTGCCCGAGCCAAGCGCGGCGCGCAGATTGGGGAGGTTCGGCCTGCCGAAGGGCGTCTCGCAGACGATCACGCATGCCGAGCGCTCGTACCCCTCGCGCGTGGCGCGTTCGTCGGCCTCGCCGATCTCGCCGAACGGCGGCAGATCGACGCGGCCGGCGCCGATGGCCTCGGCCACCGCATGGTCGACGTCGCCGCGATTGAGCGCGCCGGCGAAGACCGCGTATCCGGACTTGGCCAGCTGCCGCATCAGCGACGCGCCGCTCCCGGAGCCGCACACGACGCCGATCATCTCGCCCGTGCGCTCGCCAGCGAGCTCGGCGTCGCGGAGTACCGGCGTGATGCCCACCGTGCCGGTGATCGGGTCGGTGCGCACCACCGCGCGTACGCCGAAAACGTCGGCGATCGTCGCGGCGTCGAGCGCCTCGGCGGGTGGTGCGGGTGGCCGCAGACCGCCGTCGGCGACGATCGCGATCCGGTCGGCATAGCGCGCGGCGATCTCGAGATCGTGGAACACACCTAGGACGGCCATGCCTTCGTCGGCGAGCGAGCGCACCAGGTCGAGCACCTGGAGCGCGTGGTTGAGGTCCAGGTGGCTCGTCGGCTCGTCGAGCAGC
>JAXMLJ010000152.1:0-5132 GCA_034368805.1 Coriobacteriia bacterium
GCATGGGGACTCAAGCGCTCGATGTCGGGGTGGCGGCGACACCGCTCGAAGAGACGTTCTACTACCGCGTGTGGGTTCGTGACGCGACCCCGAACTGGTCCGAATACCGCGACGCGTCCGTCTACGTCGACACGCTTCCGCCGACGGGGACGTTTGTGCTCGCCGCAGGCGCGCAGTATACGACGAGCGCATCGGTGACCGCGGATTCCTCCGTGATCGGTGCCAGTGAGATGCGCTTCGATGCCGGCGGCGGATACGGCTCGTGGGTCCCGTACGCGGCGACGCATCCGCTGACCCTGGTCGGCGGCGATGGAACGCGCTCGGTCACAGCCCAGTACCGGGATGCCGCGGGTAATGTCACTTCGCTGACAGACTCGATCGTGCTCGACACGGTCGCGCCTCCGGCTCCAACCGGTCTGAGCGTCATCGGCTCCGGGCGGGACTGGATCGAGATATCGTGGAGTGCCGCTGCTGCGGCAGATGTATCTGCCTACATCGTCTCGCGCCGACCTGAGTCTTCGGCGACGTGGAGTGAGGTTGGAACAGTAGCTCATCCCGCGACGGCGTTTCGCGATGAAGATCTGCCCGCCGACGCCGGGTACCGCTATCGGGTCAGCGCACGCGATCATGCAGGCAACGTAGGCCCGGCTTCGACCGAGGTCCCCGCTGCCGTAGGGGTTCCCGTGGAGCGTCTGGCCGGCATCGACCGATACTCGACAGCGATCGCGATATCGAAGGCGACATTCCTATCTGCCGATGAAATCGTGCTCGCGACCGGTGAGTCGTATGCCGACGCACTTGGCGCGTCGGCGCTGGCAGGTGCCCTTGATGCCCCGGTGCTGCTCACGCGAAGCGACAGACTCTCGACAGGCGTGCTTGGTGAAATCGCGCGACTCGGCGGGACGCGGGTCGTCATCATCGGGGGCACGTCGGCGGTCGGCGCGGCTGTCGAGCGCTCGCTTCAGAGTGCGGGGCTGTTCACGCGTCGCATCGCGGGAGTCGACCGATATGCGACCGCCGCGGGAGTTGCCGCCGAAACGCTCAAGAGCCGCGGCCCGGTGGCGATGCCCGGTCACGTGTTTGTGGTGAGCGGCGAGGACTTCGCGGACGCACTCGCGGTCTCCTCGGCAGCGTATGCGGGACGCATTCCAGTGCTACTTGTTCGGCGCAACGGCGTGCCCCAGGCCACGCTACAGGCCATTTCGAGCGGCGGGTACACGCGGGCCGTGGTCGTGGGTGGTACCGCAGTCGTACCCGACAGCGTTCGTTCGCGGCTCGGGGTCGCCTCCGATCGCGTCTATGGTGCGGACCGCTACGCGACCGCAGCCGCGTTCGCCCGTTGGGCCTCGGCGGCGAGCATCGTCGATTTCGAGACGATAGGCCTGGCGACGGGCCGGTCGTTCCCTGACGCGCTTGGCGGCGGAGCCGCTCTCGGTGCCCAGAACGGCGTGCTGCTGCTGACCGACCCGAACGCGTTGTCGGCTGCAGCACGCACGGCGATTGCGGATCATGCCGATATCGCCGCGTCACTGCGAGTGCTCGGGGGTGAGTCGGCGGTTTCCTCGGCAGTCTTGTCACAGGCGTTGATCGCGCTGCGGTAGGAGCGACGAGGGGCGCCAAGCCGTATCTGGTCGGCCTGCGGTAGAATGCACCCTACAGCCGGAGAGCCACCGTAGGGGAGCAGATGAGCGACGATCGCGGAAAGCGACCGACCACGTATCGCGATGCGGGGGTCGATACCGGCGCGGGAGCCCGTGCGGTTGAAGGCATCCGCGATGCGGTGCGCTCGACGTACCGGCCGGAGGTCATCGGCGATATCGGCGGTTTCGGGGGGCTGTTCTCGGCTGCGAGACTCAAGGAGATGGACGATCCGGTGCTGGTCTCCGGCACCGACGGGGTGGGTACCAAACTCAAGCTCGCGCAGCTGCTCGACGCGCACGACACGGTCGGCATCGACCTCGTGGCGATGTGCGCCAACGACATCTTGGTCTCCGGCGCCGAGCCGCTCTTCTTCCTCGACTACGTGGCCGTCGGCAAGCTCGACTCGGTGCGCATGGAGCGCATCATCGCCGGTATCGCCGAGGGGTGCCAGCAGGCCGGGTGCGCACTCGTCGGCGGCGAGATGGCCGAGCACCCGGGCACGATGGACCCTGACGACTACGACCTCTCCGGCTTCTGCGTCGGCGCGGTGGACCGGCCGAAGATGGTGACCGGCGAGACCGTCGCGCCGGGCGATGTGATTCTCGGCATCGGCTCGAGCGGTCTGCACTCAAACGGCTTCTCGCTCGTGCGCAAGGTGCTCGTGGAGGGCAGAGAGGACGAGCTGTCGCTGCCGCGTGTGGATCTCGGCGGCACGACGCTTGGCGAGCTGCTGCTCACGCCCACGCGCATCTACGTGAAGAGCGTGCTCGCCACGATCGCCGAGGTGCCCGTGAAGGGCATGGCGCACATCACCGGCGGCGGCATCACCGAGAACCTCGACCGCATCCTGCCGGAGGGGTGTGACGCGCGCGTACACCGGGGGACGTGGAAGGTGCCGCAGGTCTTCGGCCTCGTTGCGCAGGCGGCCGGTCTCGATGCCGACGCGATGTACCGCACGTTCAACATGGGAATCGGCTTCGCGATCGTGCTGGACGAGCGCAACGCGCCCACGGCCGCTCTGCGCCTCCGCGAGTACGGCGAGGCCGTGAACGAGATCGGTGAGATCGTGGAGGGCTCGGGTGCGGTGACCTATGTCTGACGAGGTGCTGACCGCGTCGCCTGAGGCCGAGGAGCGCGAGGACGAACGGCTTGCCCTCGGCGTGCTCATCTCGGGTAGTGGCACCAACCTCCAGGCGGTCATCGACGCGTGCGCGAGCGGCGCGCTCGACGCCCGTGTGGCCGTGGTGATCTCCAACAAGGAGGCGGCGCTCGGCCTCGAGCGGGCCCGCCGGGCCGGCATCCCGGCCGTGCACATCGATGCGGCCGCGATGGCCGACTACCGCGCGTACAACCACGCCATCCGCGAGGCGCTCGACGCCCACGGTGTCGAGCTTGTGGTGATGGCCGGCTACATGCGCCTGCTCGGCAACGAGGTCCTGCGCGCGTATCCGGGCGCGGTCATCAACCTGCACCCGGCGCTTCTGCCGGCCTTCCCCGGCGCGTCGGCCATCGGCGATGCGTTCGCCTACGGCGTGAAGGTCACCGGCGTCACGGTGCACTTTGCCGACGAGGAGTTCGACCGCGGGCCGATCATCTGCCAGGAGCCCGTGCGCATCGAGGAGTCCGATACGCTCGAGACCCTCGAGGCGAAGATCCACCAAGTCGAGCACCGGCTGCTTCCCGAGGCCATCGGACTCATCGCAGACGGCCGCGTGCGTCTGGACGGCCGCATCGTGCACATCGAACACACCGAGTAGAACAGGGGCATCACCGTGGATCAGGTCACCATCAAGCGTGCGCTCGTCTCGGTCACCGACAAGACGGGCGTGGCCGAGTTCTGCAAGGTACTCGTCGA
Organism: Coriobacteriia bacterium; assembly: GCA_034368805.1. Taxonomy (GTDB): domain Bacteria; phylum Actinomycetota; class Coriobacteriia; order Anaerosomatales; family Anaerosomataceae; genus UBA2272. Next base: position 3,497 of record JAXMLJ010000152.1, read on the forward strand.
TGAGTTCGGCGTGGAGATCGTCTCCACCGGCGGGACCGCCGCCGCGCTCGAATCTGCCGGCGTGCCGGTGCGCCCGATCGACGACCTCACCGGTTTTCCCGAGATGATGGACGGCCGCGTGAAGACGCTCCATCCGCGCGTGCATGGCGGGCTTCTCGCGCGCCGCGACGTGCCCGAACACATGGCGGCCGCCGCCGAGCACGGCATCGGCATGATCGATCTCGTGGTGGTCAACCTCTACGCGTTCGAGCAGACCGTTGCGCGCGAGGGCGTCACGCTCGAAGACGCGGTGGAGAACATCGACATCGGCGGGCCGAGCATGCTGCGCTCGGCGGCGAAGAACTTCGAGTCGGTGACGGTCGTGACCGACCCGGCCGACTACGACGCGGTACTCGAGGAGATGCGCGCGAGCAAGGGTTCCACCTCCCGCGCCACGCGCAAACGCCTCGCGACCGGGGTGTTCCGCACCACGAGCGCGTACGACAGCGCGATCTGGATGTATCTGTCCGAGTACGGCAAGGAGCGCTTCCCCGAGGAGGTCCGGTTCCGCTTGCTGAAGGTGCAGGACCTGCGCTACGGCGAGAACCCGCACCAGGACGCCGCGTTCTACCGCTTCAGCGACGGCAAGGAGCACACGCTCGCGCGCGCCACGCAGATCCAGGGCAAGGAGCTCTCCTACAACAACATCCTCGACACCGATGCCTGCTGGACGGCCGTCCGTGAGTTCTCCGAGCCGTGCTGCGTGATCGTGAAGCACACCAATCCGTGCGGCGTGGCGATCGCCGATGACCTCGTGACCGCGTACGCGCGGGCGCACGAAAGCGATCCGATCTCGGCCTATGGCGGCGTCATGGCGTTCAACGGCACGGTGACCGCCGACGTCATCCGCGCCATCTTCGAGAACAAGCAGTTCGTCGAGGTGATGATCGCGCCGGACTACGAGCCCACCGCACTCGAGCTCCTCGACGAGAAGCGCAACGTGCGGGTGCTCTCCACCGGCGGCATCCGCGCCGTCGGCGGGCACTACGAGTCGCGTGCGGTGGAAGGCGGCATGCTCATCCAGACCTCGGACAGCGTAGATGAGGACGCATCGCGCTTCCGCGTGGCCACGATCGCGCAGCCATCGCCTGAGGAGATGGAGCAGCTGCTCTTCGCCTGGCGCGTGGTGAAGAGCGTGAAGAGCAACGCGATCCTGCTCGTCAAGGGCTTTGCCACCGTCGGTGTGGGCGCCGGCCAGATGAACCGCGTGAACTCGGCGCGGATCGCCGTTGAGGCCGCGGGCGAGAAGGTGCGCAACGCCGTGTGTGCCTCGGACGCCTTCATGCCGTTCCCCGATACGCTCGAGGTGTGTGCCGAGGCCGGTGTGACCGCGTTCATCCAGCCGGGTGGCTCGATCCGCGATGACGAGGTGATCGCCAAGGCCAACCGCCTCGGCGTGTCGATGGTCTTCACCGGATACCGCCACTTCCGGCACTAGCCGTCGATGGGTGCGCACCTCGCCGAAGCGCTGCGCGAGACCATCCGCGTGCAGGACGGGCGCATCCCGCTGCTCGAGCGGCACCTTGCGCGCCTGGCCGCCGGCGGGTGTGACCGGCCGACGCTCGAATCCGCCCACCGGGCCGCTGAGCGCGCTGCG
>JAXMLJ010000153.1:0-19856 GCA_034368805.1 Coriobacteriia bacterium
GCGGGCGGCGCCGCCCATGTCGGCGATCCGGTCGTGGCCGAACCGTGTCATGAGGCTTCCGGCCGCCAGGAATAGTGCGCCCTTGGCCAGACCGTGCGAGACGGCGTGCACGAGCACGCCGGTCACGGCGAGGGCCAGCACGTCGCCGCCGGCACGCGCAAGCGGGAACACGATGAACAGGTAGCCGATCTGCGCCACCGTAGAGTACGCCACGAGTTGCTTGATGCGCGTCTGGAGGAGCGCCTGGACCGACCCCCACACGATCGCGGCCGCGCCGAGCACGCCGAGCACGATGTCGGCGCCCGGCAGGTAGCCGGGGGGCATCACGACGAGCATCAGGCGCAGGATCACGAAGTACGAGCCCTTCACCACGAGCGCGGACAGAGCAGCGCTCACCGGGGACGGCGCCGAGCCGTGGGCCGCGGGTAGCCAGAAGTGCGCCGGGACGAGTGCGGTCTTGAGTACGAGCGCGGCGATCATCAGGGCGAGCCCCGTGGCGGCGGTCACGTCCGGCGTGAGCGCCATGCGCAGGTCGAGCATGTCGAGCCGTCCGGTGGCGGCGTACAGCAGCGCTACGCCGAGGAGGTAGGTCATCGCTCCGAGCATGCTTGCGAACAGGTAGCGCGCGCCGGCGCGAAGCGCCTCGGCACCGCCACCGATGGTGACGAGCGCGACGGCCGAGATGCCGACGAGTTCGAGGCACACGTACACATTGAATACGTCGCCGGTGAGGAAGAGCGCATTGAGCGACGTCCACATGAACAGCCAGAGCGTCCAGTAGAGCCCGTGGCCGTACTTGGTCTCATCGGCGGTTCGGAAGTACGCGGTGGCGTAGAGGGTGACCACCAGGCCCACGACCGCGGCTAGGGCGATGAACAGGGCCGAGGCTCCGTCGGCAACCAGGTCGATGCCGATGGGTGCGCCCCAACCGCCGACCTGGTAGGTGAAGGGGCCACCTTCGAGTACGCGCGCCACGAGCGCGGCTGCGAGCGCGACGATCGCTGCGGCGGTGATGATCGCCACGTGCGGGGCGCGACGCCGTCCCGCCACGAACGAGACCGCTGCGCCTGCAAGCGGGGCTGCGACCAACAGGGCGGGGAGCTGCGTGGCGAGGTCCATCACGCATCACCCGCCGGAGGCTCGTCGTCGAGGTTGGTGAGGCCGGTCGCCGTGTAGTACCGCTTGACGATCGCCAGGCCGAGCGCGGTGAGCGCGACGGTGACCACGATGCCGGTGAGCACCATGGCCTGCGGCACGGGGTCCGGCCCGTTCTCGGGCGTGCGGTTGCCGAGCCCGATGAGGATGAGGAAGACGCCGCTGCCCATGAAGTTGGCGGAGATCACCTTGTGGATGAGGTGACGCCGCGCGATGAGGCCGTACGTCCCCAGTGCGAACAGCAGCACGCCGCCGAAGGTGTAGATCATATAGGTGCTCACGGCCGCTCACCGCCCGTGTCGGCCAATGCCGAGGCCATGAACAGGCTCAGGATGCTGGCACCGATCGACAGCGTGAGCAGTATCTCGATGAACAAGATGAGCGACTTGCGGCTCTCGTCGGGGTACTCGAGTAGCGCGCCGCCTTCGAGCATCGGGTAGAGTGCGACACCGATGAAGGCAAGCAGGCCGACGGTCAGCACCCAGCGGACGACCTGCTGTCCCGCCCAGGCGGGTTGTGCGTAGCCGGAGAGCACGAGCAGGATGCCCGCCGCGCCGAGGACGGCGCCGCCCTGGAAGGCGCCGCCGGGCTCGGAGGAGCCGACCCACACGAGATGGCCCGCGACGATGATCATGATCGGCGCCAGTGTGCGAGACAGCGAGCCGAGTACCGGGCCCGCCCGGCCGGCGATGCGGCGCGAGAGCGCGGCCGGGTCCGCGCGCAGCGACAGGACCGCGACGGTCGCCAACATGAGCACGGCGATCTCGAGGAGTGTGTCGTAGCCGCGGAAGTCGAGCAGCACCGCAGTCACGACGTTCTTGATGCCCGTCGACTTCGCGCCGGCCTGCATCTCCTCGGCAAGCCCTGCCGCCGTCGGCGGGAGGGCGAGCACGGCCCGTGCGACGATCGCGAGCATGCCGAGGCTTGCGAGGATGGGGAGGATGGTGATACGGCGGGCGGGATCACGCATCGGCGTCCTCCGTTTCCTCCGGCGTCGCGGGATATGGCGTCTTGCGCGAGCGCAGATGGCCGACCGCGTCGAGCATGAGCGCTCCGGTGGCACCCGCGCCGATGGCCGCCTCGGCGAGCGCCACGTCAGGCGAGCCGAGTCGGATCCATGCGATCGCCATGAACAGGCCGAAGATAATGAACATCACGACCGACTTAAAGAGCTTGTTCTCGTTGAGCGAGCCGACCGCGATCCACAGGAGCGTGGCGACGAGAAGGACGTCGAAGATGCCGATCATCGGCCATCACCGGTCCATGGCTCGATGCCGCTCGCGCGCGCGGAGCTGGCCACCAGATAGCACGCCGTGGCGCCGGCGACGATGACGATCAACCAGATCAGCAGCAGCTTGACCGCGACGATCCACGAGCCCGACTGCAGGGCGAGGCCCGCAGACACCAGCCCGAGACCGAGGTTGTCGGCCTTGGTGAGCGCGTGCAGGCGCGTGTAGACGTCCGGGAAGCGGACGAGGCCCACGGAGCCCGCGAGGAAGAAGAAGCCGCTCGCGGCGAAGAGCACATAGGTGATCCCGTCGGCCACGGTGTCCCACGCCATCAGTCGTCAGCTCCCCACGCACGCTTGACGAACGCGACGGCGGTGAGCGCTCCGAGAAGCGCGAAGACGAGCGCCATGTCGCGGAGGCCGTGAAGGTCCGTCAGTTCAGCGAGTACGAGGGTGAGAGCGACTCCCGAGGTGCCGAAGAGCATTGCCGAGAGCATCCGGTCCGTGCCGGTGGGGCCGCGCTCGATGCGGTAGATGCCGAGCGCGACGGTGATCATGATGAAGGTGGCGAGGATCTCGAGGGCAAGCGTCATAGGAACGCACCGTCCTCATGTGGAGGGAGCTGCGCGCCGAAGAGGTCGGCGACGCGTTCCTCGACCTCGGCGAGATTGTCGATGACGGGCTGCGTCGCGTCTAGAGCGTGCACCTCGATTACATCGTCAACCATGCGTGAACTCAGGGTGCCCGGAAGTAGACTGATGGTGTTCACGAAGAAGACCCGCGGGAGCGTGCCGCTGATACGCAGGGGGTAGAGGACGATGTCGGGCTCGATCCGCACGCGCGGGCCTAAGGCGCGCAGGGCCACGTCGACGCCGCCGAGGACCGATTGCACGGCGAAGAACCGGGCGAACCGGAGCGCGCCGGGCAGGTACATCCCCGTGAGGGATTTCGGCTGGAGCACCACGGAAAGCACTGCGGCCGCAAGCGCCACGGGGACTCCGATGAGCAGCGAGGAGAGGTCCGCCTCGGTCACCACGAACCAGATCAGCATGAATAGCGCAGTCCGTCCGGGCAGGCGACTCAGGCGTTCGCGTGAAGTAATCGCTGTCGGCGTGTCGGGCATGGTTCCTGCTCGTCAAATCGGGTAGGTCCAGGGGAGCAGCACGATACCATAACGACAGCCTGCGAGGCTTGTCGTGACCGGGAGTGCGGCGCGGCCACGATGGGTCGCGGACGGGTTCCGGACTGAGACAGGCCCGCCCGGGCTGCCCGGACGGGCCTGCGCATGTGCTTGGAGGCGACGCCCGGATTCGAACCGGGGATAAAGGCTTTGCAGGCCTCTGCCTTACCACTTGGCGACGTCGCCATCTGTACGGGAGCTCGTGCTCCGCTGTCAAAGAAGGCCGGCCGAGTGGGCCGCAGTGCTTGCCCTTCGGGCCGACCTCCGAAGTGTGTGTGGAGCGGACGACCGGATTCGAACCGGCGACCCCAACCTAGGCAAGGTTGTGATCTACCAACTGAGCCACGTCCGCGCGCAAGGGGTAGACTACCACGGCCTTCCGCGGCCGTGCAACAGGCTTCCGGGCGTCTGGCGAACTGGGGTCTGGCGCATCGGAGAGAGCCTGTTACAATAGTCGTCGCTGCTCGTGAGGCGGCTATGGGCGCTTAGCTCAGGGGGAGAGCACTTCCTTGACGCGGAAGGGGTCAGAGGTTCAAATCCTCTAGCGCCCACCATGATCGTTCGAAGGCCCTTGCGAGACTCCTCGACGGAGACCGCGGGGGCCTTTCTCATACCCGCATTGGGGTACGCTGACGGTAGAACCGCCGCCGAGGGGGGGCCGATGCTGCACCGCACGCGCAGGCGCCTGACGTACGGAGTCGCGGCCCTGGTGGCGCTCCTGCTCGTGGGGCCGCTGGTCGTTCCGGTCCCGGCGCTTCGGAACACGGTGCCCGCGCGTGAGCTGGCCGACGACGATTCGCGCTTCACCGAGCTGAACGGGATCGACGTCCACTTCCGCGATCAGGGCTCGGGCGATCTCGCGTTCGTCTTGTTGCACGGGTTCGGCGCGAGCACGTTCTCGTGGCGTGAGGTTACAGGACCTCTGGCCGAGCGCGGTCGCGTGATCGCCTTCGACCGGCCGGCGTTCGGCCTGACCGAGCGCCCCCTCCCGGGGTCGTGGGAGGTCGACGACTATCCCGGTGGCAGTCCGTACTCTCCCGAGGCGCAGGCGGACACGGTGGTCGCGTTGCTCGACCGTCTGGGCATCGAGCGAGCGGTCCTCGTCGGCCACTCGGCGGGTGGTTCGATCGCCATGCTGACCGCGGTCATCTATCCCGAAAGGGTGGAGGCGCTCGTGCTTGTGGACGCGGCGGTCTACACGCAAGGGGGTCCGCCGACGTGGGCGTACCCGCTTCTGAAGACCCCGCAGGCGCGTCGGCTTGGCCCGTTGGTGGCGCGGCAGATCGGCGGGGCCGCCGGAGACCGCTTCTTAGAACGTGCGTGGCACGACCCCTCGGGCATCACGCGTGAGACTCGGGCCGGTTACCGCGCACCGCTTGCGGTGGACGACTGGGACAGCGCGCTGTGGGAACTGACCGTCGCGAGCTCGTCGCAGCGACTGGGCGACCGGGCTGGGGAGATCGCCTGTCCGACACTGGTTATCAGCGGAGATGACGACCAGGTGGTACCCCCCGAGGAGGCTGAGCGGCTCGCGCGAGCAATCCCCGGAGCGGAGTTCGTGGTCATCGAAGACTGTGGGCACATCCCGCACGAGGAGCAGCCGCAGGCGTTCACGAATACCGTGTACCGGTTCCTGGATACTCTCCCGATCAGCCGAGAGGGATGCCTGTCCGCCCCCTGATCACACGGTATACTGCAGACAGCCAACGAAGGGAGCCTCGGTGAAGGTGACGCGGTCGATCGTGGTCTTGCTCGGAGTAGCATTGCTCTCGGCCAGTCCGGTGCTTCCGGCCGCCGCCGCCGGTGCGTGGCCTGACGGGGGCCTGAAGGTGAACCTGAGCGTGCAGCGAGTCGCAGGATCCGACCGCTACGGGACTGCGGTCGCGATCGCGCAGCAGACGCACCCGGGCTGGACAGACGTCGCGCACGTGGTAGTGGCTTCGGGCGAGGATCGCGCTCTTGCGGACCCGCTCGCGGCTGGGAGTCTGTGCTGGGCGTACGACGCTCCGCTGCTGCTCGTAACCGGCTCGGGAGTCCCTGCACCCGTGAAGACCGCGCTGGAAGAGATAAGGTCGATCAACGACACAGTCACGGTCACGGTGGTCGGGGGACCGGTCGCGGTATCGCCTGCTGTAGTCGCCGAGATCGAGGCTATCGTCGGAGCCGGGAACGTCACGCAGCCCTGGATCACCGGTGATCGCTACACGACAGCCGCAGGCATCGCGCAGCTGACATCGGAGGTGGCCTCGGACACCGCACGGACGATTCCCGCACGCGCGTTGGTTGCCAACGGGACCGATGCCGCCGGGTTCGTTGACGCGCTAGCGGCGTCTGCGGTCTCGGCAGCCACCGGTATTCCCGTCCTGCTCGTCGAGAAGGACCGCGTTCCCGCCGCCACGAAAGGCGTCATCGAGGCATCGCCGCCGGGCTCGGTCGTGGTCGTGGGCGGCACAGCGGTCGTCTCGGGTGCCGCGTACACGGCTGCGAGCGGCACGACCCGCTGGTCGGGGTCCGACCGCTATGGAACTGCGGCCGTCATTGCGACGGGTGCACGCACTCGCAGCTGGCTCACCGGCCCGACGGTGGGCATGGCGTCCGCCGTGCCGGACGCGCTTGCAGGAGCCACGAACATCGGCCGGTCAGGTGGGCCGCTGCTGTACGTCTATCCGCACACCGTGGGCCCCGCGACCGCGGGATACGTGCATCGCAACGGTGCGTTCGTCGACTCGGCACGGCTCTTTGGCGGCACTGCGGTTCTGACCGAGGGACTCGTGGCCGAGATCAAGGGTGCGCCGACGGCCCCGCGCGTCGTTGCGCCTACACCCAAGAGCTGGGTGGGCAAGAAGGCGCGGCTTGTGGTCGCGACCGGCGTGAACACGACCGAGGTGAACGTCTATACAGGGGCCACCCTCGTTGCGTCCAAGGTGTGCCCCTCGTATGCGACGGTCGACCTGGGCGTGATCGCCACGCCGGCAGATGGCTCTACGTACCGCATCGTGGTCCGCAACCCGGACGGCGGCGAGTCGTCGGCCAGCGCGGGCTATCGCAGACACTCGTACCCGGCACCCACGTCGATCGTCGTGGACAAGTCCGACTTCCGGCTCTACTTCTTCAGGAACGACGTCTTCGTGAAAAGCTACCCGATCGCACACGGTAAGCCGAGTTCACCGACGCCGGTCGCGATCTGGCGCATCGACTCGAAGTACTACACCGATCCGGTCGGCGTGTACGGCCCGCGCAAGATGCGGATGTATCGCAAGATCGGCTCGTCGTACGTCCGTACCGGCTATGCGATCCATGGCACGAACCAGCCGTGGGTCATCGGCACCCAGGCCTCGGCCGGCTGCATCCGTATGTACAACCGCGATGTGCTCGAGCTGTTCCCGCAGGTTCCGCTCGGTACGATCGTGCAGACGCGGCTGTGACCTACGGCCGGGCCGGAGCGGCCTCGTAGTCGCGTGGCAACGGGTTCTCCTCGGAGACGATGAACGTGGCCGCCCCCGGGAGTACGCGGGCGATCACGGGTGTCGCGGAGGGTAGCACCTCGCCGTCGTACTGAAGCGGCAGTGGTGGCTCGGAGGAGATCTTCACATGCGATGCGGTGTGAATCTCGAGTCCCGGACGCTGGGGATGGTCGCTGAGCCGGTCGACGAGCGCCGCCCAGACGGCCGGTAGCAAGCCGGCCGCAGTCCGTGTCTTGAGAACGACGACCTCGAGCAGCCCGTCTTGCGCATCGCTGCCGTGTGCCACCTCGAGGTCGAATTGGATCCGGGCGAGGTTGACGAGCAACACTGCGATGCCCTCGGTCTCGATCGTGCTGGCGTCCAACTCGATGGTGAAGCGGGCCACCGTCGGCGCGAGGTTCTGCAGCGCGCCGATGATGTAGGCGCCTTCGCCGAGCGTCTGCTTCAGACCCTGGGCGGTCTCCATGACAGAGGCGTCGTAGCCGACACCGGCGGCGATGGCGAATCCGATGTGGCGGGTGGCGCGCGCTCCGCGCGCCGGCACGACGAGCTCCCCGAGGTCGATCGACACCGTGCGCCCGGCCATCGTGGTCACCGCCAGGTCCACGGGGTCCACGGGAAGCCGCAGGTTTCGCGCGAGCAGGTTGGCCGTTCCGGCCGGGTAGGCGAGGAGCGGGATGCCGCTGTCCCTCAGTTGGTACGCGATGGCCGAGACGGTCCCGTCGCCGCCGGCCGCGATGATGCGAGCGTACTCGTGTGCGTCTCGCAGGAGGTGACCGAGGTCCGTGCCCTCGGACATGAAGCGCATGGTGACGTCCGCGTGATGGGAGCCGAGCTCGCGGATGAACTCGTAGAGGCCCGGGTCACCGAGTCCGGATCTGAGGTTACTCACGATGAGTATGTTCACGGGTTGCTCCTCGTGCGCCCGGAAACGTTCGGCTACACTCGGTTCGGCACGGCGATGCGGTGCGCGTGCCCCTGACTTCGGGCTGGAGGTCCATTGTACATCGGTGACGTCGTTGCTCTTGAGGCCGCATGCGCAACCCTTGCCGGGGAGCGTGTGGTGGCCATAGACACAGAGTTCATGCGGGAGCGGACGTACTTCGCTCGGCTGTGCCTGATCCAGATCGGTACCGATCGCGATGTCTTCGTGGTCGACGCGATCGCGCTCGAGGGTGAGTTGGGGCGCCTCGCGCCACTGCTTGAGTCGCCGGAGACCGTCAAGGTGTTCCATGCAGGCTCGCAGGACGTGGAGGTGCTGCTCAAAGCGACGGGCGTGACGCCGCGGCCGCTGTTCGACACGCAGGTCGCGGCCACGCTCGCGGGTTTCCCCACGCAGGTCGGTTACGCACAGCTCGTACACGACCTTCTCGGCGCCGAGATCGACAAGGCCGATACGTTCACCGACTGGTCGGTTCGGCCCCTGAGCGACACACAGCTCGCGTACGCCGCCGCCGATGTCGAGCACTTGCCGAAGGTGTACGAGATCTTGCGCGAGCGCCTCGAGCGCGAAGGTCGGCTCGAGTGGCTCGAGGCGGACTTTGCGCGGCTCGCCGATCCGGCAACGTACTTCGCGGACCCTGGCGAGCAGTACCGTCGGGTCAAGCGTGCTTCATCACTCGATCGGCGGTCGCTTGCCGTGTTGCGGGAGGTGGCGGCGTGGCGGGAGACCGAGGCGCAGCGCCGCGATGTGCCCCGGCGCTGGCTCGTCTCGGACGAGAGCCTCATAGAGGTGGCCAGGCGCCGCCCCGCTGACGCGGCTGCGCTGGCGGGAATCCGGGGTGTCGGTGACCGCGCAGCCGGCAAGATGGCCGCCGGGATACTCAGGGCGATAGCCGACGGCATGGCCGTGCCCGAGGAGGACCTCCTGCGGCTGCCCAAGCGTAGCCTTGTCCCCACCGATGCCCAGCCGGTCGCCGATGTCCTATCGGCGGTATGCCGGATCCGGGCGCGTGAGCACGGGGTCGCCCTGACGCTGCTCGCGACCCGCGACGAACTCGAGCGGTTCGCCGCCGGCGAACGCGACGGCCATCCGCTCGCCGGGGGCTGGCGGCGCACGTTGGTCGGTGCCGAGCTCGAGGCGCTGCTCGACAGCCGGTCCTCGCTCTCCATGCGCGATGGCCGGATCGTGCTGTCCGAGGTGTCGGAGGAGCGTGCGGATGCCGCCGACTGAGCGTGCGCTGAGCGTCGCCGATGCGATGTCGCTTGCCAAGGGCGCCCTCGAGCAGGTGCGGATCCGTGTCGTCGGCGAGGTCTCCGGGGCGACCGTCAAGCCCGGCTACAAGGCGGTGTACTTCTCACTCAAGGACGAATCGGCGCTCATGCCCTGTCTCATGTGGCGTGATGTCTACGATGGCTGCGGTGTCGCGCTCAACGACGGGCAGCTCGTCGAGATCACCGGCTTCTTCACTGCGTATGCCCCGAAGGGACGGATGCAGTTCCAGGCACGTTCGGTGGTCGCGGCCGGCGAGGGTGCGCTCAGGATCCAGGTCGCCGAGCTCGCTCGCAGGCTTGAGGCCGAGGGTCTGATGGATCTCGCCCGCAAGCGCCCGCTGCCCCGCTTCCCGGGCCGCATAGGGCTGGTGACTTCACCTCGCGGCAAGGCCGTCCATGATGTCATTCAGACCCTCGGGCGCCGTTATCCGTCCGCCGAACTCGTCATCGCGGGCGTAGCCGTCGAGGGCGACTCGGCCGTCGGCGAGATCGTCCGGGGACTGGCCGCAGTCGGCTCGTCTGCGGGTGTGGAAGTCGTGATCCTCGCGCGGGGCGGCGGCAGTTACGAGGACCTGATGCCGTTCAATGCCGAGGCGGTCGCCCGAGCCGTTGTCGCGTGTCCGGTGCCCGTGGTGACCGGGATCGGTCACGAACCCGACACGAGCATCGCAGACATGGTCGCCGACATGCGCGCTTCGACCCCGACAGCGGCGGCCGAGGCCGTCGCGCCTGACCGGGAAGAGGTGGCGCGCAGGCTTGATGCCGCAGGTAGGCTGCTGGGCTCGGCGCTGTCGGGTCGCGTCACTGCCGCTGCCCATCGGCTGAACCTCCTGTCTCACCGGCCGGTACTGGCCGACCCGATCGTTGTACTCGAGACGCAGAAGCAGACGCTCGATGTGCTCGCGGGCGGTCTCGTGCGCGCGTTGCCGGCGCGGCTCGTGCGTCAGCGGGAGTCGATGCGGCGCTTTGCGGAGTCGCTCGCGCGTGTCGGTCCGCGGCTCGGTGAGCGCGAGCGTGTGGCCCTGGCGCGGGGTCGCGAGCGCGCTGCGGGGGCGGGGCGCGTACTGCTCGCCCAGACGGGTGGCGCGCTCGGTGCCGCTGCGGCACGTCTCGAGGATCTCTCGCCGCTCGGGATACTGGGGCGGGGCTTCGCGGTATGTTATGAAGAGGACGGTGGCGTCGTGCGTGATCACACGCAGGTGGTTCCCGGGGACCGGGTGCGCGTGCTCCTGGCCCGGGGGCGACTCGGTTGCGTCGTCGAAGACACCGGATCGGAGGAGTAGATGACGTCGGAGGCAGGAGCGCCCGGGGAGATGACGTTCGGTGCGGCGCTTGGCGAACTCGAGCAGATCGTGAAGGCGCTCGAGTCCGGGCAGCTCGAACTCGAGGAGAGCCTTGAGCGATACGAGCGGGGCGTGGCGCTGCTGAGGGCGTGCCAGGCCAAGCTCGCCACCGCCGAGCAACGCGTCATGATGCTTGTCGGCGAGCTCGAGTCGGACGATGCGGGTGCCGGAGCGGCGCAGGTGTCGGAGGAGGGGGTGTGCGGTGAGTGACTGTATCTTCTGCATGGTCGCCCGGGGTGAGATACCCGCACGGGTCATCTTCGAGGACGACCTGATCGTCGCCTTTGACGACATCGCCCCGCAAGGTCCGGTGCACACGCTGATCGTACCGAGGGAGCACTATGAGGACCTCGGTGACGACGTTCCCCCGGAGGTGCTCTGCGCGCTGATGGCCGCCGCGCCGCGGGTGGCCGAGGCCAAGGGCGTTGCCGAGAGCGGGTATCGCGTGATCGTCAACAACGGTCGCGACGCGATGCAGACGGTGCATCATCTGCATGTGCACGTGATCGGCGGGCGTGCGATGGCGCATGGCATGGTCCACTTCAGTGACGATAGGTGAGGAGCCGAGCGATGGAACGAACGGTATGCGTGGTCACGGACTCGACATCGGACATCCCGCGCGATGTCGCCGCCGAACTCGGCATCTCGATCGTGCCGCTGAACGTGAGCATCGATGGCGAGACGTTCTCCGACGGCGACATGTCGCTTTCGGAGTTCTTCCGTCGGATGAACGCCGCTAAGGAGCTGCCGAAGACCTCGCAGCCCTCGGTCGGGGCGTTCGTCACGGCGTTCGAGCAGGCACTCGAGCACTGTGCCGAGGTCGTATGTGTCACCATCTCCAACCGGCTCTCGGGTACGCTCGAGTCGGCGACCGAGGCGGCACGCGTCGTCGGCGAGCGCGTGCACGTCTTCGATAGTCTCAACCTGTCGTGGGGAGAGGGCTATCAGGCGGTAGCGGCGGCGCGCGCTGCGGCGGCGGGCGCGACGGTCGACGAGGTCAAGGACATGCTCGAGGAACTCCGCGACCGGGTCCACATGGTCGTAGGGCTCGACACGCTCGAGAACCTTGCGCGCGGAGGCAGGATCGGTCGGGTCTCGGCACTGGTCGGCGGCATGCTCAATCTCAAGGTGCTGCTCACCGTAGGTCCCGACGGCGCGTTCGAGCCCGTTCATCGGGCCAGAGGCGCCAAAGCGGCGCTCCAGGCGACGGTCGACTGGGTCGCGGGGCAGGTCGATGCGACCCGGGCGGCTGCCTTTGCGGTCCAGCACGCCGAGTCGCCGGACAAGGCCGCATGGCTCGAGGCGGCCATCCGTGAGCGCTTCAACGTCGCGGAGATGCGCGTGATCGAAGCGGGAAGCGTGATCTCGACACACACGGGAACAGGTTGGGGCGTCACGGCGGTGCAGACCGGCTGAGGCACTCGCGACGAGTCCGAAACGTGGGACGGCCCCGACCTTCGGGCCGGGGCCGTCCTGATTCCTTCCCTTGTTACCCCTGAGTCTCAGGCGGCGTTTGTTCGTGGCGTGACCGCCACGCATCGGGATGCCGGTCGCCGATGATGCCGCAACCGCGGTGGGGCGGATTCCCCGCGTCACCGCATGTTAGGGAAGGGAAACTGTCAAGGTAGTGTAAAACCTAACGCCTTCGCCGTGTGAATGCAACTGTTCGGCTACGGCTACGGTGCCGGGGAGCCGTTGACCGACGAGGCGGTGCCGTTGACCTGGAACCGACGGCTACCGGCTCGTGTGAGCCGGTAGGATAGGCAGGTGCATCCGTAGGCACCAACGTACACTCGCACGTGGCTCGCCAGCTGCAGGACCGACGAGCCATAGTCCACTCACACGTTGAAAGGAGCGACCGGATGAGCGAATCCAAGGCGATCGAGTCGTTGTCACAGGAGTATCGCATCGTACAGCCGCCCGAGTGGGTCAGGGAGCGCGCACACATCCAGACGATGGAAGAGTACGACGAGTTGTACCGTCGCTCGGTGGAGGACCCGGAGGGGTTCTGGGCCGACATGGCCGAGGAGATGCTTCACTGGCAGAAGAAGTGGCACACGGTGCTCGAGTACGACTTCGAGAAGCCGTCCATCAAGTGGTTCGAGGGCGGCCAGCTCAACGTGACCTACAACTGTATCGATCGGCATCTCAAGGGCTGGCGTCGCAACAAGGCGGCGCTCATCTGGGAGTCCGACGAGGGCCGCACGAAGATGTACACCTATCAGTCGCTCTACTACAAGGTGTGCAAGTTCGCCAACGTCCTCAAGAAGCACGGGGTCAAGAAGGGCGATAGGGTCGCCCTCTACATGCCGATGATCCCGGAGCTCGCCATCGCGATGCTCGCATGCGCCCGCATCGGCGCGATCCACTCGGTCGTCTTCGGCGGGTTCTCGTCGGCGGCGCTGCGCGACCGCATCCAGGACTGCGGCGCCACGATGCTCATCACCGCCGATGAGGGCATCCGCGGCGGGCGCGTCGTGCCGCTGAAGGCCGAGGCCGACGCAGCGCTGTACGAGTGCCCGACGATCGAGACGGTCATCGTCGTCTCTCGCGCCCGCACGCGCGTCGACATGGAGCCGGGACGCGACTTCTGGTACCACGAGGAGGTCCGTGCTGACGATATCAAGCAGCACTGCGACATCGAGTGGATGGATGCCGAGGATCCGCTGTTCATACTCTACACGTCAGGCTCGACCGGCAAGCCAAAGGGCGTGCTGCACACGACCGCCGGCTATCTGCTGTATGCGGCCACGACGTTCCGGTACGTGTTTGACTACCACGACGAGGACGTGTTCTGGTGTACGGCCGACATCGGCTGGGTCACCGGTCACACCTACATCGTCTACGGTCCGTTGGCAGTCGGCGCCACGTCGCTCATGTTCGAGGGTATCCCGACGTATCCCGACGCCGGGCGCTTCTGGGAGATCGTCGAAAAGCACGGCGTGAACCAGTTCTACACCGCACCCACCGCCATCCGCGCACTCATGAAGTCGGGCGAGGCGTGGCCGGCGAAGTACGATCTCTCCACCCTGCGAGTACTTGGCACCGTCGGCGAGCCGATCAATCCAGAGGCATGGATGTGGTACTACAAGCACATCGGTCATGAGAACGTGCCGATCGTCGATACGTACTGGCAGACCGAGACCGGCGGCCACATGATCACGAACCTGCCGGGAGTGACGCCGATGAAGCCGGGGTCGGCGACCAAGCCCTTCTTCGGGATCGTGCCTGAGATCCTCAACGAGGACGGTACTCCCACGCCGCAGGGCAGTGGTGGGCGGCTGTGCATCAACAAGCCGTGGCCGGGGATGATGCGCGGCACCTGGGGAGACCCGGCCAACGAACTCATGAAGAGCGTCTACTTCACCGCGTTCCCGGGCCGGTACTTCACCGGTGACGGCGCGCGCCAGGACGACGATGGCTTCTACTGGCTGCTCGGCCGCGTGGATGACGTCATCAACGTCTCCGGTCACCGCATGGGGACTGCCGAGGTGGAAAGTGCGCTGGTGAGCCATCCGCTCGTCGCCGAGGCCGCTGTCGTCGGCTATCCGCACGAGATCAAGGGCGAGGGCATCTACGCCTACGTCATCTTGAAGACCGGCCTCGATATCCCCGACAGCATGGAGAGCATCCTCCGCGGTCATGTCCGTGAGGAGATCGGGCCCATCGCGAGTCCGGACTACGTGCACATCGTCCCCGAACTGCCCAAGACTCGCTCGGGCAAGATCATGCGACGGATCCTGCGCAAGATCGCCGCGGGGGACCGCGAGATGGAGGCTCTCGGCGATATCTCGACGCTCGCCGATCCGTCGATCGTTCGGATCATCGTGGACTCTGCGCCGCACACGAGCTAGCGATCACCACAGAGAGCATCGATCAGCGGGCCCCGTGCGCATGCGCGGGGCCCGCGGTCGTACCCGGCGTGGTAGTATGCACTTCGTTCGACGATTCCAGCACCCCGAAGCGGAGGACTAGCCCCCCATGGCGTACAACGATCTGTTCCTGCGCGCCGCGCGCCGCGAAGTGACCGAGAGCACCCCGGTGTGGATGATGCGGCAGGCCGGCCGGTACATGGCCGAATACCGCGAGATCCGTGCGAAGCACGGCTTCCTGGAGATGTGCCGGACGCCCGAGCTGGCTGTCGAGGTCACGATGCAGCCGGTCGACCTTGTCGGCGTGGACGCCGCGATCCTGTTCAGCGACATCCTCGTGGTCTTTCCCGGCATGGGTCTTGACCTCGAGTTCGCCAAAGGCGAGGGTCCGGTCATCCACAATCCGGTCCGCACCGCCGCCGACGTGCGCAAGCTCCGGCTCTCGGACCCGCTCGGCGATACCGGTTACGTCATGGATACCATCAAGATCCTCCGCGGCGAGCTCGAGAAAAAGGTGCCGCTCATCGGCTTCGGCGGTGCGCCGTTCACGCTCGCGAGTTACATGATCGAGGGCCACGGCACGCGCGACTACGAGTACACCAAGGCGCTCATGTGGGGCGAGCCGAAGGTCTGGGACGAACTCATGACCAAGATCACGGACACGGTGATCGCGTACCTCTCGGCGCAGATCGACGCAGGCGCGCAGACGATCCAGGTCTTCGACAGCTGGGTGGGCTACGTGGCGCCGCGTGACTACGAGCGTTCGGTGCTGCCGTACACGAAGCGTGTGATCGAGGCGCTTACCCAACACGGCAGGAAGGTCGTGCCGGAAGGTGTGCCGATCATCCACTTTCCCAACGGTGCGACTTCGATGCTCGATCTCGCGCAGCAGGCGGGCGGCGACGTGCTCGGCGTGGACTGGCGCCTGGATATGAAGCACGTGGTCGAGCAGGTCGACGAGCGCTTCGCCATCCAGGGCAACATCGACCCGGTCGCACTCTTCGCGCCGGACGACGAACTCGAGCGTATGGTCGTCGAGATCCTCGAGGCCGTGGGCACCCGACCGGGCCACATCTTCAATCTCGGCCACGGCATCCACAAGACGAGCGATCCGGAGAAGGCGCGGACCATGATCCGCTACGTGCACGAGCACAGCGAGCGTATCCGCTCGGTTTCGTAGATGCCGCGCACCGGAGTCCTCATCACGGGGTTCGGCGGGCCGGACTCGCTCGACGCGGTCGCGCCGTTCATGTGCAACCTCATGGGCCGGGAGCCCGCCCCCGAACTCGTCGAGCGCGTCTGCGCGCGGTATGAAGCGATCGGTGGCTCGTCCCCGCTCGTCCGCATCGCCGGCGAGCTTGCCGAAGGCGTATCGGCGGCGCTTGCGGAGGCAGGCGAGTCGATGCCGGTCGAGGTCGGGATGCGCTACTGGGAGCCGTATGTGGAGGACGCGATCGCGCGGCTGGCGGCATCGGGCGTCGAGCGCATCGTGACCATGGCGCTTTCGGCGTACGAGACGAAGGTCACGCACGGGGAGTATCGCGCGGCTGTGGACGAGGCGCTCGCCGCACGTCCGGGTGTGACCGCCGTCGAAGCGCCGCTGCTCTCGGCGCTGCCGGTCTTCACCGAGCTGCACGCCCAGGCCGCGGCTGATGCGCTCGCCGTACTGAACGTGCCTGACGCGCCTGTGGTGTTCTCGGCGCACAGTCTGCCCGAGGCCGACGTGGCCGATGATGACGCCTACGTTCGTGGACTCGAGGAGTGCGCAGAGCGCGTGGCCGCAGTGCTCGGACTTCACGCGGGAGCTTCGGACACGGTGATGTTCCCCGGCGTCATCGCGTATGGATCTGCGGCAGGACCACGCCCGTGGCTCGTTGCGTATCAGTCGAAGGGTGCTCGTGGCGGGGAGTGGCTCGGCCCCGACATTGACGACGTGATCGACGCCATCGGAGCTGCGGGCCGCGGCGGCGTGCTCGTCGTACCACTCGGATTCGCGACCGACCACATGGAGACCCTCTACGACCTCGATATCGTGGCACGGGACAGGGCGGATGCGGCGGCAGTCGCGTTCGCGCGTTCGGCGGTGCCCAATGCGGACCCACGGTTCGTGGCGGCCATCGCTGCGGCGGTCAGAGGGGTGCTCGGCACGAAACGGTAGGGGACGATGACGCGGGAGCTCCGGCAGGCGACCGCTCGTGGATGCAGACACGCGAGCTTGAAGGAGTGCTGTCAGGATGCGAGTCATCATCATCGGTGGCGGGATCGCGGGGCTTGGTGCCGCCTACAAAGTGAGGCGCGCGGCCGATGCCGGCCACGACGTGAGCTTCTCCCTCGTCGAGCGCGACGACCGGCTCGGCGGCAAGATATGGACCGACATCTCGCCCGATCCGGACGGTGGGCGCTACATCGCCGATGGCGGTAGCGACTCGTTTCTCACCGACAAGACGGCGGTGCACCGGGTGGCGAAGCTCCTCGGCGTGTTTGACGAGGAGTGCGGCACGCTCGAGGAGAACAAGAAGACGTTCATCGTCAAGGGCGGGCGTCTTGTCGAGATGCCCGACGGCATGATGATGTTCGCGCCCACCAAGCTGCTGCCGCTTGCCACCTCCAGGCTCTACTCGTGGCCCGCGAAGTTCCGTATGGCGCTCGATCTCGTGCTGGCGCGGAAGGTACGCTGGGCCGAGGGAGAGACCGCGCAGGACCACGACGAGACGCTTGAGAGCCTCGTCGTGCGGCGTCTCGGACGCGAGGCACTTGACCGGCTCGCCGAGCCGCTGTCGGCCGGCGTGAACGGAGACGAGGCCTCCGAGATGTCGGTCGCTGCGCGCTACCCGATGCTTCTCGAGATGGAACAGAAGCACGGTTCTCTTGTCCGTGGCTTCCTGGCGCAGCGCACGCGAGTCGAGGAGATGAAGAAGAAGTATCCCCCGAAGCCGGGGGCCAAGCGTCGGACGTTCTTCTCGTCGTTCAACGAAGGTCTGCAGTTCATCTGCGACCGTATGGCCGACGCTGCGGGACGTGAGCACATCCGAACGGGTGTGGGCGCGACCGCGATCGAGCGTTCGGGGGAGGGCTGGCGTGTGACGCTTTCGACCGGTGAGGTGCTCGACGGCGATGCGGTGATCGTGGCGACCGAGGTCTGGGCGGCTGCGGAGCTCGTCAGAGCGGTGCACGGCGCCATCGCCGATCTGCTTGCTGCGATCCCGTCGTCCTCGTGTGCGACCGCGCTCCTGGCGTTCGACGAGTCCGACTGTCCGTTCGACAAGCGCTGGCACGGGATCCTCACGCCGGCCGTGGAGCGCCGGCCGCTCACGGGCGTCTCGCTCATGAGCTCCAAATGGCCGGATCGTGCGCCTGAAGGCCGAGTGCTCCTCCGCGGGTTCCTCGGCGGGCCGCGCGATCAGGCAGTGCTCGAGCAAAGCGACGAGGAACTTCTCGAACTCGCGCGGACGCAGATGGCGGAGCTCATCGGCATCACGTCCGATGCCCGGCCGCGTTACGCGAGACTCTTCCGCTGGGAGCGGGGCATGCCGCAGTACACCCTCGGCCATCTCGACCGTGTGGACGAGATCGAGCGTCTCGAGGTCGACGTGCGAGGCATGGCGCTTGCGGGCAACGCGTATAGGGGCGTGGGTGTTCCCAATGCGCTCGAGAGCGGGGAGCGCGCGGTGGTCAAGGTGCTTACCGAGGCAGGCATCATGCTGTCCGAGGACGCGACCGAGGAGAGGCGGGTCTACTAGCCGTGAAGAAGGTCATCATCATCGGCGGCGGCGCTGCCGGGCTCGGCGCCGCATACAAGGTCAGGCGCGCGGCGGCGGCCGGTCACGACGTGGACTGCGTGCTCGTCGAGCGCAACGACCGCCTTGGCGGCAAGCTCGCGACCGATATCGTCACCGATCCCGATGGCGGCGAGTACGTCGTCGACGGCGGAAGCGATGCGTTCGTCTCCACCAAGCCGGCTGTGGCGCGCATCGCGCGTATGCTCGGCATGAGCGACGCGATGGTGCCCGCACGCGAGGAGAACAAGAAGACGCTCATCGTGAGGGGCGGCCGCCTGGTCGAGCTCCCCGACGGCATCATGATGTTCGCGCCCACCAAACTCGTTCCGCTCGCCACGACGCGCCTGTACTCGTGGTCGGCCAAGTTCCGCATGGCGCTCGATCTGGTGCTGCCGCGCACGGTCCGCTGGGCCGACGGCGAGACCGCACAGGACCACGACGAGACGCTCGAGCACTTCGTGGTGCGGCGCATGGGTCGCGAGTCGCTCGACCGCCTCGCCGAGCCGCTCGTCGGCGGCGTTCACGCCTCGGATCCTCGCGAGATGTCGCTCGCGGCGACCTTCCCCAACTTCCTCGACATGGAGCAGGAGTTCGGCTCGCTCATTCGCGGCTTCCTGGCCGAGCGCAAGAAGCGCGAAGCGATGAGCAAGAAGCATCCGCCGAAGCCAGGAGCCAGGCCGTGGGCGTTCTTCAACACCTTCTACGGCGGCATGCAACAGCTCACCGATGGCATGGCCGAGGCGGTCGGGCGCGAACGCATCATCACGGGCGCTGCGGCCACCGCCGTCGAGCACGCGGATGACGCTTGGCGCGTGACACTCGATGACGGTCGAGCGCTCGCAGGCGACGCGGTGATCGTCGCTACCGAGGCGTGGGCGGCCGAGCCGCTCGCGCGCCAGGTGGACGGCGCCATCGCCGATCTGCTCGCTGCGATACCGTGTTCGTCGTCTGCGACCGTGCCGATGGCGTTTCGCAGCGCGGACTTCCCGGCCGACACGAAGTGGTTCGGCATCCTCTCGCCGATCGTGGAGAACCGTCCGCTACTGGCGGTCACGCTCTCGTCGTCGAAGTGGCCCGATCGCGCGCCTGATGGCCGCGTGCTGCTGCGGGGCTTCATCGGCGGCCCGCGCAACCAGCACCTGCTCGAGGCGAGCGATGAGGAGATCATCGAGACGATCCGTGCGCAGATCGTCGATCTTCTCGGTATGGGACCTGACGTCCAGCCTGTCTTCGCGAGTGTCTACCGATGGACCGGCGGTATGCCGCAGTACACGCTGGGGCATCTCGATCGGGTGGACGAGATCGAGCGGCTGAGCGCGGGTGTACGGGCGTTCGCGCTTGCGGGCGGCGCCTATCGCGGGGTGGGGATCCCCAACTGCATCGAGAGCGGCGAGCGGGCGGTGGCCAAGGTGCTCGGCGACCTCGGCCTCTCGTACGAGGAGGACACGGCGCCGAGGAGACCGGGTCAGTAGGGCGCAGCCGTCAGCGGCCGTCGGCCTGCCGGATCGCGTCGAGCATGACGGCATGGAGCGCGGGGTTCGCCGCTATGATGTCGCGGGTCTTGATCGTCCATGGCTGGCCGTCGAAGTCGCTCGCCACGCCACCTGACTCGGCCACGATG
>JAXMLJ010000154.1:0-8275 GCA_034368805.1 Coriobacteriia bacterium
TCCAGATCGCGTGGGGCGATATCGAGGAGGTAGCCCATGCGACTCGGCACACCCTTGAAGTACCAGATGTGGCTGACCGGCGCGGCGAGCTCGATGTGGCCCATGCGCTCACGGCGAACCTTCGCGCGCGTGACCTCCACGCCGCAGCGTTCGCAGATGATGCCCTTGAAGCGCACGCGCTTGTACTTGCCGCAGTAGCACTCCCAGTCCTTCGTCGGACCGAAGATCTTCTCGCAGAAGAGTCCGTCCTTCTCGGGCTTGAGCGTGCGGTAGTTGATCGTCTCAGGCTTCTTGACCTCGCCACGCGACCACTGGCGGATCTGTTCGGAACTCGCAAGTCCGATACGGAGCCTATCGAAGTTGTTGACGTCGACGTCGAGCAACGTTCATTCCTCCATCCGGTCAGCGCCCCTACGTGGCCGGGCGCCCACCCGTTCGATCCATCCGGCCGCTACTCCTCGACGCTTGCGCCGAGGTCGCTCTCACCGATCTCGAGCGACAGGTCGATCTCGGACATGTCGAGATCCTCGAGCGAGCCCTCGTCACCACTCGTCGACCGGGGTCGGGCGCTGTCCATGCCCGTGAGGTCGAGCCCCAACTCCTCGGCCGTGCGGAAGACATCGTCCTCGTCTTCCTTGAGTTCGATCTCCTCGCCGCTCTCGGACATGATCTCCACGTCCAGGCACAACGACTGCATCTCCTTGACGAGGACCTTGAAGCTCTCGGGAATACCCGGCTCGGGAATGTTCTCGCCCTTGACGATCGCCTCGTAGGCCTTCACGCGGCCGAGGACGTCGTCCGACTTGATGGTGAGTATCTCCTGAAGCACGTAGGCAGCGCCGTACGCGTACAGGGCCCAGACTTCCATCTCACCGAAGCGCTGGCCACCGAACTGAGCCTTACCACCGAGCGGCTGCTGGGTGATGAGCGAGTACGGGCCGGTCGAGCGTGCGTGGATCTTGTCGTCGACCAGGTGAAGCAGCTTCAGTATGTAGATGAAGCCGATCGTGACCGGCTGACGGAACGGTTCGCCGGTGCGGCCATCGAAGAGCACGGTCTTGCCGTGACCGTCGATAGTCGGCACGAACGCATCGTGCACCTTCTTGCCGTAGCGACGCCCGGCCTTCAGCTTGATGTTCCGGTCGGCCTTGACGAGCGTGTCGGAGATCTCCTCCTCGCGCGCGCCGTCAAACACCGGTGTGGCCACATGGATCGGACCGTCGACCGGCTCGCTCTGCTTCGCCTCGTCACTCCAACCCACATGCGCTGCCCAGCCGAGGTGCGTCTCGAGCAGCTGCCCGATGTTCATACGGCTCGGCACGCCGAGCGGGTTCAAGACGATGTCGACCGGGGTTCCGTCGGCCAGGAACGGCATGTCCTCAACCGGCAGGATCTTGGAGATGACGCCCTTGTTGCCATGACGACCGGCGAGCTTGTCGCCCTCCTGGATCTTGCGCTTCTGCGCGACGTACACACGCACGAGCTCGTCGACGCCCGGGTTCAGGTCGTCGCCGTTGTCACGGCTCATCTTGTGGACCGAGATCACGCGGCCGGTCTCACCGTGCGGGACCTTGAGGCTCGTGTCACGGACCTCCCGCGCCTTCTCGCCGAAGATCGCGCGCAACAGGCGCTCCTCAGCCGTCAACTCCGTCTCACCCTTCGGCGTGACCTTGCCTACGAGCACGTCGCCCGGGAACACCTCGGCACCGATGCGGATGATGCCGTCCTCGTCGAGGTTGGCCAGGATATCCTCACCGACGTTGGGAATCTCCCGAGTTATCTCCTCCGGGCCGAGCTTGGTGTCGCGAGCCTCGACCTCGTACTCCTCGATGTGGATCGAGGTCAGGAGGTCGTCGCGCACGACGCGCTCCGAAAGGATGATCGCATCTTCGTAGTTGTAGCCCTCCCATGGCATGAACGCCACGAGAAGGTTCTGGCCGAGCCCGAGTTCGCCCGCCTCGGTCGACGGACCGTCGGCCAGTACCTGGCCTTCGACGACCCTGTCACCGGTGGATACCAGCGGCTTGTGGTTGATGCAGGTGCCCTGGTTCGAACGCATGAACTTCGGCAACACGTAGCGATCGACGCCCTCCTTGGAGGTGACTTCGATCGACGTGCTATCCACACTCGTGACCGTTCCCGCATGACGCGCGAGCACGATCTCGCCGGTGTCGACGGCAGCGCGGTACTCCATACCGGTGCCGATGAGCGGCGCGGCCGGCGTGAGCAGCGGCACGGCCTGACGCTGCATGTTCGAGCCCATCAGGGCGCGGTTCGCGTCGTCGTGCTCGAGGAAGGGGATGAGCGCCGTTGCTACCGACACGATCTGACGGGCACTCACGTCCATGTAGTCGACTTCTTCAGGCGCCGCGTCGATCGGCTCGCCGCCCTTGATGATGCAGAGCACCTTTTCGTTCAGGAACTTCCCGGTCTTCGGATCGATCGGCTCTCCGGCCTGCGCGATGATGTACAGCTCGTCCGCGTCTGCCGTCAGGTACTGGATCTCATCGGTGACCTTGCCCTTGATGACCTTGCGGTACGGCGTCTCGATGAAGCCGTAGTCGTTGATGCGCGCGAAGGTCGCGAGCGAGCCGATGAGACCGATGTTCGGGCCTTCCGGCGTCTCGATGGGGCACATGCGCCCGTAGTGTGACGGGTGCACGTCTCGAACCTCGAAGCCGGCACGCTCGCGGGACAAGCCACCGGGGCCGAGGGCGGATACGCGACGCTTGTGCGTGAGCCCGCCAAGCGGATTGGTCTGGTCCATGAACTGCGACAGCTGCGAGGATCCGAAGAACTCCTTGATGCTCGCCACGATCGGCCGGATGTTGATGAGCGACTGCGGCGTGATCTGCTCCACGTCCTGCGTCGTCATGCGCTCGCGAACGACGCGCTCCATGCGCGCCAGACCTATGCGGAACTGGTTCTGGATGAGCTCGCCGACCGAGCGCACGCGGCGGTTGCCGAAGTGGTCGATGTCGTCGACCTCGTAGACACGGTCCTCGGCGCCGAGGCGGACCGCATCGTACTTGGCGCGGATGGTTGCCAGCACGTCCTCGGTCGAGTGCTCGCGATAGTCCTGCTCCCAGAGGCCGAACAGGAACTTGAGCATCCCGACGACGTCCTCGTTCGTGAGCGTGTGGATCTCTTCAGGCACGCCGACACCGAGCTTGCGGTTGAGCATGAAGCGCCCGACCTTGCCGAGATCGTAGCGCTGCGGGTTGAAGAACAGCCCGTCGAGCAGCGAGCGCGCCGACTCGACGTTGGCCGGCTCACCCGGACGAAGGCGCTTGTAGAGTTCTATGAGCGCCTCTTCGCGGGTGGTGGTGTGATCGCGCTCAAGGGTGCGACGCACGACGAAGGTATCGCCGAGGACCTCGAGCATCTCCTCTTCCGTCTCGGCGATGCCGAGCGCGCGGATGAGGACGGTCGCGGGCACCTTACGCTTGCGGTCGACGCGGACGTACGCCTCGCCGAACTGCTTGTCGGCCTCCATGGGACGGCCGGAAGCCACCCACGAGAACCACGGGCGGCCGATCTCGAACTCGAGCCAGGCGCCGCGGCTCGGGATGACCGAACCCACGGCGTAGCTCTTGTTGTTCCGGATGTCCCACTTGAAGTAGGCGCCCGGTGAGCGAACGAGCTGGGAGACGACGACACGCTCGGTGCCGTTGATCACGAAGGTGCCGCGGTCGGTCATGAGCGGGAAGTCGCCCATGAAGACCTGCTGCTCCTTGATCTCGCCGGTCTCCTTGTTGATGAAGCGCACCTCAACGAACAGGGGCGCCTGGAACGACATGTCCTTCTCCTTGCACTCCTCGACGGAGTACTTGGCATCACCGAACTCGTGCCCGCCGAACTCGACGGCCAGCGTGTCGGTGAAGTCGCTTATCGGGGAGATGTCCTGGAACGTGTCGTTGAGGCCCTCATCGAGGAACCACTTGAAGCTGTCTGTCTGGATCGCAATGAGATTCGGGACATCCAGAATCTCGGGGATCTTGGCGAACGAACGGCGCTGGCGAATACCAGCGGGAGCGGGGGAACCTACTTCGCGCGGCACCAGGTGATTCCTCCTTATACCCGAGCGGCGTACTGAGAGTAGCAAACGTTCAGTTTACCCAAGAGGTCTCTCCCGGTCAACCAGCGCTCGCTTCAGTTCTGTCGTGCGTCGTGGCCGGTGGCGCGATCATGCGCCACCGGCCACGGGAACATCGAGGCTCGATGCGGCCCCACGCCAGATCCGTCTACTTGACCTCGACGGTGGCGCCGGCCTCCTCGAGCTTGGCCTTGGCCTCTTCGGCCTTCTCCTTCGTCACGCCGGAGAGCACGGCCTTCGGCGCGCTGTCGACGAGATCCTTGGCTTCCTTGAGGCCAAGGCTGCCATCGATCTCGCGGACGCTCTTGATGACCTGGATCTTCTTGTCGCCGGCGGCAACGATGACGACGTCGAAGCTGTCCTTCTCCTCCACAGCGGCCTCGCCAGCCGGAGCGGCGGCGGCAGCGGCAACCGGCGCAGCGGCCGAGACACCAAAGACTTCTTCCATCTCCTTGACGAGCTCGGCGAGCTCGAGGGCGGGAGCGGCCTTGACCCACTCGAGGATGTCTTCGCGCTTGAGATCAGCCATTCTTCATACTCCTTGTTCTGTCCGGGCCGCGGCTCGACCGCCGCACACCCACCTGTGTCCTGTCGGTCGTGCCTTCTACGCGGCGGCCTTCTGGTCGGCCACTGCCTGGAGCGTACGGGCGAAAGCTCCAACGGGTGCATTGGCCATCGCCATGAGATTGCGTAGCGGGTTGAGCATCGTGCCCATGAGCTTCGCGATGAGCTCCTCGCGTGACGGCAGCTGCGCTATCGCCTTGATGGTAGCGCCGTCGACGACCTGGCCGTCGATGAGTCCGCCCTTGAACGAGAAGACCTTGTACTCCTTGGCGAAGGCGAGCAGCGCCTTGGCCGATGCGACGGGGTCATCGGGAGTGAAGACAAAGACCGTCGGACCCTGGAGATACTCGTCCATGTTCGGCAGCCCGAGCTCACGCATGGCTATCTGTGTGAGCGAGTTCTTGTACACGGTCACCTCGGCGCCTGCTTCGCGCAGCGACGTGCGCAGTATGCGCATCTGCTTCACGGTCAGACCTCGGTAGTCGGCCATGATCACGCCGCCTGATGCCGCCAGGCGGTCCTTGACCTCGGCCACGCGCACCTGCTTTTCCGATGTCGGCATACACTTCCCTCCTTTCCATCACACGCGCGACTGCAAGCCCGTTGGGCCGAGTCGCGCGGGATGTACATCCCCGGGAAATGCGACGTGGCCCCCGCCGGTTCCAGCGGAGGCCACGGTCCGAAGACGCACGAAGCGTCGAGCGTTCCATTTGCTCCACCTCGGCGGGCCGGACCGGGCTCGGTCCACTTAGGCCCGGATGCCTCCGGGCGCCTGCTGTCTCTGGCAGCGGTCGTGCGTGTGTTGTCAATTGCAGAGCGGAGGCGATTATGACCGCTCCCCCGCCCGAGCGCAAGTCCTGCGGCCTAGCCCTCCTCGAGCAGAGCCCGGGTCCTGAGCGGGTCTACCTTGATGCCAGGGCCCATGGTCGTGGAGATCGTGATCGACTTGATGTACTTGCCCTTCGAAGACGCCGGCTTCACTCGCAGTATCTCGTCGAGCAGGGTGCCGTAGTTCTCCACGAGCGCCTCGACGGTGAAGGATTTCTTGCCGATGCCGACGTGCGCGATGCCGAACTTGTCGGCGCGGTACTCGACGCGACCGGCCTTGAGCTCGCCCACGACTCGCGCGATGTCCATGGTCACGGTGCCGAGCTTGGGGTTCGGCATCAGTCCGCGCGTGCCGAGGATCTTACCGAGCCGGCCGACCTTGCTCATCATGTCGGGCGTGGCCACTGTGGCGTCAAAGTCGAGGAAGCCGCCGGAGATCTTCTCGACGAGGTCGTCTGCACCGACGATGTCCGCGCCGGCCTCCTCGGCCTCCTTGGCCTTCTCGCCCTGAGCGAACACGGCCACACGGACGTCCTTGCCGGTGCCGGCGGGAAGCGACACGCTGCCGCGGACCTGCTGGTCTGCCTGACGGGTGTCGACGCCGAGACGGAAGTGGACCTCAACGGTCTCGTCGAACTTGGCCGAAGCCATTTCCTTGGCGAGCCTCATCGCCTCGAGCGGGCTGTAGAGCCGCTCGCGATCGACGGCGGCGAGCGATGCCGTCATCCTCTTGCCTCGCTTCATGGTTCCTCCTCGTGGTCAGCGGGCTGCGAGTGCCCTCCCACATAGACATCCCCGGCTGTATCGCCGGCGATGGACTAGCCTTCTACCGTGATGCCCATCGAGCGCGCCGTTCCTTCGATGATCTTCATCGCGCCCTCGATATCGTTGGCGTTCAGATCGGGCATCTTGGTCTCGGCGATCTGGCGCACCTGGTCCCGGGTGACCGCGGCGACCTTCGTGCGGTTGGGGGTCGCCGATCCGGACTCGATGCCGGCGGCCTGCTTGAGCAGCACCGCTGCCGGCGGGGTCTTGAGGATGTACGTGATCGAACGGTCCTCGTAGACCGTGATCTCGACCGGGATGATGGTGCCCATCTTGTCCTGCGTGTCGGCGTTGAACGCCTGGCAGAACTGCATGATGTTGACCTGGTGCTGGCCGAGTGCGGGACCCACGGGGGGCGCCGGGTTGGCCTGACCACCGGGGATCTGCAGCTTGATGAATCCGACGACTTTCTTCGCCATGTCTCCTGACCTCACCTCTCGGCGCACGTGCGCGCCGGTACTGTTCGTCTATCGCAACGGACCGCATCCGCGAGAAGCCCGGAAGGACGTCCCCTCCGGCACGGACGACCCGTCTTGCCTACAGCTTTGCCACCTGATCGAAGCCGAGTTCGACGGGAGTCTCGCGGCCGAAGATCGATACCATGACCTTGATCTTGCCCTGGTCGGCGTTGACCTCGGCGATGACACCGTCGAAGTCCGCAAGCGGTCCGGCGGTGACCTTCACCGGTGCGCCTTCGACGAAATCCGTGAACGTCTTGGGCTTGGCCGAGGACGCCACGCGCCCCTTGATGCGCTCGACCTCGGCGCGCGAGAGCGCGACCGGCTTGGCCTGCGCGCCCACGAAACCGGTGACGCCGGGCGTATTGCGCACCACGTACCACGAGTCGTCGTCGAGTTCCATCTGAACGAGGATGTAGCCGGGAAAGACCTTCTTCTCGGTGGTGACCTTACGGCCGCCGCTCTTGAGGTCCGTCACCTTCTCCTTCGGGATGAAGACGTCGAAGATGCGCTCCTGCATACCCATCGACTCGATGCGATGACGCAGGTTGGCTGCCACCTTGTTCTCGTAGCCGGAATACGTGTGGATGACGTACCACTTCTTTGCCATATGTGCCCCTACCTGCCGATCCCGGCGAGCACGTCGATGAAGAGGAAGGACGCGACGCTGTCGATCGCCAGCGTGAACAACACGAAGAAGATGAGCGTGATGATGACCACCACGCTGGAGTTGATGACCTCGGCGCGCGAAGGCCAGATGACGCGGCGCAGTTCGGTGCGCACGTCATGGAGGTACTTGCCGAAGCGCGCGAAGATGCCTGGTTTCGCCGCGCTCTTGTTCGCCTGGGCCATCTGTCCTCACACCTCTTCCGTTCCGCGTCCGCGGAACCGGTCATCTCGCGCCGCGGCGTACCGCAGCGAAACGTTTCTGGCAGGGCAGGAGGGATTCGACCCC
Source organism: Coriobacteriia bacterium (assembly GCA_034368805.1). Classification (GTDB taxonomy): domain Bacteria; phylum Actinomycetota; class Coriobacteriia; order Anaerosomatales; family Anaerosomataceae; genus UBA2272. Next base: position 7,727 of record JAXMLJ010000154.1, read on the forward strand.
CCAACATCCGGTTTTGGAGACCGGCGCTCTACCGTTGGAGCTACTGCCCTGTGAACCTCACACGAACGCCACGCACGAATGCGTCTAGCGGGTCTCCTTGTGGAGCGTGTGGGTCTGGCACCACTTGCAGTACTTCTTGTACTCGATCCGCTCGGGGTTGTTCTGCTTGTTCTTGTTCGTCGTGTAGTTGCGGCGCTTGCACTCAGTGCACGCCAGCGTCACGAGCGTCCTCATCGGTTCCTCCTCACGGCCATCAGCCGGGCCTTCCGGCATCCGGCCGCACGGTAGCGTAATCTAACACCCGCTCTTTGGCACTGTCAAACCGCGCGACATACCCTTCAAGCGGGCAAAACGGGGCCCGACCGAAGCCAGGCCCCGTCTCGTTCAACGGGTGGAGCGACCTACTTCAGGATCTTCGTTACACGACCCGAACCGACGGTGCGACCACCTTCGCGGATAGCGAAGCGAAGGCCGTCTTCCATCGCGATGGGGCCGATGAGCTCGCCGCGGATCTCGACGTTGTCGCCGGGCATGACCATCTCGGTGCCC